>JAITOV010000090.1 GCA_031289735.1 Peptococcaceae bacterium
TGTAGCCGCTTTGTTCGGATCGCTTTCCGCTCGAAAAAGTCAAACTGCCGGACGAAAGTCTTCCGGACACAATTTTTATTGAGGCAAAAATATTTGTTGTTTTCCAAAAACAGCTTCACCTTTTTGCCCTGAATAAGTTCGGTAACGTCTAAAAGAGGAATTTCAAATATTCAAACGGACTTATTTCGAATTAATCGTGACCTCCACGCGGCGATTCTTCGCCCGCCCTTCCTCTGTCTCATTCGTGTCGATCGGTCGGAATTCCCCGTAGCCGACCGTGCGGAATCTCGCTTCGTTTACCTGGTCGTCTAAAAGAATATACTTCATAAAATGCAAGGCCCGCACTGAGCTTAAATCCCAGTTTGAATCAAATTCCGCCGAGTGTATCGGCCGGTCATCCGTATATCCGGCAACTTCTACCGTATAATTCGGGTAGCTACTGAGCATGCCTGCGATATCCACGGCTAATTTCTGTGCATCCGCTTTCACCGCAGCTGACCCGGAATCAAATAACGCGTAATCACGAATAATAATCCTCAGCATTTCCCCATTGACATTGGTTTCTAATTGTGCCGATAGACCGTTCTCATCGATATACTCATCCAACATCTTTTTCATCGACGCCATGTCGGATTGTTCCTGTACTAATTGTCCGCCAGGCTCCATATGAATCAGATCGGAACCCGGATCTAACACCGAAGACGAGGAGTCCAAGATACTGCTACCGCCGGTAAATTCACTGATAAATCCCTGCATAACCTGCTCATACTTTTGCTGATCCACTTGGCTAGAGGCAAAAAGGATGATGAACAGCGCCAATAGCAAGGTAAGGATATCCGCATAAGGGATCAGCCAAGCTTCACTGGTATGCGGTTCTTCATGCGCTTTGTGTTGCTTTTTCACCGCCGCCCGCCTCCAGTCTCTTCCGTTCAGCCATCGATAGATACGTCATGAGTTTTTGCGTATTGGCGGAAGTGGAATCCCCCGCTTGGAGTGATAAAATGCCTTCCAGCATCATTCTTTTCACGTCTGCTTCTTTATTTGATTTCTGCGTTAATTTATTAGCCAGAGGATGCCATAGGACATACCCGGTAAAGATACCCAACAAGGTCGCTACAAACGCCGCCGAAATCAGATGCCCTAATTCATCGATTTCGTTCAAATGGCTCAAAGCAGCGATCAAACCTACGACTGCCCCTAAAACCCCCAGTGTCGGAGCATATGTACCAGCTTGACTAAAGATCAGAGCGCCGTTTTTATGTCGCGCTTCCATCTGGGAGATATTATTCAACATGACCGTCTCGATGAAATCCGGATCGTTACCGTCAATCACCATCTGCATACCTTCTCTTAAAAAAGCATCCTCGATCTCATCCGCTTTACTCTCTAAAGAGAGCAGTCCTTCCCGGCGGCTGATCGTCACCCATTCCGAGAACATGTTAATCAATTCCACTTTGGAGAAGTATTCTTTATTCGTCATTGCGATCTTAAAGAGCTTAGGCAGCTTTTTGAGTTCATCCATCGGAAATCCGATTAACACTGTGGCTGCCGTCCCTGCAATAATGATCAGAATCGCAGCCGGGTTAGCCAAGGAAGTGAGACTTGCCCCTTTCATCACCATCCCCACGCCGACCGCGACAAAGCCTACGATCAGGCCGACAATTGTTGCTATATCCATTTCCTCAAACCCTTTCGCTGATCACCAGATTTTTCTTCTTCTCTATTTCAGTATCGACAGAAATGATGAACTCTTTAATACTACTTTTAGACAAAAACTGATTTTCACACGCCATAGCCGGAAAAATAAAAGAGCCGCGCAGGCACATACTTCCAACACAGCTCTTGAAATTGCTTATCTGGCACATTTGCTTATTTTAGACATAAGATTGGTGCCTCAGGGCAGAATCGAACTGCCGACACGTGGATTTTCAGTCCACTGCTCTACCGACTGAGCTACCGAGGCATGTGAGGTTGGTGACCCGTACGGGATTCGAACCCGTGTTACCGCCGTGAGAGGGCGGTGTCTTAGGCCACTTGACCAACGGGCCTTGTCATGGCTGTTGCCAGCCAGATATTGATATTACATGAATTCTTGAAGCTTGTCAAGCAGGCCGTCAACTAGAACAACGAATGGCGGATCAATGTTTGCTCGCGCTCCGGACCAATCGTCACGATCGAAACCGGAATCCCGGTCAATTCTTCCATGCGTTGAATATACGCTTGCGCCGCAACAGGCAGATCTTCAAAGCGCTGAATCTGCGTCAGATCCTCCTGCCAACCGGGCAGCTCTTCATACATCGGCTCACATTGAGCAAATATTTTTTGACTCTGCGGGAATTCTTCGATCCGCTCTCCTTGGTATTGATAAGCTACACAGATCTTCAAGCGTTCAAAGCCGCTTAAAACATCCAGTTTCGTCACTGCGAAATCAGATATCCCGCTCACTCGCCCACTATAGCGGGCAATCACGCTGTCAAACCAGCCACAGCGGCGAGCCCGTCCGGTCGTCGTGCCAAATTCACGGCCGTTCCGCCTGAGCAGATCTCCCACTTCATCCGTTAATTCCGTGGGAAAAGGTCCTTCTCCCACGCGGGTCGTATAGGCTTTAGCAACCCCTAACACACGCTGAATACAGGAAGGTCCTATGCCCGCGCCGACACAAGCGCCACCAGCTGTCGGATGAGAAGAAGTTACATAAGGATAGGTACCGTGATCCAAATCCAGCAGAATCCCCTGCGCCCCTTCGAACAGAATCCTACGCTCCGCCCGAATATATTTGCTGATTTCCAGCGATGTATCCGTAACAAACGGGCGCAATTCATCTGCATAGGTCAGGTATTCCTGATAAATCTCTTCATATTCCAAAGGCGGAACAGCGAAAATTTTGGTCAGTACGAGGTTTTTCCCCGCCAGATTGTTCTTGAGTTTTTCCGCGAAGAGCTCCGGATCAATCAGATCGCTCACGCGGATCCCCGTACGCGCGGTTTTATCCATATAAGCGGGACCAATCCCCCGGCCTGTCGTGCCAATCTTGGCCTCGCCCAGCGATTGTTCTTGCAATTGATCCAGCAAACGATGATAGGGCATAATCACGTGGGCGTTACTACTGATCAGCAAGCGCGCGTGTTTGCCAATCCTTTGCGTTAATGAATGAATTTCTTCTAACAAAATGGCCGGATCGAGCACCACGCCGTTCCCGATCACGCACACTTTATTGTCGTATAGAATACCGGAGGGGATCAGGTGAAGTTTATATTCCTCCGTCCCAACGACCACCGTGTGTCCGGCATTATTACCACCCTGATATCTGACGACCATATCCGCCTTCTCAGTCAGATAATCCGTCAATTTGCCTTTGCCTTCGTCACCCCATTGGGCCCCGACTAAAACAACTGCCGCCATAGTCTGCTCCCTTCGTTATTCGTCACAAACAGCTTCATATTATCAATTCCGGCTGGGTTTTGTCAACTTACCTTGTGCTGACGTTCTAAGTTAACAAATTTAGTGAATTCTTTCAAATAACCGAGTTCGACTGTCCCTACCGGACCATTCCGATGTTTGGCGATCGTAATCTCGGCAATCCCTTTTTTCTCAGATTCCGGGTTATAATATTCGTCCCGATAGATAAACGAGATGACATCTGCATCTGCTTCGATCGAGCCAGACTCGAGCAGATCCGACATAATCGGACGTTTATCCTGGCGCTGTTCTACACCACGGTTTAATTGAGACAAGGCGATGACCGGAACTTGCAGTTCACGCGCCACCCCTTTCAAGCCACGGGAGATCTGGGCGACCTCCTGCTGTCTGCTCTCGATCCTTTTTCCGGCTGTCATTAATTGCAGATAATCAATCACGATCAGCCCTAAGCCGCTTTCCATCTTCAAACGGCGGGCTTTCGAGAGCACTTCTACCAAAGAGATCCCTACCGTATCATCGATAAATATTGGCGCTTCCGAGAGAGGACCGACTGCCCGAGTCAGCTTCGGCCAGTCTTGATCCAGCAGCTCACCTGTCCTGACCCGCTGTTGATCGACCATAGCTTCTGAGCAAAGCATCCTCTGAACCAATTGTTCCTTAGACATTTCCAAACTAAACACCGCTACCGGTATCTTCGCCCGTACGGCGGCATTTTGCGCCATATTCAAGGCCAGCGAAGTCTTGCCCATGGATGGACGCGCGGCAACGATGATTAAATCTGAAGGCTGCCAGCCCGAAGTTAAAAAATCCAACGTATGAAAAAAACTGGGCACTCCGGTAATATTGCCTTTGTTCGCATATAAATGTTCTATTTTTTCAAATGTCGCCATCAAAATGCTGCGAATAGAACTAAAACCTTCTTTTTGGCTGCGCTGAGAGAGTTCGTAGACCATGCGTTCGGCCTCGAGTAACAATTCATTCGCTTCTCCGCCAGGTTCATAGCCTTTGGCGCCGATTTCCCCGGAGCGCCGGATCAAGATACGCAACAGCGCCTTCTCCGCCACGAGCCGCGCGTAATACTCCGCGTTTGCCGCCGAGGGAACGGAACGGGCGATTTCCGCAATCGTTGATATCCCGCCCATTTGCTCTAAACGCCCTTGGGCTTGTAAAGCTTCCGCCACACTGACTAGATCGATCGGATCCCCTTTTTCAAACAGGTTCTTGATCGCCGAAAATAACAACCGATGATTATCGCGATAAAAATCCTCCGGCTGCAATACTTCAAAGACCGCACTGGCTAAGCCGGCATCCAACATCAGCGCGCCTAAAACAGAGGTTTCGGCTTCCAGGTTATGCGGCGGAACTCTTAGCGGATCCATTTGCACACTCCTCCATCAACGATCAGACACACAGATGCTTCATTGCTTGTTCTATATGCTCCACGGCCACAACCTCAATCCCGCTAAGTCCACTGGGGACTTCCGCAAGGTTTTCCGCGGGAATGATGACTTTACGCGCGCCCGCTTGCTTCGCGCCGAATATCTTCTCATAAATGCCGCCAACTGGTTTAACCTCTCCACTGATCGAAACCTCCCCAGTCATTGCCACATCCAGGTATACGGGTTGATTTTTCAGAGCGCTATAGATCGCCAGGGTCATCGCCACCCCGGCTGAAGGACCGTCAATTTTACCGCCGCCGATCACATTGACATGAACGTCATAATTGCGCAAATCCTCACCGCTGAGCCGGCGGATCACAGCCGTAGCATTAAACACGGCGTCTCTAGCCATGCTGCCGGCTGTTTCATTAAAGCGTACCCGGCCTTTCCCTGCGACAGCGGGAAAAACGACCGCCTCGATCTCCAAAACCGAACCCAAAAAACCGGCGACCCCCAAACCCAGCGTCCTCCCTATGCCCTGACCGCTCTGAATCTTCCTCGTGACATACGGAACTAAGCGCTCTGCCCGCAATACCTCATAGATAATTTCAGCACTGATCCGTACTTTCCCAGCAGCAGGCTGATCTTCCTGATAGCAGGCTAAGCCATAGGCATCCGTCAAAATCATATTCGCTTTGCGCCCGTCTATGACATAGTTGCTAATGATCTCCGGCACCGATTCTACTAATTCGATCTCCAGCTTAGCAGCGGTTTGACGGACAATACGACAAATATCTTGCGGTTCTAAGGGAACAAAATAAACTTCCGCACACCGAGAACGCAAGGCCGGATTTAATTCCCTGGGATCACGCGTCGTCGCCCCAATCAGGATAAAATCCGCCGGGGCGCCCTCTTCAAATAATTGCTTGATATACTGCGGGATCTGCGGGTCTTCCGGATCATAATAAGACGAGTCAAATTGAACCTTTTTGTCCTCTAAGACCTTTAGCAGTTTATTTAACAGCAGCGTGTCCATCTCTCCGATCTCATCGATGAACAAAACTCCGCCATTGGCGTCGCTCACCAAACCCAACTTCGGTTCCGGGATCCCGATATCCGCCAGATCACGCTTCGCTCCCTGATAAATCGGATCATGCACCGACCCTAATAGGGGATTCGTTACATCCCGCGGATCCCAGCGCAACGTAGTCCCATCGACTTCAATAAACGGAGCATCCGGCGCGAATAGGGAATCCGCTTTATTTTTCACCGTTGCCAAAGCAACCCTGGCTGCCGTCGTCTTACCCACGCCTGGCGGCCCGAAAATCAACACATGCTGCGGATACGGCGTAGATAATTTTGCCAGTAATGACTGCATCCCTTCTGTCTGTCCGATGATCTCATCAGGATGAACCGGACGCAGAACCTCTTCGACAGGTTTCGCTAGATGAACCTGCTTCATTTGTTCCAGTGCTCCAAGCTTTTTCAGCGTCTGGGCATTCTCCGGACCACTGTATTCCTTTAATACTTGCAGCTTGATTTCCTTCCAATACTCCTGCTGCCGTTTTTGCATGCGATCATTAATCTGTCGATCCAAGCGATCTTCGACGGAGCGCCGCACAATCAAATCAACGATCCGCTCTTCCGCTTCATTTAATAGTTCCGGAATTTCCTCCAGGGTAGGGATGCTGCGCGGCGTCGGGTCATCCGTGACAATCTTCAGCAAAGCCGCTGTCTGTTCACCTAATAGATCAGAACGCATCAGTGCTAACGCGTCTAATTTACTGGCTTTCAGAACCAATTTATCCGTCCCGTAGAAATTGGTCAGCAGAAGATAGAGCGACTCCACTTCTTTTTTATATAACTCCTCATCCGGTAGCCGCTCGTCAAAATTATTACTCTTGAGCCATTTCGTCAATAGCGATTTCATTGGTTTCGCCTCTTTTCGCTGCCTGATTACCCGGCTATCACCCGTACTTGCAATCGCGCAGCAACCTCCGGATGCAGCTTAACCGTCAGATAGTATTCGCCCAGAGCCTTAATCGGTTCTTTTACTTCGACCTTCCTTTTATCTATCGTCAATTGATGCTGCTGCTTGACCGCATCTACAATCTCCTTACTTGTGACCGAGCCGAATATCCGACCGTTTTCACCGGTTTTTGTCGCCACCTCAACCAGCAAGTTATTTAATTGTGAGGCTAATTTCATAGCGTTTTGTTTTTCTTGTTCTTTGCGATTTTCTTCCGACGCTTTTTGCTGCGCTGCATTTGTCAGATTAGCGGTTGTTGCTTCCACCGCCCAATGCTTGGGTAAGAGAAAGTTGCGCGCATAACCATCCGCTACTTCCAGCAATTGCCCTTTCTTACCCGTCCCTTTCACGTCCTGTTGCAAGATAACTTTCATCAATCATCCCTCCAAATAAGCTCAATCCTGTGAATTCAATTTCGGCTGATCCGGCAAGCGGCGAAAATTCAATCCCAGATCCAACAAGCCAAGCAGTGTGAGCGTGATCACACTAAAGGGCGCAAATATAACATTGAATGCGATAATTCCCCATTTAACCAAGCCGGAAACACGAAACGCTCGTAAAAAAAACGCCACGACCGCCATACCCAGCACGAATGCCAGTCCCGCATAGATCAACATGAGATTCATTCCCGTCAACTTCACAGCAGGCGTCGCCAGCACATCTCCGCCTAAAAACAAGAGAATCCCTAGATTCGCGCCCCAAATCGTCCACCTCGGAAAACGCCATAACGAAAAGGGAATGATCATATTCCGGGTTCCGCTCATACGCCGCAGGATACGCTGAAATATAGCATGGGCCAAACCATATTCCAACATACCGAGAATCGCGACGAAAGCGGGCGTTAGATGCAGGTAAAACGTCATGCTGTCCACAAATACTTCGCGGATCATACGATCGCTCATCCCTTGTTGTTGAAACGGTTCAAAAAAACCGTTCGCTTGGTACATCCGCAACATAGCGTCGATGTTTTCTTGAGCCAAAGCCTCCTGCAACATAACGCCAAACGATAGCAGGAACGGCGCGACCGCCAACAGTGCCGCCGCCGCCAAAGCCCAAAAGAACGCGGTTCCACGCGAGGGCCAGCGCCTGCTCCAGGCGCCAAAAATTCCGGCCAAGGGAGTATAATGCACAAGCGCCATGCCCGCTATACCCTGCGTCCCGACAGCTACAATATAGCCAACCGCTAAGCATAGCGCCGGTTTGAACCACCCCAAACGGTTGCTTAGGCCAAAGACAGCAATCAATAAACAGACATCTGTCACCCATCCCAATAAGGGTAAAACCGCACCTAACCAAGGGAAAACCAATAGAGTCAGTAAGCCTAAGTAGAAAAGAACACCGTCTTTTGTTCGTGCCATCCGCTGAACTCCCGCTATTTCTATTCCTCTGGGGCCAGGTAGTTCTGTAGCATACTCAAATCTCCCCACCATGTTTCCAGATCTGTTTTTTCTGTTGTGCGCCATTCTTCCAATCGTTGCATCAAAACTCGATCAACTTTCGCGAAATCCAAACCCATGCGTCGCGCCAGTAAGTAACATAGTCCGATCATATCGGCTAATCCCTTCAAGATATCTTCATCGGAATGCTGAATCATCCCTTGCTGAAAACAGCACTGGGCTTGCAAAAGCTCCACTTTCAACGCTTCCAGCACGTTGATATTTCTGAAAACACCCTCTTCCAACGGATTCGCCTCCATATTGAATCTATCGCCTAGCCTCTGTCTCCTGCTGCGAAAATTCGCTGCCCGAGACGCAATCTCCTGCAAAAAACAAAAGGAGCTTAGCGCTCCTTTTGGCTACTCTATGATATAGGGCAATAAAGCAATGCTGCGGGCCCGCTTAATCGCTAAGGTAACCTGCCGTTGATGCTTCGCACAATTACCGGATATCCGGCGAGGTAAAATCTTGCCGCGCTCCGTTACGTATTTACGCAATTTATGTGTTTCTTTATAATCAATACTTTCCACTTTATCCACACAAAAACTACAAACTCTTTTGCGCGGACGCCGTCCTCGTTCACGTTTCATATCTTTTCACAATCCCCCTTTGCTATTTAAAATGGGATATCGTCTTCCAAACTGATCTCATGCGCATATGCAACGCCTTCATTCGGTTCGGAGTAAGATCCCGGACTGCCGCCGCCATCCTTTGGGCTCAAAAAGCGCACATCCTCAGCAACCACCTCGGTGACCCAGCGCCGCTGTCCATCTTGGCCCACATACGAGCGCACTTGCATCCGCCCGTCTACTGCGGCTAGCTTACCTTTAGCTAAATAGTTTGTTACTAATTCCGCTAATTGCCGATATACCACGCACGGGATAAAGTCAGTTTCTCTTTCGCCCTGCGCATTTTTATAGCTACGGTCAACCGCCAGAGTAAAATTCGCCACCGCGATACCGTTTGGCGTATAGCGCAATTCAGGGTCTTTTGTCAAACGGCCAATTAATACGACTCGATTTAACATCTATACCCCTCCATTAACTCTCTTTTCTCGTGGTCAGGAAACGCAGAATCTGGTCTGAGATCTTCATCAGACGCTCAAGTTCCTGCGCTGCACTGGCTTCGCTATTAAAATTCATCAAGACATAATACCCATCCCGATGATCTTTAATTTCGTAAGCCAAGCGACGTTTGCCCCACTTATCCACAGATACAACTTCTCCGCCGTTATCTGTGACCACTGCTGTGAAACGATCTACAACAGTCGTGACGGCCTCTTCATCCAAATCAGGCTGGATGATATAGAGTATTTCATACGCTTGCATTTACACACCTCCCTTCGGACTAAACGGCCCCAAATTGTGGAGCAGGGATGAAAGACTAGGCATTTATTATACTCTATCCAACTTTGAAAGGCAAACACACGGTAAGGCTTCAATCATTGCGCGCGATCGCCTCCAGGATATTTCGGCATTCAGACAGCTGAATCTTCTCAAGATCAAAAAAGCCAGGCGCCATAGCTTAGACGAGCCACGATGCGCCTGGCCTTATTGCGTTATTGCTGCTGATCGTTCGTCCCATAGGTGTTAATCACTTGATCCCACATCGCCGGGTCTTCCATGCCTAAGCGCCAGATCGCTACGCCGTGCAGTTGATGTTTCTTGGCGTTTTCCAGTTTGGCAGCCAGGCTTTTGGCGTTTTCTAAATATACCTCATGACGTACGCCTCCGGCCGTATAGGCATAATGGGACGTCTGACTGGACTCATCGAACATGACATTCACGCCATGTTCTTTAGCTCGCTGGATCGCTTGCGCATACGATAGATACGCTGGTAGATTCGGCTTATTCGATCCCCAGTCAAACGCATACACCGGTAAACCCATCACCATCTTTTCCTTCGGGATTTTGCCGGTGGCAAAATCCAATACGCGATTGACCCAGTCAACCGAAGCAATCGGGCCTTGTGTCGTACCCAGCCCATGTTCATCATAGGTCATTAAGATCACCTGGTCAGCGGCTTTACCGATCGCTGTATAATCATACGCACCCGACCATAGATCTGCCGCATAATCATTATATTTCGCCGGGATCGACACGTTGAGGATTTTGTCCTTAGCTTTCAGGGCACTGCTCAGTTCATTCAGGAAAGCGGAGTAATTGTTGCGGTCAGCGGGCGGCACTTTTTCAATATCGATCGAAATCCCATCCCAGTTATCCTTTAAGGTAAGATCGAGCAGGCTTTGAACAAAGTTGGCCCGGTTTTTTTCATTCGCTAGCGCCTGGTGCGCTAAATCCGCGTCAAAGAGACCTTCCCTCATATTATGGATGAGCGCGTAAGCCTTGGCGCCAGCCTTCTGAGCTGCTTCCTTGATACTCAAATCAACATCGCCGTTCGGTCCCACGTAGCCGTTCCCATCAAACGAATACCAAAAGAAAGCCACCTCTTCCATCGCCTGGATATGCTGCATCATGGAATCTTTGGAAGCTGGTACTTCCCCTTCCGCGTCGGTGTAAAAACCCATGACAATGCGTTTTTCCGGACCCAAAACATCTTGCCGGGTCGCTTCCGCCTCAGGCGGCGCTCCGCCTTCTCCGACTTGCGGATTCGGCAGATTTTGTGCTTTTGGCTGGAGACTGCAACCGCTCAGGATTAAACCGAGAATGACACAGGCCATAACGATGTATTTCATATATCTTCTCACTTGTTTGTCCTCCTTACATTTGTGTCTAAGTGATCTGTTTTTTATTCTCTCCGCTACCTTTTGGCTTATGTATTTAAAATCCGGTCAATTTTCTTCAAATTTGACAACATAAGGCAGCCGCGCTGATGCATGATCAGCACGGCTGCCTTCATTCTTATAGATAGGATGAACTTTCGTATCGTCAAGCGATATTCCTACTATAAAATGAAATCCGTAGAAATAAAGCTGGATAAATCATCTTTCAAGATCGTGCGAATGATCTCTTTATTCGTGTTATTTTCTTTGGCGGCAACCAACGTCCTGATCGTAAATGCCCGCAAGGCGTCCGAAACGGACAGCGTCCCTTCGGCCGAATCTTTACGCCCGTTAAACGGAAGAATATCCGGCCCTCTCTGACATTGGCTGTTAATATTGACCCGGCAAACCTGATTCACTAGTTGATCCACTAAAGTCGCAATGCGGTAAGGATCCCGGCAAAAAATGCTCACCTGTTGACCGAAATTTGACTCGATGATATAGTGCAGCGGTGTCTCTATTTCGCTAAAAGGCACGATGGGTATGACCGGGCCAAATTGTTCGACTTGGTACGCCTTCATGTGTTCATTCACCGGAAAGAGCACCGCCGGATAGAAAAAAGTCTCTTTTACTGTTCCGCCGAATTCATTGACCACTTGCGCCCCGTGCCGCAACGCATCCTCTACGAGTTTCGTCAAGTCCGCCGTTTTATTGTTTTCCGGTAATGGGGTGATTTTCACCTCCGGCTCCCACGGCATACCAATATTCATCTCGCGAATCCCCGCACTTAAACGCTGAATGAATTCCGGCGCGATGCTTTGATGGACAAAGAGCATTTTGATCGCCGTACAACGCTGGCCATTAAAAGACAGCGTACCTAACAAGGATTCGCGAACCGCCAGATCCATATCCGCGTCTTCCATGATAATCGCCGGGTTTTTGGCGTCTAAACCCAAGATACACTTCAAGCGATGCGGCTTGGGATGCTGATGTTTTAATACATCCGCCACTTTGCTTGTCCCAATAAAAGCCAGCGAATCAATCCGGCCTGTTTCCATGAGCGGCCCAACGACTTTAGCGCCCCGCCCGTAGACCGTGTTGACCACCCCGGCCGGGAAGGCTTTTTGAAATGCCTTTAACAGAGGTTGGTATAATAATACGCCCAATTTCGGCGGTTTAAAGACGATCACATTCCCCATGATCAAGGCAGGTATCAGTGTGGTAAATGTCTCGTTCAACGGATAATTAAACGGCCCCATGCACAAGACGACGCCAAAAGGCGCCCGCCGGATCTGGGCCATGATCCCGCTCTCTTTGACAAAGCGCGAAGATTGACGATCCAGTTCTTTCAGCGCTTCAATTGTATCGCGAATATAGGCGACTGTGCGGTCAAACTCAGTCACAGCATCATCCACGCTTTTGCCGATCTCCCACATGATCATCGTTACGATAAACTGCTTCGCTTCCAACATCTCAAACAGGAATTGCTCCACACACTCGATACGTTCTTCCACCGTCATCGTCGGCCATACGCCACAACCGTTCTGATAGGCATCGACTGCCGCCTGCAAGGCTTCCTGCGCTTCTTTCTCCGTTAATTGCGGAAATGCGCCGATGCGTTTACGTTCGAAATGATCCCCCTTTTTTTCACAGATAGGCGAGCGTACCTCGAGAAAATCGCCCTGCCACTCTCTCAATTCTCCATTCACCAGATATTCCTTTTGTATGACCGGTTCCCGCAAAGCATACTGATCCGACGGATCGATGACCTCCTGGAACATCTGCGCCAACTTCGCGCGCACATCCATAGACAATCCTCCCTTAAAGTATTTAACGCCTACTTACTATATCGTTTCTTCTCTGGTAAATCCTTGCTAAGCTTATTATAACCTTCCTGATGATTTCTACAACTGCGTGAAGTAGTGCATAATCCCTTGGGTGATCGCCTGCGCTAATTCTTCTTGATACTGTTCCCGCAACAATTTAGCTCGCTCCGTTGGATTGGATAAATATCCGAGTTCGATGAGAATCGCCGGCATGCTCGTGTTTTTGACCACATAAAAATCCGCTGGTTTAGCCATCCGGCGATTCATCCCCGGGATCTGAATCAATTCGCCTTGAATCGCTTCAGCTAAGATCTTACCGCTGGCGGATCTGGTAAAATAAAACGTCTCCGCGCCTGAATTCAGGCCACTGGTTACGGCATTGACATGCAAGCTGACATAAATATCCGCTTTAGCTTCCTGAGCCAGCTGAATGCGCACATTTAAATCGCTACGCTTTTTATCCCGTCCGGTGGCCCCATCCGCGACATAATCCTCATCTTCGTCACGGGTCAATTTGACTTCTACGCCGTTCAGCTTCAATAAATATTGCACCCGCTGACTCACCTGCAAGGTCAAGTCTTTTTCATATACATCCTGAGCGGCGACAGCTCCGGGATCATATCCGCCGTGACCGGGATCGATCACCACCATACGCGGTTTGGCAAGCTGATAAAATACCGTTTGCGATCCTTGCCAAACCACCGACCCCAGCAAAGAGAGCATGATCACCAGCACGACAAACGCGGAGAGCTCAGAATCTTTCTTCTTCAGCCAATTACGCACACGCCATCACCCTGTTCATACTATGTGGTTTGCTGAATGTCCCATACCAGAAAACGCAAAAAGAAACATGGCCGGGTTGAAACGCAGTGTTGCAACCCGGCCATGTTCTCACGTATCAGATTTTATTGCTTATAGACCTTATTAAACTTAATCAAGTACATATACTGTGACATTGCGGACGCCCCACTGCGCTGCTTCAGCGTAGGTCGGAACATAGACATCAATGCGTTCCCCTTTGATCGCGCCGCCCGTATCAAGCGCCACAGCTTCTCCATACCCTTCGACATACAGTCTCGTTCCCAGCGGAATCACCCGGGGATCCACCGCGACGATCCCTCTGCGCACTTTAGCGCCGGTCGCTGTGGTCGTTCCGAAACAATATGCCGTCGCCCGCATCGTATAACATCGCTCAAACTTAAACGTCTCAGATCCACGCGCTATCGTCGTCTGATTTCCTCGGGCCACGACTTGCGTTACCGGCGCCTTAAGAATTCTTTGACTGAGTACTTCACGCTGGACTTCCTGACCATCTTCAGTCTTTAGGCGCACAGTCTGTTCATGCAGCCCCGTTTGCCCGGCGGTAAGAATCTGATCCGGCAGTCCAACAGGAAACTCTCCCGGCTTAACAACCACTTGATAGGGCAACTCTTCTTGAATGATCTCTTCTTTTTCTTCAACCCGCACGACCCGGAGCGCATCTTCCGGCTGAAGCGCCTGCTCCAAAGGCAAAGAGACCTGATCCAACGCGCCTAAGATAATCTCCCAGCGTTCCAATGCCTCTGCTACAGTACACGGTGCGACATAGCGCTCCATTTCCTCTCCGTCTACCGTGAGCTGAACCGGAATCGTTCTATGCACGACCAATACCATCCCTGACTCTACACCATCATCCGCCGCGACATTCAATTCATCAGAAGCTTTCAGCCCCAACGCATAGCGCTCGGATATCTCGTTCACCGCGGCGCCGGCACTTTGCGCGATCACCCGGGCCTTGAGAACCTCTCCGTCCAGATCCAGCGTGACCGGCTGACTGCGCACGACCTGGATCTGCATCCCGGCAAAAACTGCCGTATCGCGCGGGAGATCCACCTGGTCTTCCTCAAAGAAGCCCAGATGCGAATGCGCTAAAAACTGCCCAACCGTCGGCCATATCGTGCGAACATTCACTTGTTGTCCGTCAACCGCCACCTGAATCGGCTTCGATACGCCATAATATGCCGTCCCCAGCAGTCCTGACAGTACAACCGCAAGCAATAAAATCTGAGCTAAACGTGACCTGCGAACTAGGCTGATACACCTGATCCATGTCATTTCTATCATCTAACCCCTCCATACTGTTTTTATCCAGCAACTTCATTTTAAGGGTTGTGTCGTCTGTTGTCAAAATTTTCGCCTATCTTATGGTAATTTACCCATATTATTCTATTATCTCCTTTCTGATGCTTCCATTCTCTACGATGCTTAATTTCCCAGAGCCGTATCCCGCGCTAAAATAATATTTATGTTCTTTCTTCCGCTATAGAACCGGTTAAATAGCTCAGGGCGTCGAACCATTCGTCTAATCCAATGGTTCAACGCCCTGAGAACACTGCCCGATACCCGACGGATACAAGGATAAAAATTATTTGACGCGCATAACAATCTTCGTCAAATATTCGCTTTCCGGAAAGTTCGATCCGTTGTAGTAGTATTCATAAACCATATTCTCCGCCTCCAGGCGATTTTCAACAATATAGGCCGCCATCTCTTCATAGAGGGGTTCCAGTTCGCTGTAAGCACCCCGATACATACTCACCACAGCCCGCCCGGGCGCAATCACGGACGGCTGAAGGTCCCCTTGGCCCGGAAGATCCTGTGCGACCTGAAAGCCGATTTCCACATCTAATTCTGCTTCATTCATCCCATGATAAGCCACAAACGGCGCATCCGACATCCAGACATTCAATTGTGCTAAATACGCCGTAATCCGGCTATAGCTGTCCACGATCACATCGTGTAGTCCGGCCATCGTCGTACGCGTGCGAATCGACAATGTTTTCTGCTCGCTTTGAAAAAATAAAGTCACATCTGATACTTTCGGCATGGTTGCCCTCCTTAACCCTTCTCTGCTTTAACGCGTCCTTGCTGTGACGTAAAAAACAAGCGCTCCGCGTTGTTCCATGTCTGCGTGGCTACTTCCTCCAATGTCACTCCCCT
>JAITOV010000167.1 GCA_031289735.1 Peptococcaceae bacterium
GGCGTAACTCTCCAGCATCGCGGAGACCAGCTTGCGAATTTCAGCTTGTTCAGAAATCCCCGCCATCGCCGTCACCTCAGTTCAAATAGGGCGCGCGCCAGCGCGTCAATCTCGCCATAGGTGTTATAAAACGCGAGACTCGGCCGTACAGTGCCCTCAAGGCCGAAACTGCGCAGTACCGGCTGAGCGCAATGATGCCCGGCGCGAACGGCGATGCCCTGCGCGCTCAAGTGCTGGCCGGCGTTCTCCACACTATGTCCGTCCAGCACGAACGACAGTACGCTCGCTTTTTGCGCGGCTGTTCCGATCAGCTGAAGTCCGGGAATTTTTGTCAGCTCGCGCGTCGCGTATTCGAGCAGCGCGTGCTCGTAGATAGCGATATTGTCCATGCCGATGTGCGTCAGATAGTCCACTGCCGCGCCGAGTCCGACGGCGTCGGCGATGTTGCCGGTCCCCGCCTCGAACTTCTGCGGGGCCTTTTGATAGACCGTGCGCTCAAACGTAACGTCGGCGATCATATTACCGCCGCCCTGATAAGGTTGCGCCGCGTCGAGCAGTTCGCTTTTGCCGTAGACGACGCCTATGCCGGTTGGCCCAAATAATTTATGCCCGGAGAAGACAAAAAAATCCGCATCCAGCGCCGCTACGTTGACCGGCATGTGTGACACCGACTGCGCGCCGTCAACGCATACCCGCAGACCATAGCCGTGCGCAATCTGGATGAGCTCGCCCAGCGGCGTGATGGTGCCCAGCGCGTTGGAAACGTGGGCCACGGAAACAAATTTCGTCCTGGAATTGAATAGCTTCGTGTATTCGGACAGGATCAGCTGCCCGTTCTTATCTACCGGCGCGACGCGCAGTACGGCGCCCGTTTCTTGCGCGATCAGCTGCCAGGGAACGATATTCGCGTGATGCTCTAAAATCGTTAGAATAATCTCATCCCCGGGGGCTAGCAAAGGCTTAACATAACTGTGCGCCACGAGGTTTAATCCCTCGGTCGTTCCGCGCACAAACACGATATTTTCCGGACTTGGTGAACCGATGAAGCGCGCTATTTTACTCCGGGCTTCCTCGTAGGCGTCCGTGGAACGCGCCGCGAGGGTGTGCGCTCCGCGATGGACGTTGGAGTTTTCGTGCTCATAGTAATAGGAGATCCGCTCAATGACCTGACGCGGCTTCTGCGTTGTCGCCGCGTTATCCAGCCAGACCAGGGTTTTTCCGTCCACCCTCTCTGACAAGATCGGAAAGTCCGCGCGTATCTGTTCGAGCGGGACGTCGCCCACCTATCCCAGCGCCGCATTTGAGCGCGCGGGAGCGCGCGTGGCGCTCGTCTGCGCGGCGAGCGGCGAGAGCGTTCCTGCCACTTGCGTCAGCGTAGGACTGTAAGATTTCTCCTGTTCGCTCTGGCCAAATTCCGGAAAATACTGCGCGGCATACCGAGCGATGAACTGCTCATCTATGGCGGGAAGGAATGCCCGATCAGTTATAGTCATAGTAGTCTCCTACCTCGACATCTTCTAATACTGCGATGGCATCGTCAGCAAGAATAGCGGCGGAGCAATAGAGCGAGAGCAGATAGGAAGCGACGCCTTGATCGTTGATCCCACGTAAGCGCACGGACAGGCCGCGTGACTGCTCGCCCGGAAGATTCGTCTGATACAAACCGATGACGCCGCGCTTGGTTTCGCCGGTACGCACGAGCAGGATGTTTGTTTTGCCTGATTTGGCTTTGGGATTTTTGAGGCCGTCAACGAACAGTTTATCGGTCGGGATAATCGGTATGCCCCGCCAAAGAATGAAATTACCGCCGCTAAGCGTCGCGGTGACGGGCGGAACACCACGGCGCGTCGCCTCGCGTTCAAAGGCGGCAATCGCTCTTGGGTGCGCCAAAAAGAACGAAGGCTCTTTCCACACCTTGGAAATCAATTCATCCAGATCATCCGGCATGGGGCGGCCGTAGCGTGGCGTGACCCGCTGACTGTCGGCCACGTTCTTGAGCAAGCCGTAGTTGTCATTGTTAATAATCTGGCTCTCTTGCCGTTCCTTCAGGCTTTCAATCGCCAGCCCTATTTGCTCCGCACTCTGATCATAAGGCGCGCTGTATACATCGGAAATCCGGGTATCTACATTAATAATTGTGGAGATGGAATTCAGCTGATATTCACGCGGCTTTGTTTGATATTCGATGTACCCTTGCGGAATCTCGATTTTGGTTGGATCCTGGTTGCACAAAACATCGAGCGGCGTGTCACCCTCCACGACCTTATTCACCCGATAAATACCCGCGTCCAGACCCTTGAACTCCAGAAAACGAGTGACCCAGCGCGGCGTGAGTACCCCGTACTGCGGCGCTGTCTTGGTGATGTCCGCCAATTGATACGCGGCCTCGCGCCCCAACGCGTTGTATAGGTTTTGATTTTGTTTCGACATGTTACACTCTCCTTACATTTTTTCTCTTTAAGTTAAATTTAATACTGCGGCAAACTAGGATCGACGTCTCGCGCCCAGGCGTTTACACCGTCGAGTAAATTGAGAAGCTTGCCGTTGTAGCCCACGTTCTGCAAGGCTCGTATAGCGAAAACACTGCGCTTGCCGATCTTGCAGAGAAACACCGCGTCAATATCCGGGTCAAATTCGTCCACGCGCCGGGCAATCTGCCCGAGCGGTATGGCCTTGGCATCCGGGAATTTGACGATTGCCCGCTCGTGCGGTTCACGAATGTCAATAATCTGTAACCTGTCTCCGGCGTCGATGCGCGCCTTCAGTTCCCTAGCGCTGATCGTCTCCACAGGCAACTCGTCGTGACTGGGCTTCAGACCGCAGAACTGCTCATAATCGATCAACTCATGAATGACAGGGTTCTTGCCGCAAATCGGACAGTTTTCCTCTTTCTCCAGTTTCAGCTCACGGAATTTCATTTGCCAAGCGTCAAAGAGCAACAAGCGTCCGGTTAGGCTGCTACCACCGCCCACAATGAGTTTGATAACCTCGCAGGCTTGTATCGTACCCACAATACCGGGCAGCACCCCTACCACTCCCCCCTCGGCGCACGACGGAACCAGTCCTGGCGGCGGCGGAGCGGGATAGAGACAACGGTAGCACGGCCCCTCCTTGGCGTAGAACACACTCGCCTGACCCTCGAATTGGAAAATAGAGCCGTAGACGTTCGGCTTACCGAGCAGCACGCAGGCGTCGTTCACCAGATAGCGCGTCTGATAATTATCTGTGCCGTCGGCGACCACGTCGTAGTCCTTGATGATATCCAGCGCGTTGGCGCTGGTCAGCATGGTATTGTATTCGACGACTGTGACATTGGGATTCAAGCCCTTGATACGATCCCGCGCGGACGCGACTTTAGGACGGTCAACATCCCGCGTACTATGAATAATCTGCCGCTGCAAGTTTGAAGCTTCCACAAAATCGAAATCCACAATACCGAGCGTCCCAACGCCTGCCGCCGCGAGGTACAGCGCCAGCGGCGCGCCCAACCCGCCCGTACCGACAATCAGCACACGAGCCGCCTGCAATTTTGCCTGACCCTCCATACCGATTTCCGGCAGAAGCAGATGACGGCTGTATCTGGATATTTCGTCATTGGACAGAGCGGAAACCCGTTCGTCAGGAATAAGCCCCACAGTCATCACCCCCCCAACGCCCCGCCGGCGATAGCAGGCACGAGCATGACGCTTGCTCCGGGCGCGAGGCTCGTATCCAGTCCGCCCGTGTGTTTGATGTTGCTTTCCCCGACAAAAATATTGATGAACGAACGCAATTCTCCGCTCTCGTCGTACAGATGCTGGCGAATGTCGGGATATTGCACCGCCAGAGCTTCGAGCGCCGCGCCGACTGTCGCGCCCTCAACTTCGACCTCCGACGTGCGATCGGTAAACGCGCGCAACGCCGTGGGAATCAACAATGTGATCATCCGATTTCCTCCTCTTCCATCAGACTTCTGTCTCCTGACAGAGTAAAACTCTTTATATCAGCCGCTTTGCCTTTTTCAACTGACACAATGATATAGGAGTAAAAAGGCCAGGCGTGTTCACGGTCGTAAGCGGACGGTGCGGCGGGATGATCCGGGTGCGAATGGTATACGCCGATGATCTCCAAGCCGCGCGCGCGCGCCGCCAACTCGGCCCGCATAAAATCCTCAGGCAAGATGACAAAACGATGATACGCCTCGCCGTCAGCGCGGGCGTTATCGACCGGCAACGTATCCGCGGCTTCTCGCACGTCCTCTGTGACCAGGCCGAGAATAACTCCGCAACATTCGTTGGGGTATAAGCGTTCGCCATGGGCGCGAATCCCTTGGATCTGCTCTTGCGTCAAAATAATCATCTTACGCCTCCCAAAACGGGTCGGACACGTAGCGCGAACCACTATCGCAGAGAATCGTGACCACCACAGAGCCGGGAGGGAGCGTCTCGGCCAGCTTCAACGAAGCCGCGACATTACCGCCGGAGCTTATGCCGGCAAAAAGTCCTTCTTGCCGGGCCAGCCGCCGCGTCATCTCATAGGCTTCCTCTGTCGTGACCGTAAGTATCCTGTCGATCAGGCTCTCGTCTAATATGCCCGGGCGTATGGTGCTGGCCATGTGTTTGGTACCCTCAATCCCATGCAACGGCGACGCCGGTTGCACCGCAAAGGTTTTGACGCCGGGTTGATCTTGTTTCAGCCGGCGCGACACGCCAACAAACGTGCCGGAGGTCCCCATGCCCGCGACGAAATGTGTGACTCCGCCGCCGGTTTGCCGTAAGATCTCGACGCCGGTGCCGGTGAAATGAGCGTTTGGATTCGCCGGGTTATTGTACTGGTCGGGATAAAAATACTTTTCCGGATCAGCCGCAACCGCGATGCGAACCGCCTCAAATGCGCCGTCAGAGCCTTCGAGCGGACTGGTCTCTACAATTTCCGCGCCGTAACAGCGGATTATCTGCTTACGCTCTTGACTGGTGTTCTGCGGCATATACAGCGCCACAGGAAACCCTAGCGCCGCGCCGAGCATCGCGTAAGCGATACCGGTGTTACCGCTCGTCGCGTCGATCATCGTCTTGCCTTTGACCAGCAGTCCCCGCTCGATTCCTTCTAGAATCATTGCCGCTGCGGCGCGGTCTTTTACCGAACCGCTGGGATTGCCAAACTCGGCTTTGGCAAACAGTGAAACATGGCGCGCGCCGAGGTTTTTCAGTTCGACGAGCGGAGTGTTGCCGACCCTATCAAACACACTCATTGACAGCCTTTCTCCTAATCCTATTATTCCTAGATGATTTATATGTTTTGTATTATATTCCTCCCTCTCCGCGCCTGTCAAGCCTCCGCTAAAATCAAGTACGTCATCGTATCCTTAGTATACTTCTTGATGATTGGCCTTGCAAATCCCATCCTGTAATGATATCTTTTCTGAGCCGTTTGGTCAAATTTCCGAACGCAACGAAGATTCACGCTTGCGGGGACAAGAAGTAATTTAAAATATATGATATAATCCATGCATCATCAAGAGAGGGGACTGCCGATGCTCATTTTTGAATATGTGCTGATCTTGCTGGCAGCCATACTGCTGTCCAACTTGGTCAACCGTTTTGTGCCCAATCTGTCGGCGCCCATCGTCCAGATTGTCTTAGGCGTCGTCATCGCCATGATACCCATGGGGGCGTTTGCCTTTACCTTTGAGCTGGAACCGGAGCTTTTCTTTATCCTGTTCATTGCGCCGCTGGTATTCTATTCCAGCATGACCGTGGACAAGAAGACCTTTTGGACGATGAAAGGCCCGATCTTGAACATTGCGGTTGTTTTGGTATTGGTCACTGTGATCCTCGTCGGTTCTTTTGTCCACTTCCTGATCCCGGCGATCCCCCTGGCGGCGGCCTTTGCCATGGCCGCCGCTCTGGGCCCGACAGATGTGGTAACCGTAGACGCGGTGGCCAAGCGCGTCAAACTCCCGCACAAGGTGATGGCGCTATTAACCGGCGAGTCCATCATCAATGACGCCTCCGGCATCGTTTGTTTTCAGTTTGCCATCGCCGCCATGATGACCGGCAGCTTTTCCATCACCCAAGCGCTTGGACGGTTTCTCTTGCTGGGACTTGGCGGCATCGTCTTAGGGCTTGCCTTGACCGGGATCAAATACATCATCGTCAATTGGATCCGCTCGTTAGGCATGGAGAATGTGACCCTCCACATCCTGATCCATATTCTGACGCCCTTTATTATTTACATGATCGCGGAAGAACTATCCTGCAGCGGGATCATGGCTGTATTTGCCGCAGGCATCGCCCATTCGTTTGCCCGGAATAAGCTCAATCCCGACATGGTGAATCTGAATATCGCCTCGAACAGCGTATGGTCTGTGCTTTCATTTAGCCTGGATGGCCTAGTATTTGTCATTTTAGGCACACAACTACCCGGCATCATCAAAACCATCGGCCAAGAGTCTTTTTCCATTGGCACCGGGCAAAGCATCGGATGCATACTGTTGATCACCCTGATGCTTGCCTTGACGCGGTTCATCTGGTGGGCGGTAACGATCCCGCACACATCTTACTCGGATCTTCATACCCCAGTGAATCGCTGGTACGCCGGCGCTCTGTTCAGTCTTTGCGGCGCCAAAGGAACGGTGACCCTGGCTACCATTATGTCGATCCCCCTGCTCATGTCAGATGGGAGCGCGTTTCCCGAACGGGATTTGATCCTCCTGCTCACGGCCGGCGTCATCGTCTGCGCACTGATCATCACCAATTTTATCCTGCCATTATTGACCGAGAAACAATCGGATACCAGCAGGAGCGCGGAAGAGCATCAAGCGTATGCCGAGATTTTGCATACGGTCATCGCCCAATTGAGCCGGGAAATAACCAATGAAACCCGCGCGGCGATGGAACTTGTGATCCGCAGTTATTACAGCCGCAGTGTCGCGCTAACGCGCCAACAATCGGCATTCTATCAAAATCATCCGCCAGACTATCGTCAAGACAGTCAAATCGAACAGAATTTACGACAGGACATCCTGCTCTGGGAACAAGAGCATACGCACGACTTGCTGGCGAGAGGAGAGATTGATGCGGCTGACGCAGAACACTTTCTTGAAATACTGGCTAAACGCACGGATGCGCTCGTATCTCTGAAGCAACAAAATCCCCTGCGCAAGTTGCTCTGGGGGCTCAAACATTTCAAGAGTAATCTATGCCGCAAAAACAAACCGTCCGGCGCTTCTCTATTCCAGTTGGCTCATTTTTGGGATATGCTCTCAGAGAATGAATCTTATGTATTAGAGCGGTTGGCCGCGATCCGCAACGCTGAGAATGAATCCATTGTTGACAAACTGGTTTTTGAGATTGAATTATCCCAGACCGTACGGATCAACCGGAGCGGTAGGTTGAATGGCGCGTTGCGCAGAGACAGTGGCGGGGATAGCGCAACCAGCGAAACATCCAACACCTGCTACAGCGCTGTTTCCGCAGACGCAGCCCATCATTTTGGCGATAACGCCGATATAGCGGCGGTCATTGCCAGAGCGTTTCAGCTGGAACGGAATTTAATCCAGGACATGTTTGAAGCGCAGCGGATATCCTGGGAAATGGCTAAGGAAATGCGCGGAAATATTGTGATGCTGGAAGCGCAATTAATCAGTACCGAATGGTGAAGGTTCGCTCAGCGACTCCAAAGCCGGTAGTTCTTCCAGCGACTTCAAAGCAAAATGCACCAAAAAAGCATCGGTCGTCCCAAATAAAACCGGACGGCCCGGCGTTTCTTTGCGCCCTTTTGCCTCCACCAATCCCCGCTCCACCAGCGTCGACAAAGCCCGGTCCGACTGCACGCCGCGCAGAAAATCAATTTCTCCCCGAGTCACCGGCTGTTTATAAGCCACCATGGACAATACCTCACAAGCCGCATTCGACAGGCTTTGCCCGGGTTGGTGGTACAAGGCTTCGATATATCCCGACAGTTCGGGTTTCGTCCCCAGCTTGTAGCCATCCGGCAATTCGATTAACGTAAAGCCGCTGTCCGGCTCAACATAGCGACGCGCCAACACTTGCAGGAGTTCCACGATGTCTTCGTTCTTCAATTGAATCAGCTCCGCCAGTTTAGCAATACCGAGCGGCTCTTTCGCCACCAATAACAACGCTTCTAACGCGGCCGTCTCCTTCTCCAGAAATAACACGCCCATTACTCCTCTTCCTCGGTGAATTCCCAGGCCCGCTCGGTGGGAATGATATAGATATCGTGGGGCGGGGAGATCTGCTCGGCACGGACTTGCCCGTTCTTTAAAAGTTCCAAGATCGCCAGGAAAACCGTGATCATCTCTAATTTGGACCCCACACGCAATAAACGGCGGAAATAGATCCCCTCTTGTTTTAGCAATAACCGGCGCAGGATATCCGTGATCATCATCTCTACCGAAATCTCATCCGGTTCGATGTGACGCGTCTCCACCCCTTTTTCCGCCCGCTCCGCTACCCGCCGGAAGGCTATCCAGAGATCCGCGAAGGAGACTCCGTTCAAGGCGTCCGGTTGGGGAAAGCCCAGCAAGATCTCCGAGACGTCCACATCGCGAAAATAACGTTGACCCGAAGAGGCTTCCCGTTCGGCTAACATGGCGGCTGCCTGCTTGAAAGCCCGATACGCTTCTAAGCGCGCGACCAACTCCAGCCGCGGATCCGCCTCTTCGCTCAGCTCTTCCTTCAGTTCCGGTTTCGGCAATAAATAGCGGGATTTAATATAGAGTAACTGAGCCGCTAAGACGAGAAATTCGCTGGTGATCTCCATATCCATAGACTCCATCTGGCGGATAGATAGCACGAACTGATCCGCGATCTTGGCGATCGGGATATCGTAAATATCGACTTTTTCCTGCTGAATCAATTGTAACAAAAGATCCAACGGGCCTTGAAAGGCTGCTGTTTCAAAGATCGGTTTGCTTGCCTGCGCTCCCATGCCTCGCCCCTATAGTCCCATAGCTTGGCGGACTTCACGCATCGTTTCCGCCGCTTTAGTGTGGGCGCGTTCGCGTCCTTCCCGCAAAATCCGCTCCACACGCCCCGGTTCTTGCCAGTAGACGCGGCGTTCCCGGAAAGGCGCCAATAATTCTTCCAACGTTGCGGCCAAATGCGCTTTACACGCGACACACCCGACTTTACCGGCGCGGCAATCTGTTTCAATCTGGGCGACCTCCCGCGGATTATAAATCTGCTGGAACTGATGCACCACACAGATTTCCGGGTGGCCTGGGTCGTCCTTGCGTACTCTCGCCGGATCCGTGATCATCTGTTTCACCCGCGTTTGAATCTCTTGGGTGTCCGCCGTCAAAGAGATCGCGTTATGATAGCTTTTACTCATCTTGCGCCCATCCACGCCCGGCAGCATGGCGATCTTGCCGATGATGGCCTGCGGCTCCGGAAAAATGGCTTCATACATGAAATTAAAGCGCCGCGCGATTTCCCGGCACAGCTCAATATGCGGCAGTTGATCTTCCCCCACCGGAACCGCGTCCGCCTTGTACACCAGAATATCCGCGGCCTGCAACGCTGGGTAACCCAGGAAGCCGTAGGTGGAGAGGTCTTTTCCCTCTTCTTTTCCCAATTGCTGGATCTGGTCCTTATAGGTAGGAACCCGCTCCAGCCAAGAGATCGGCGTAATCATCGATAAGAGCAAATGTAATTCCGCGTGTTCTAACACATTCGACTGCACAAAGATCGCGCTTTTTTGCGGATCCACGCCAACACTCAGCCAATCCAGGGCGATTTCCTGAATCAGCGCGTTCATATCCAAATGATCGTCATACCCCGTCGTCAGGGCGTGCCAGTCCACAATCCCGTAATAACATTCATATTCCGCTTGCAAGCTTACCCAGTTTTGCAGCACGCTTAGATGCCCGATATGTAACGACCCGGTCGGGCGCATGCCGCTGAAAATTCTTTTTTCCGTCACGAAAACATACTCTCCTTTGCGCGGAAACTCCGCCATACTTATTCTAGCTACTCTATCGGCCTAAATGAACAAGCTGATCAAACTAACGGCAATCGCTTGATACACGTTCCAGATCAAACCGACGAGCGGGCTAAGGACTGTTCCGGCGACATTGCTGATCAATACCAGCATCAATAATATCATACCGTAACGCTCCAAGGCATACAACCTGATCGCCAGACGCTGCGGCAATAACCCGGCTAATATGGCAAATCCGTCCAAAGGCGGTATCGGCAACAGATTAAACACCCCGAGACTCAAATTCACCGCAATGATCGCAAAGAGAATCTGGTTTAATGTTCCCCCCCAGGAGGCCGTCAGCCAGATCTGTGCAAAAAAGTAGATGATTGTCGCAATCAACCCAATAATTAAATTCGTTACCGGCCCGGCTAACGACACCAGCATGCGGCCGCGAATCGGGTTCTTAAAATTATAGACATTAATCATCACCGGCTTCGCCCAACCGAAGCGAAATAACAGGCAGGCCAGCGTGCCGATCGGATCCAGATGGACCAGAGGATTCAGGGACAGCCGCCCCTGCGATCTGGGTGTCGGATCCCCTAATCTGTCCGCCGCCCAAGCATGCGCGCATTCATGAAAAGCCAGCCCGATCAACAAGGCGGGGATATTGGCAATGATCGTCTCTAGACTCAGATTGCTAAACAACAATTCATGTCCCTCCTTTCAATCTCTGCTCCAAGAAGACTTGTTCTTCCTGCGGCGTACGAATCACGCCTTCCAGCCAAGCGTCCCTGATCTCGCGTAAGATCCGACCGATCCGCGGTCCGCGCTTCACCCCGCGCGCTACTAGATCTTTGCCGGTAACGGCGGACTCTGGCAAACGCTCTAACAGCGCTATATAACTGCGCATCCGCTCGGTCAATTCCGGTATCACCTGAAATAAACCAATGAACCAAACCGGCAGCCGTTCGAGCAAACGATCGATTTCCACAACCGTCCGGCAAGTGAGTAATTGCTCTTGCAGTCCGACTAATTTCTCCATATGTTGACGATTTTCTTTGCTCAGATGGATATGTTCCATCACGGCGCGCAGATGTTCCGCTTTCATCAAAATCACCGATAAAAGCCAGCGCTCTTTCACTTC
Organism: Peptococcaceae bacterium; assembly: GCA_031289735.1. Taxonomy (GTDB): domain Bacteria; phylum Bacillota; class Desulfitobacteriia; order Desulfitobacteriales; family Desulfitobacteriaceae; genus JAITOS01. The sequence continues at coordinate 11,069 of JAITOV010000167.1, forward strand.
CGTTCGCGTATCGTCCAAGCCATCGTCCGCAAAATTCCAGGGCAGGTCGCTCCCGATCCATTCCCGCAGAATCCCTGTTTCCAGCAATTTCCGGCCCATTTCCCGGTACTTCTCTTCCGCATACATCAGCATCAGTTCCTCGGTAAAACGATCTTGGCTAATCTTAGACAAAACCCCTGTCTGGATCGCGCTGCGCAGCGCGGTCAGGGTATCTTTCGGCAGACTAAATCCATAGCGCACGGCAAAACGCA
>JAITOV010000172.1 GCA_031289735.1 Peptococcaceae bacterium
TGGGTGGGAGTCCTCTTTTTGTCCCTTTTTGCGGCTGTGAGGCACCTTTTGCGTGAATTTATTCGCGTTCAGGGGCTTGACATTTTACCGCCGGACTCTCTACTATTCAGTCCCTCAGGCATAACCGTCATATAATCCCGATGAATAATTTCCGGGCTGCGGAGATCCGGGATCTCACGCAATAACTCTTCTGAGTGCATGCCCTTGACACGTAGGATCTCTTGGCTGCTCAAGGCGACTAAACCGCGAGCAATTCCCTGTCCTGATGGGTCAGTCACACGTACCAACTCATGACGTTCCCAAGCCCCATCTATGCCGGCGATGCCGCTGGCCAGCAAACTTTTCCCTTCGTGGAGCAAAGCGTTCGCCGCGCCTTGATCAACGGTTACGGTTCCCTCGGACAAGCCCGCGTAAGCAATCCAGCGTTTGCGTCCGGCCAGACGATGTTTCTGTGGTTGGAAACAGGTGCCTTCCCGCACTTCGCCGGAGACGACGTCAGGCAGACGCTCGATTTTATTAGCGTTCATCAGGATCATGCCAATACCAAAACGCGTTACGATTTCCGCCGCTTTTAGTTTCGTGACCATGCCGCCCGTACCTAACATAGACCCGGCCCCTCCGGCTAGGGACCACACTTGACCCACATCATCCACTTGGGCAATGATCCGAGCTTGTTCATCATGACGCGGGTTGGCGGTGTATAGTCCATCCACGTCAGTCAGGATGAACAACAGATCGGCATGCGCCAAACCGGCTACCAAAGCCGAAAGCGTGTCGTTATCCCCGATATTCAATTCTTCGACCGCCACAGTATCGTTTTCATTAATGATCGGGACGACGCCCCAGAGCAGCAACCTCTCCAGCGTATTCTGCGCATTGATATACCGGGCAGGATCCGCCAAATCCAGGCGGGAGAGCAGCACTTGCGCGCCAACCAGATTCTTTCTGGCCAGGAGGTGCGTATAGCTTTCCATTAAAACGCTTTGTCCCACAGCCGCAGCTGCCTGGCGATCGGTCAGATGGATCGGCCGGTCCGTGCGTTTTAATTGCCCCATACCGGCGGCTACTGCGCCGGAACTGACGATGACGACGTCAACCTCACTCGCCTTTAGTTGGGCAGTGGCTTGAACGATTCTGGCGATAGCGGCGTCGTCCAGGCCGCCTTGGGGCAGGTTTAAACTACTGCTGCCGATTTTGATGACTATCCGCATAAATCCTCCTCAGATGCTCTTACCAAACGCCATCTATTTAATATATTCTTGCAGCATTTCTTCGCCTCTGTTAGCGCAAGCCTCTACGGCCTGAGAGATGATTTGTTTCAACTTTTGTTCATCGAACACCCGAATCGCCTCGTATGTGGTGCCATTCGGAGAGGTGACCTCCGCGCGCAATTGCGTTACGGGCTTCTCGCTGGTCAGCATCATCTGTGCCGCGCCAAAAGCCGTTTGTTTGGCCAGCGCTTCAGCCTCGCTGGCGTTCAAGCCGAGTTGCACACCGGCTTGAATCAAGTATTCCGTAAATAGATAGTAATATGCCGGGCCGCTGCCGCTGATCGCGGTGACCGCGTTCATCTTTTCCTCTGTTGTCCATACGGTCTGACCAACCGTTTGGAAAATCCGGGTGGCCGCCGCGGCTTGATTGTCGCTGACTTGCGCGCCCCGGACCATTCCGCTAATCGCTTGACGCACCGCGCAGGCCGTATTGGGCATGACCCGGACCACGGCGGCGCCCGGCAGATATTTTTCCACCACTGGGAGCGGAATTCCGGCTACGACACTGATAAACAGTTTTCCTTGTACAGGAAAGGAACGAATGTACTCCAGCAATTCCTGGATATCTTTGGGCTTAATCGTGAGTAGAATCACTTCCGAGTCTTGGATCAATGCCGGATAATCCGCCGGCAGAATGCCGTATCTTTCTTCCAGATAGGTCAACCGTTCCAGGTTAAACTTCTCCACAACCCGGATTTCGTCAAAACTCTCCGCAGCCCGCAGTCCGGAAATAATCGCTTCGGCGATGTTCCCACCGCCGATAAAACCAATGTTCATCCTAGTCCATCCTTTCCCTAGGTAAGTATTAAAGATATTATACTGGAATATCTTTCGCCAGGCAATTTGCACGATCAGCTTCCTGTCTTACCTAAACTCCCGGTAAAGCCGCGCGCACGCTTCCTGCAGCGTAACGATCGGGCATGCGACATTGATGCGCTCAAATCCCTCTCCTTCCGCGCCAAACATCGTGCCGTGGTCCAGCCACAGCTTCGCGCCATGGATGATACGCCGGTCGAGTTCGGCCTGAGTTAAGCCATAGGCAGAGAAATCCAACCATAACAGATACGTCCCTTCCGGTTCGATCAGCGAGACCTTGGGCAAATGCTCCGTCAAAAAATCCTTGACGAACCGTATGTTCTTGGCCAGATAGGCGTTCAATTGCTCCAACCACGGGCCGCCGTGGGTATAGGCGCTCTGACAAGCTAGTAGGCCCAGGGTATTCAGTTGACTATACCCTGATTTCGCCACTTCTTCCTTTAGCTGACGGTGCAGTTGCGTATCCTTGATGATCAGATTCGCTACCTGCAAACCGGCCAGATTAAAGGTTTTGCTCGGCGCGGTGGCGATAATGGCGCGCTCATTCAATAATCCGAAACAAGTGTGCGTATGCCCTGGGTGGGTAAAATCACAGTGGATCTCATCCGACACCACGATGACGCCGTGTTTGGTGCAAATCTCGTTGAGCCTTGCCAGCTCATCAGGCGTCCATACCCGGGCGACGGGATTATGCGGACTGCATAGAATGAACAGTTTCACTTGATGATCCTTGATTTTCCGCTCGAAATCATTGAAATCGATCGCATAACGTCCGGCGCGGTAAACCAGCGGGTTCGTGACCAACTTTCTGGCGTTATCCTGTACAACCGCGTAGAACGGATAATATACCGGCACTTGAATAATGACGCTATCTCCGATTTCGCTAAATGCTCGTACACACTGGGCCAGAGCAAAGACCACGCCCGGGGTCTTGATGATATCCTGCCTCGCGAAGGTAAATCCATAGCGCGTGGCAAACCACTGAATGACCGCCTGATCATAGGGATCCTTTGCTTCAGTATAACCGAAAATCCCATGTGCCACCGCTTGACGCAGGTCGTCTAGCACCTCCGGCGGCGCTGGAAAGTCCATATCCGCCACCCACATCGGGAGCAGTCCCTCCGGTTTACCTCGTTCAGCGGCAAAATCGAATTTTAGGGAGTTGGTATTTTTGCGGTTAATCACCGTATCGAAATCATACTGCATGCGCTCTTGCCTCCTCATCTGTACGTCAAAACAAGAAAGAGAACGGTCGAACCCATCGCCCATTGAGCAGGTTCGACCGTATGTGTCATAGCGTTTAAGCAGAAACTCTGTAGATGCTAGCGGTACACGCGTACAATCAAGCCAACGCCGCCAGTACCGCGTCGCCCATCTCTTTCGTTCCCAGCACTTGATCCCCAGGTTTAGCAATATCCCCGGTGCGATAGCCAGCGGCAAAGACCTGATCAATCGCCTGCTCAATCTTATCCGCGATATCATGCCGGGCAAATGAGTGCCGGAACATGGATGCAACGGAGATAATCATCGCTAAAGGATTCGCGATATTCTGTCCGGCAATGTCCGGAGCCGAACCGTGCGCCGGTTCATATAAACCGATGTTATTGCCCAGACTGGCCGATGATAGCATGCCGATTGAACCGCCTAATACCGAGGCGATATCCGACAGCAGGTCGCCAAAGGTATTGTCCGTCACCATCACGTCGAACTGGGACGGATGCAAAACCAGCTGCATGCCGGCGTTATCCGCATACATATGGCTTAATTGGACATCCGGATATTCCTTAGCTACATCGTTGGCGATTTCCCGCCAGAAACGCGAGGTCTCAAGCACATTGGCTTTGTCCACAGAGCACAGTCGTTTACTGCGCGCTTGCGCTGTCTTGAAACCAACATGCAGGATACGGCGCACTTCTTCTTCCGAGTAGATCATCACATCATAGCCTGAAGGCGGATCTGTCTTGCGTCCTTTTTCCCCGAAATACAATCCGCTGCTCAATTCCCGCACGATGATCATATCTACGTTCTCCACGCGTTCCCGCTTCAAGGGAGACGCATCCAGGAGAAACGGCATCATCTTCACCGGGCGGATATTGGCGTACAGGCCGAACGCCTTGCGCAATCCCAACAGCGCCGCCATTTCTGGGCGTTCCGGGCCCGGCAGGTTATCCCATTTGGGGCCGCCGACAGCGCCCAGGAGGATGGCGTCGGATTTTTTACATACCTTCAAGGTCTCTTCCGGTAGAGCCTTCCCTACCAGATCGATCGCTGCGCCACCGACGATGCATTCCGTACATTCCCAATCCGGCAAGTTTTTGACTACATGTTTCAGAACTCTTAACGCCTGGGGCATGATTTCCTGACCGATTCCGTCCCCGGGCAGCACAGCAATTTTAGGCATTTTGATTCCTCCCTTGTACGTATGGAATGAGTCCTCCGGCTTTGATCAATTCCTGCATAAAAGGAGGGAAAGGCTGGGCCTGAAACGTCTTATTCCGTGTAACATTTTTAATCGCGCCGGAAATCAGATCGACTTCCAGTTCGTCGCCCGGTTCACTTCCGGCGACCGCTTCCGCGCATTCCAAAATAGGTAAGCCGATATTCAGAGCATTGCGGTAGAATATCCGGGCAAATGATTCGGCCACCACAGCGTGTACTCCGCTGGCTTTGATCGCGATCGGCGCATGTTCCCGCGAGGAACCGCAGCCAAAATTTTTCCCAGCGATCAGCACATCGCCCCGGCGCACTTCCCGGGCAAACGTGATATCGCCATCTTCCATGCAATGCTGCGCCAGATGCTCATCCTCTGACTGATTGAGATAACGCGCCGAAATGATCACATCCGTATCGATATCATGACCAAATTTCCAGACTTTACCCATCTCAAACCACCTCCCTAGGATGCACGATCTGACCCTTGACCGCTGACGCCGCAGCGACAGCCGGGTTGCAGAGGTACACTTCGCTCTCCGGATGTCCCATCCGCCCGACAAAGTTGCGGTTGGTCGTGGAAAGAG
>JAITOV010000072.1 GCA_031289735.1 Peptococcaceae bacterium
CTGTCAATCCCTTCGCCGATCGTACCAATCACCGGTTTGCCGTGCGCCATGGCTTCTAAATAGACCACGCCAAACGCTTCATTCCAGCTGGGCATAACAAAAATATCACACTCCGCCATCTGACGCATGGCCAGCGGATGCGCCAGCATCCCCAAAAATTCTACCCGCTCGCTCAGTCCTAAATCCGCAGCCAATTGTTCCAAACGCTGACGTTCCATACCATCCCCCACGATGCGATAGACGACATCCGGGAATTCCTGCGCTATCGCCTGAAACGCCCTAAGCACGATCGCATGTCCTTTATCCGGGCGTAAAAAACCTACGGAGAGCAATACCCGCGAACGGGCTTCGCGCTTGTCGCTGCGCTCTGATTCCGCCGGGTCCGCAGCTTCAGTCATCTCGCTCTGAAAGCCGTTGCGGATCACCCGGTATTTTGACAGATCCCCGCCCCAGGATTCCAAGCCGTAGGCCGAGCGCAGTTTATCACTGACTAAAACCACGCGCCGCGCCGCTTGCAGCGTCCGGATCACGCTACGTTTACACATCTTGCTGCGTTTCAATGTATAGGCAAAGTCCTGCCCGTGAATCGTAACGACGACCGGAACGGCAAACTCGCGCCCGAAGCGCACCGCCGCCGCGCCATCCGGATGCGCCACATGCGCGTGAATCAGATCCACGCCACGCCGCATTTGTTCCGCCACACACGAGCGCATCCCGCGTACATAAGTCCAAGGATAAAGTTCAAAGAAACGCGACCCTGGAAATTCCAGCACGCGGGGACGAAATACGGGAATCTCACCATCCATCTCCCGCTCCGCCAGCGCGGGATACCCGCCCCACTTCGTACGCCCGCTCAGGAAAGCCGGCGTCCAAGGAACCGGGGCAACCACAGTGACCCGCACGCCCAGACGCACGAGCGCGTGCGCTTGCTGTTGTACGAAAATCCCGCTCAGCGGGCTGACCGGATTCGGATACATATGAGACAGCAACAATACCCTCATCGTTTCTTCTTCATCTTTCTCTATCGTCTTTCTTACCATCCAGAACCCGCGCATAGAGATCCAGTAGTTTGTCTTGTTCCTTCTCCCAGGTATATTCCCGGGCAAAAGCGTCCCAGCCGTTCTGACCGAGGCGCAAAGCTTCCGTCGGATGCTCCACCAGCCAACAGACGCCTTCAGCCAGCGCCTGTGCATCCCCGGCCGGCTTGAGCAGGCCGCAGTCATTGCGCAGAATGATCTCCCGAATATAACCAAAATCCGATCCTACGACCGGTAGCCCGGCGGCCATGTATTCTAACAGCTTAACCGGTATCGCCTTTTGATAATTCAAAGTTGCCAGAAGCGGAACCAAGGCGATCGAACATTCCCGCAGCAGATCCGGAACGTCTTCATACGGGATCCTGCCGCGGAACCGGACATTGGCGCGCTCCTCCCAAACAGTCAAATCGGCAAATTCAGCGCCAAGATCCGATGTGTCAACCGGTCCGACCAGAACGGCCCGCACCTGCGGATGTGTTTCCCGCACAATACACAGCGCTCGCAGGATCACTTCCAGTCCCCGCTCCCGGTTCATCCCGCCCAAATAGAGAACCAGCGGCGATTTCCAGGCGGACGGGCGCGGCAAGCGGAACTGTTCCCGCAAAGGATAATTATGCAGGACAATCACCTCTGATGGTCCGGAACGAAATAATCCGGCCATATGCTGATTAACCGTGACGATCCCCGCGCAGCAGCGCGCCGCCCATTTCTCAAAACGCTCCACCCCGCGCGATAAGGCTTTGCGCCAGAGTCTGGGCACCCAATAGCGCGTCTGCAAGGAATCTCCATAGTACTCATGCACATCATAAATGACGGGTATCCGCCGCCAGCGTTGCAGGATCAGCGCCAACGGTAATAAATCCGGGTCATGAAAGTGCACCAGTCCCGGCCGTTCCGCCAACACCGCCCGATAGATCGCCCTCTGGCGCCATAAACGATCCCAGCGCGACTGTAACGGCGCCACAGCGCGCAGGCGAACGCCTTGGTTCTCCTCCGCCCGCTCATACGGCGCAATCAGAACCACCTCATAGCCCGCGGCTTGCAGCGTCCGGGCTTCTTTATGGAAAATGCGTTCATCCCAAGGGGAATGCGCCGTGGTCAGTATACAGATTTTCAACGGCTTACCTTTCCGGATGATAGATCAACCCAAGTAATATAGAGAATAGCGTCATGATCTGTAGGTTATAAAATAATCCCGCGGTTAGATTATAAACGGCTGCCGCCAGCGTGGCTCCGATCAAACCGATCGCCAGCAGTACGCCCGGCTCCGTGTAGCCCGATTCGCTAGAAAACGTATAATTACCACGAATTCTCCGCGCCGCCAGCGTCACCGGCTTGACGAAAAACCAAACATACGCCAGCAAGCCGGCGATGCCATAGCGCCGCGTAATCAGGATATACTCGTCATCCACCAAGGTCGTCATCTGGGTTTTACCGGTACCCCAACCTAAGATCGGAGATTGCTGGATGACAATCATGGCTTCATCCCATTGCATCAAATGACCGATCGCCGAAGTACTCTTCTGGATATTCGTCGCTTCGCCCATGCGCGTCGTAAATTCTCGCGGCGAAGTCAGAAATACGGTCATCGTCAAGACAAAAAGCAGGACTACCCGTAGCAGAATCTGCCGGTTCAAGTGGAATTTTAACAAGGCCCACACGCTATAGAACACCAAAACCGCGGCGCAGGATAACAAAGCCGTCCGGGAAATCGTCAAAAAGGCCAGTTTAACCGTTAAGCCGCAGAGCAGCCACAGCAGCGCGGCAACCTGTGTACTTTGCCGCTGGAAATAGAAGCGCGGTACGATAAGCGCCAGGGTCATCACCGCGAAGACGCCCATGACATTCGGATTATCAAAGGTTCCCACGACACGCGGTGGATTCGCGTTAACCAGGTTATCCAGATGCGCCGGCGCCAATAACGGCGTCAGCCAGGAATTCATATACGCCAAATTCAAATATTGTCCCCAAGACAGGAACATCGACAGGAAGAAGCCCACCAGAAACACCCTGCGCAGGATCATCTGCTCCGGGCGTCCGAGATCGAGGGCGATCACCAGCGTGATCACCAGATAATATTTAGCGAAAGTCACCAGTTCCATGACATCACGCACACCGAAAGCCGTATGCATGAACAAGCCGCCATAGAGATTAGAAATAACGTAGACAGCGATCAGTAGCAAAAACACCCGGGTCACCTGGGCTGTCGCCGCTTGTTTCTGTTCATCCGACGCGCCCCAGCCATATTTATCAAAACGAAAGCCGCGTGTGATCATGACCACGATATTGACAGCACAGGCCCCAAAGATCAATACTTCATCCACACGCAGCCGCGGCAGGCTCTCATGGATCAAAAACGACGGCAACAGGATCGCGGATAGCAGCACCGTCAGTAACAGTAATAACTTCGCTTGATTTTGCCGGGTAATCCCGATATTCCAAATCATCTTTATCCCCCAAACGCTTCTACTTCTTTGATGGTTTGCACGATCTTCCGCTGCTGCGCTGAGGTTAATTCCGGGTAGCAGGGAATCGCTAACGCTTGCCGGCAGACTTCTTCAGCCACCGGAAAATCCCCCGCTTGGTAGCCTAAGTCACGATATGCCGTCTGTAAATGCAACGGAACCGGATAATAGATCGCGCTGGCAATATCCGCCGCCGCCAGAGCATCCATCAGTTCCTGACGCTTGGCGGTACGCAAGACGTAGAGATGATACGTCGGCTGAGCCAGCGGATCACACCCCTGCGGGACCAGTCCGGAACCGGCGAACGCTTCATCATAGACGCGCGCCTTCTCGCGCCGGGCTGCGTTCCAAGCATCCAAATAACGCAGTTTCACCCGCAGGATGGCGGCTTGCAACTCATCTAACCGGCTATTATACCCGATCTGTTCGTGATAATACTTCGTGCGGCAGCCGTGAAACCTCAGCATACGCAGAGCATCGGCCAGGGCTGGATCTGAGGTGACAATCATGCCGCCGTCTCCATAACCGCCCAAATTCTTCGTAGGGAAGAAGCTGAAAATACCCGCGTCTCCAAGGGATCCGGCTTTCGCACCCCGGTATTCTGCGCCGATCGCCTGCGCGGCGTCCTCAATCACCTTGAGATTGTGCTGTTGAGCGATGCTCTTCACCCGTTCCACATCGAACATCTGTCCGAAAATATGCACACCAATCACCGCTTTCGTCCGCGGCGTGATTTTCTCTGCCCATTGATTGAGATCCATGTTCAACGTTTGCGGATCGATATCGGCAAATACCGGCCGTGCGCCAACCTGAGAGATCGTCTCAGCGGAGGCGAAGAAGGTAAACGGCGTCGTAATCACTTCATCACCGGGGCCGATGCCTAAGGCGCGCAGGGTCAACATTAAGGCATCCGTGCCATTCGCCACGCCGACACCTTCCCGGACGCCACAATAGGCGGCGATCTCCTGTTCAAACGTCTGCACTTGCGGGCCTAGAATAAAGCGGGCGGACTCCAGCACTTCCGCCACGGCCTGATTGATTTCTTCCTTGATCGTTTGATACTGCGCCGACAAATCAAGCAGCGGGATTCCCACATGACTTCATCCTTTCTATCCATTCTCTATTTTGGCGGCAGCTTCTCCTCCAGCGGTACCGCCCGGATATCCCGGGCCGGTACGCCTTGAACCACGCGTCCCGCCTGTGTGTCTTTGGTCACGAGCGCACCCGCCGCGACAAAGGTCTCTTCAGCGACATGCACCCGCGGCAAGAGGATTGATCCTCCGCCGATGCGCGCCCCGCGAGCGATACGCGCACCCTGTATCAGTTTCAAGCGTTTTTCTGTCCGCCCCATGTAATTATCGTTGGTCGTCGTGACCATCGGAGCGATGAATACCCGTTCGGCGATTTCCATATGCGCCGTGATGTAACTACCGGTTTGAATCTTGGTATACGCCCCAATGCGGGTATCGTTTTCTACCGCCACCCCGCCGCCGATCAATACGTAATCGCCGATCCGGCAGCCTTCCCGCACTCTGGCGGCATCTCCTATGAACACCTTCCGGCCATAGTGCGTGCCCGCATAGAGCACAGCGCCGCAACCGACAACCGTCCCGGCGCCTATAGACAACGCTGGCAGATCGTCCTGTACCGTGAGCGTACTGGTCGCCGCCGCTTGCGGCCTTTTTCCCAGGGAGGCATGGCTGCCGATCACACACTCTTCCTCCAGCAGCGTCCCCGCATAAATCACGCTATGATCTTCCACCCGGCAATTCTCTCCCAAGCAGACGCCTACCCCCAGTATCACGTAATGACCCAACCGGCAACCGGCCGCGATCTGTACGCCGCGTTCCAAGACACACCCTACTCCGATCCGTACATCTGCCGCCAAGCGGACCTCTTCCTGGACGACAGAGAAGGCCCCGATAGATACATCGGCGGGGATTTGCGTGTGGTCTGCTATCATCGCTTGTTCCGAGATATTCGGCATCTTCACACCTCTACGTATTCATTAGAACCGGTTGCCCGCTTTCCTGGCAAGCATAGATCGCTAAGATAATCTCCAGCGCCTTGCGGCCTTCTTCACCGGGAATCGCCGGAGAACGGTTTTCCCGGATCGCTTGGATCATATCCAGGAACAGGAGGCGGTGGCCGAAGCCATAGACATCCGGCGGATCATTGGCCTGAGAGGCAAAAATCTGCTGTTGCTCTGTCTCCGCGTCCGGAAATTCCCATGTCGCGATGCGGTTTACCGCGATACCGCCGATGATGACGCTGCCATTTTCGCCAAAGACGTTCAAGGTTTCCTCGATATTGCGGGGATAAATCGTCGCTGCGGCTTCGATGACGCCCAACGCTCCATTGGCAAAGCGCAGTACGGCGATACCCACATCTTCCATCTCGATCTTACGCAAATGCTGCGCCGTGTAGCCGAAGACAGAGGTCACGGGCCCGAACATCCACTGCAAGAGATCAATATTGTGAATCGACTGATTCATCAAGACCCCGCCGTCCTGGAGTTTCGTCCCCCGCCACGGCGCTTGCTCATAATACGCGTCATCGCGGTTCCAGCGCACCGTTGCCTGACCGTGGGTCAAACGGCCGAAGCGTCCTTGCTCTAACGCCTGACGCAGAAGTTGTACGGATTTATTAAAGCGGTTCTGGTGGATCACGCCTAATTGGACGCCGGCTTGGCGGCAAGCCGCGATCAGACGGTCTGCGCTCTCCAAGGTCATCGCCATCGGTTTTTCCACTAAGACATGTTTACCCGCCTGCGCCGCGGCGATCCCGATCTCCGCATGTAAACCGCTGGGCGTGGCAATCGTCACCAAGTCGATATCCGGCTGGTGTACTAGCTCGTGGTAGTCCGCATAGGCGCGGGCTTGTATAGGGTATTGAGCGGCAAATTCTTGCAGCCGCACCGGGGCAATGTCGCACAGGGCGGTTAGCTCGGCTTCCGGCAAGGCGGTGATGGCCTCCGCGTGTTTACGGGCGATCCTGCCGCAGCCGATGATGGCCATACGTGTTTTTTCCGGCGTACTCATACTTTCTCCCCACTATATCTTAATGATTTTTTCCCGCCCAGATGTTACCTCTTTGGTTGCGTTGCGCGTGTCTATGATCAGCGAAGCTTCGCTGACGACCCAGGCGTAGTCTATTTGCGAGTGATCCGTGATGATCAGGACGCAATCGCTCTGTCGCAAAGTCGCGGCGGTCAGCGGGCGGCTCTCCCCGCGCGCCGGGACGCCGCCATGCGCCTCAATCACCGGGATATGCGCGTCATGGTACGATAAGTCCGCGCCTTCCTGCCACAGCTGAGCCATAATCTTCAAGGCCGGCGATTCGCGCACATCGTCAATATCCTTCTTATAAGCCACACCCAGGACCAGGACTTGCGCGTCTTTCAAGCTTTTGTTTACCTGATTCAGCGCCTTAACGACTTTATTGACGACATAATAGGACACTTCTACATTGATCTCCCCGGCTAGTTCAATAAATCTGGTATGGAAATCATACTGGCGGGCTTTCCAAGTCAGATAGAAGGGGTCGATCGGGATACAATGCCCGCCTACGCCCGGTCCGGGATAGAACGTCTGAATCCCGAACGGTTTTGTGCCGGCTGCTTCTACGACTTCCCAGATATCGATCCCCATCCGGTCGCACAACAGCATCAGTTCATTCACTAAGGCGATATTGACCGCCCGGTAAGTATTCTCAAATACTTTCGTCAGTTCGGCCGCCGCCGGACAGGAGACAGGGACCACGTTCAGGATCGTCTGGCTATACAGCGTATAGGCGATCTCCAGGCAAACAGGGGTGACGCCGCCGACGACTTTCGAGGTGTTCTTCGTGGTGAAGCGTTTATTGCCGGGATCGACTCTTTCCGGTGAAAAGGCCAGAAAGAACTCCTTGCCTACTTGCAGATTGCTCGTCTCCAGCAATGGCAAGATGACTTCCTGCGTGGTTCCGGGATAGGTCGTGCTTTCCAGCGTGACCAACTGTCCCGGCCGCAGATAGCTGGCGATCTGATGCGCCGCGGACTCGATATAGGAGATATCCGGATCCCGGGTCGCTGTGAGTGGCGTCGGTACGCAGATGATGACTACATCGCATGCCACGAGGCGGGAAAAATCTTCGGTCGCCTGCAGCGCGCCGCGCGCGGCCAGTTCTTGCAATTCCGGCGTTTTGACATCCCCAATGTAATTATCCCCGGCATTCACACGCGCCACCCGTTGCGCATTGATATCAAAGCCCAGAACCGGAAAGCCGACTTTCGCTTTTTCTACAGCGAGAGGCAGACCCACATAGCCCAAACCGATCACCCCGATCTGCGCCTGATGTCCTTCAATCTTCTCTTTCAAGGCGGCAGCTATACGATCCGCCGCCGTTATCACCTGTTGCACTATCATCCGTATATTATCCTCCGATCATCACATTCTCCGGTTTCTCCGCCCTAACCGCCTTTTGGCGAAAGGTATGTACTACCGACGTCAATAACGCGTAGATCTCTTCACAGGTCAGATACGATCCGTTTTCCCGGATCCGTTGTATCACTTCATGGAGCTTCGCTTCATCGATGACGTTTGGTTTCGCGACGAATATGCGCTTGTGCTTCGTCGCGGTCGTTCCCTCCTCAGCCGTCAGGAGCTCTTCAAAGAGTTTTTCTCCCGGGCGTATCCCGCTGAATCTGATCGGAATCTCGGTTTCCGGTTCAAAGCCGGACAGCCGGATGAGATCTTTGGCTAAATCGAGAATCTTCACCGGTTTACCCATATCCAGGATGAACACCTCTCCGCCTTGCGCCATCGCGCCGGCTTGGATCACCAACTGCGTCGCCTCCGGTATCGTCATGAAATAGCGCGCCATATCCGGATGGGTCACCGTCACCGGCCCGCCCTTGGCAATCTGTTTCTCGAACGTCGGAATCACACTGCCGCGACTGCCCAGAACATTGCCAAAGCGTACGGCCACAAAACGCGTCTGCGAACGCCGGTCCACTGTCTGGATGATCATCTCCGCGATGCGCTTCGTCGCACCCATGACGCTGGTCGGGTTCACCGCCTTATCGGTCGAGATACTGACAAAGGTCTTGACTTTTACGCTGTCCGCCGCCTCCGTCAGATTGCTGGTACCCAGGACATTGTTCTTCAGCGCCTCTTCCGGGTTGTGTTCCATCAGGGGCACATGCTTATGCGCGGCCGCATGAAAAACGACCTGCGGCTGATACTTCTGAAAGACCAACTCTACCTTTTCCCGATCCTTAATATCCAAGATCTCTACTTGCACATCCAAGCCGGGATAATCAGCGTGCAACTCCTGCGCGATCTCAAACAGATCATTCTCACCATGACCCACGACGACTAATTTCCGCGGATTAAACTTGGCTGCCTGACGGCACAATTCAGATCCGATGGATCCACCGCCGCCGGTCACCAACACTGTCGTTCCAGTCAGATACCCGGCGACTTCATCAATATCCAAGGTGACCGGATCCCGGCCTAACAGATCTTCGACCCGGATCTGGCGGATCGGTTTCGCATCGATCGTCCCGCTGAGTACATTGAAAACCCCTGGCATAATCTTCAGCGCGGCGCCGGTTCCTTTACAGATCTCCACAATCTCGCGAATCACGCCTCCGGGCGCCGAAGGCATGGCGATGATGATTTCATCGATGCCATATCCTTTGACCACCCGAAGAATATCCTTGCGCGTCCCCAGTACGGGAATGCCCATCAGTTGGTAGCGCTGTTTGCGCGTAGCATCGTCAATAAAGCCCAACGGGCGTCCATCCCGATAATTTCGGTTCTTCAGTTCCCGCGCCGCCATAACCCCGGCATCCCCGGCGCCAATGATGAGTACACTCTTTTGCGCGCCCGGAGCAGACTGAGTAAAGACATTTTCTAAGAGGATGCGCCAGACAAAGCGCGCGCCGCCTACGAAGAAGATCGTCATGAACCACATCAGCAAGGTCACGGAATAAGGCATGCGAATCGGCGCCAAAAAATAAACGGCTGTGACCGTGCCCCCCGAGGCCAAGGTGATGGCAAAAAGGATAATCAGCAATTCTCCCGTACTGGCGTAGCGCCATAAACGGCGATACAAGCCAAAGGCATAAAAAACCGCCAGATTGAGCAGTGTCGCCACCCAAGCTGTATGATAATACGTCAGATAATACTCCGCGGGAATATTGCCTATCTCAATAAACCGTATGTAGAAGCTCAGGAACACCGCCAAATTAACCAACAACAAGTCGATCAGCATCAGCAGAATTGTTCGTTTGCGCAACAACATCGCTTATGATTCCTTCCTTCCCGTCCATGTTAAGTCTACAATAGTTTCAGGGTGAATACAACCCGTATGCGTTCCCAGAACAGTCCTAGTTTAATCCGTTCAGCAAAGGCTTATTCTGCGATCCATTCCTGTAACCAACGATCAGACAGCACACGCTCTCCTCCGAGCAGCGTCACGGATTCTAACCCGGCGCGATAACGCGCCATGAGCGCCAAGAATTCCGGCGCAGGCGTCTGCACATCCGGCGGAACCAAGATCAAAGACGCGCCGGTCTGTACCGCAAAGGCCGCTCCGGCCAACGCATCCGGAAAGTCATCCCCCGTGGCGAATAGCAGGCGCGGTTTGTCCGCGCCCAGCGCTTGCCAGAGCGCAGCGGAGGTCGCGTAACGATCCGCGCCCGCGATTCGCGTGATCCGGGAGATATCCATGCTTAATTCACTCTGTATTTCTTGCAGCACACCTTCTGAGACTGCCGTCTGCCCGCCGATCACATAAATCCGTTCGGGCTTCAGCGATCTGAGCGTTTGCTTCGCTGCCTCCGGCAATTGATTCCGTGCGGACAAGACAATCGGCATACCCCGCTCGCCGGCCAGCGCCGCCAAACTCAATACATCCGGGAAATCCTCCCCGCTCGCCACCGCTAGTGTACCGCCGAAAATCAGCGCCGGCTGATCTCCGGACAGACGGTTCATCTCCTCGATAATTGTCGCAACCGTTGCATAGCGATCCGCTCCGGCCAGGCGTATCTGGCGCTCCATTCCCCAGCCCAAACGGCTTAAGGCTTGGCTGACCGTGTCTTTCAGCACGCCTGTTCCACCCAGCAGATAGACTGTATCCGGACGAATACGCTCGATCTCCGCCGCTACACGCGTATCCAATTCCCCGGAAGGAGTCAGCAAAATCGGCGCGTTTAACTGCGCCGCCAACGGCACGCCCGCCAACGCGTCCGGAAAATCATCCGCACGCGCCAAGACGACGGCCGGCGCGCCCAGCGGCCATCCGGCCTGCGCTAAACGAATCGCTGTGTCTAGGCGATCTGTGCCGGCAATCCGCGTGATCCGCGGCTTTTGAATCACCGGCAACGGAGTATCCGCCGGATCCAACGGCAGGCTCGTTGACAGATCTCCCGCATGCGCTGGCTGCGGCGTAAGCCAAAGGGTGTCCGTTTTGGGCACACCCTGTACCGGTAATAGCGCTGGATCGAACCGGGTGATATGCACTGGTTGGATATAATCGCCAAAAAATTCTTTAGGATGTGCGCAGAGGTCGATAATCTCATCCTGGTACACAGTACGCGGAGACTCCGCCGGGACGCAGTTCGGATTATTCGTTTCCGTCCAAGTGTGATACGCCCAAAGCGCAAAATACCAATTTTCCAGGACATTGCGGTCTCCGTCACCAATCTGCGGGGTCATTGCCCACTTCTGATTCAACAGATCCGCCCCGTAATTCAAGTTAAAGTCGATATCTTCCTTCAGCAAGCGGATGGTTTCATCTTGACTCAAACCGTCCGGCGCTTCAATGTATTTACTGTTGATCTGCATGAGCCCGATCGCCGGAGTCTGTCCCGCGCTTAAGACCGGCTGCCCCTGCGCATCCCACTGCCGCCAGCGGCTCTCTCGAAAAGCGATTGCTTTGAGCAGGATGCCGGGTATGCCTTTTTCCCTGGCTACTTGCTCGATCTTAAGATTGATGTCAGCCAAAGAGGGATTTTGACCGGCGGCTGTCACCCGGTTAGGCTGCCAGCCTATTCCGTTGATCCCCACTAGGGTAAGCAGCGCCAAAATCAGGAACCTGCGCAATTGATGTACCTGCTTCGACTTCATAAACACTTTCTCCTCTTAACGGCCTGTTAACGGCCTATTTTATATAAAATTCGCTAAGAGGCGCGATTTCCCTGCATTTCAACCTAAAAAAGCCGCCTAAAAGAATATTTTAGACGGCTTCCGCTTGGATCCGGATTAGCTCACTTGCGCTTTGGCTACATCTACCAACTTGGCAAAGGCTGCCGCGTCGTGTACGGCCAGATCGGCCAGCATCTTGCGGTTAACGGCTACCCCGGCCACCTTCAGACCATACATCATCCGGCTGTAGGACATACCGTTCAGGCGAGCGGCGGCGTTGATCCTCGTGATCCACAACCTGCGGAAATCCCCTTTTTTATCTTTACGATGTGCATATGCATAGGACAGGGATTTCAGCAACTGCTCATTCGCTGAGCGAAATAGTTTGCTCTTCGCGCCGCGATAACCCCTGGCGAGTTTTAATATCTTCTTATGACGTTTATGCTTCGTTACTCCTCTTTTTAC
>JAITOV010000156.1 GCA_031289735.1 Peptococcaceae bacterium
AGGGTGACGACCCCCGAGATTAATTGACGGAAAGGGAACACGAAGCGTCAAATTGTTTCGGCTGCGGCGAGAGAAACCCGATTGGTTTGCATTTGCGCTGCGCGTATGAAGGAGAGGCGGCGAAAGCGGAGATTGTGCTTAGAGAGAACTATGAAGGATATCCGGGTGTCGTACACGGAGGGATTATCACCACCATGTTAGATGAAATCATGGCCAAAGCGGTTTACCGGCGTTTGAGCGCTCGGGTGGTAACGGCGGATATGCATGTCATCTTCCGCGCGCCGGCGCGCGTGAATGAAGTTCTGAGATTGTCCGGATACGTGCGCCGCTCGGAGGGTAGAAAATACTATACGTATGGAACGGTGGAAAAGGACGGAACACTGTTAGCTGAAGCGAAAGGACTCTTCATCCGGGTCGGAGCGGAGCATTGAGCAAACATGTGGACGGGGGGTGACGTATGGGCAGACCGATTGTCGGGATCACGGTGGCGCATCTGGCTGAAGAACTTCAGACGTTCCCCAGGGCGTTTTATGTGGAGAGTATGCATAGGGCGGGCGCTTTATCTCTGCTGATCCCTCCGTTGGACGATCCATCCGCAGCCGAAGCGATCTTGCGGCGGCTAGATGGACTGGTTCTCAGTGGCGGCGGAGACATAGCGCCTCTTTTATTGGGGGAAACACCGCATCTGCTGATCGGGAATTGCCAGCCGAAACGCGATATCAGCGAACTGCTGCTGGCGCGTCAGGCGCTGGAGCAGGATCTGCCATTGTTAGGTATTTGCCGCGGTATTCAAGTGATGGCCGTTGCCGCGGGTGGAAGTATCTACCAGGATATATCCAGCCAGTATTCCGCGGCGTTAGAACACCGTCAGCATGCGCCGCGCGAGAGTCCCTGGCATGAAGCCGCACTGACCGGACCGGCGGAAAGTCTGTTGAGTACGCTGCTGGAAGTTGCGCCGGGCAGCGCGATTCAGGTCAACAGTTTTCATCACCAAGCAATCGCGCAGACGCCGTCAGGGTTTCGCGTGAATGCCGTAGCGCCGGACGGCGTGATTGAAGGGATGGAGAAGATTCACGCGCGCTATTGTCTGGGAGTGCAGTGGCATCCGGAGAGTATGACAGAGGATGTGTACGCTCAGCGGATTTTTTCAGGTCTAGTACGTTCTTGCCGAAATACTTAATCTTTTGACAAATGTTGCCGATAAGAAAACGAGAAAGGAAAGTGTATGCTTAGATTAAACGACGCGGTCGAAAAGGCCCTGTCAGAGATGATTCTGACGAGCGAGCAGATTCTGGCTATCGCCGGACGCTTCTGTCTGGCCATGCGGGAAGGACTGGCAGGGCGGGAGAGTTCTTTGAAAATGCGCCCGTCTTATTTGGACAAGCCTACGGGACAGGAGACGGGAACCTACGCGGCCATTGATTTCGGCGGGACAAATATTCGCGTGATGCGTGTGAAACTGATGGGCGGCGGAAGATATGAGATTGAGCGTGCGAGCAGTTTTAAAGTTTTCCACGCTGAAGGCAGGCAAATCTTCGCCAAGATGGCCTCTGAGTTGAAGAAAGTACTGGTTCCAGGTGAGCCGATTGCCTTGGGGCATGTGTTTTCTTTTCCGTTTCAGCAAAATCAGGTCAATCAAGCGATTTTGCTGCACTGGACGAAGGAAATCAAGATACCCGGCGTGGAAGGGGAAGACGTAACGCGTTTGTTAAAGGAAGCGCTGGAGATAGAGGGGATGGGATACGTGATCCCCAGAGCGGTTCTCAATGATACGGTCGGAACCTATTTGACCTTCGCCTATCAGGAACCGGCGGCAGGGATTGCTTCTATCTGCGGCACAGGGCATAATTCTTGTTGTTTATGCCTTACGGCTGGGCAAGAGCGGATCGTGAATCTGGAATCCGGAAATTTTGATCCGCTGACCCAGACGCACTACGACCGCCTGCTGGATGAACAAGCGGAAACACCTGGTCAGCAGCGTTTGGAAAAGATGGTTGGGGGGCGATATTTGGGAGAATTATTTCGTTTGATGAGCTCTGATTGCCTGGACAGCCCATGGCAGGCTTATGAGATCCGGACGGAAGATCTGATGGGTTTGCTGGATCCACGTGCGCGTCAGTCATTTAAAGCCTTGAAGGCTACTCCGGAAGACCTAGTGGTCTTAGGACGAATAGCCCGGGCGTTAATCAAACGGGCGGCGTGTTTGACAGCAGCGACCTATCTGGGTATGTTACACTATATGGATCCCACTGAAGGCCGGCATTACGCTGTGGGGATAGACGGTTCCTTATATCAGCACAACGCACTGTTTGCGGAACAATTGAACTACATATTGAGGCGATATTCTAGACAGGTGGCGGGAATTCACGGGGTTGGACAAGGCTCTGTGTTGGGAGCGGCGATTGCGGCGGCGTTGACGATGCGGTAAGTGCGGAAAATAACGTAAATTCAGTATTATCCTCTTCTTGTAGTGTTAAACAAATAATGTTAAAATCTAATTAGATGGGAGTTGTAGAGATTTGCTGTGAAATTGAGGAATATTCTCAAAATAAAATGCGGAAGATCCCCAAGGGATGAGAAGATGCGAGAGAAGGGTATCCGCTGCTTAGGTTCACAGAAAATTTGAAGCTCTCGGGATGAATAACCGTGGGCTTTTTGTTCAGACAGGAAAATTTCCTGATGAAGTTGAAAATGTGGAGGGTGTTTATATGTTTAAAGATATAGATAATTTTATGCAGTCGTACTCAGTGCGTTTTATCGAAGCGGAAGGGCGTCCCGTGAGCGAAGGTTCCGCGCGGGAACACTATGCGACGTTGGTCCGTATGATCAAGGATTACATTGGTTTGAACTGGATGGAAATGAAGAAGAATACGCCGGATCATAATAAAGAAAAGCAAGTCTATTATTTTTCTATGGAGTTTCTGATCGGTCGTTTGCTGGAATATCATTTGGTGAATTTTGGCGTCCGGGAGATCGTTCAGGCGGGAATGGAAAAACTAGGGATTTCGTATGACGGCGTTGTCGCTCAGGAAAAGGACGCCGGATTAGGCAATGGCGGCCTGGGCAGATTGGCGGCGTGTTTCCTGGAATCGATGGCGTTTCTCAAAGTACATGGGCATGGGAATAGCATCCGCTATAAATACGGTTTCTTTCAACAGAAGTTTATCAATGGGGATCAAGTGGAGGTCCCGGATAATTGGCTGCGGGACGGGTATCTGTGGGAAGTGAGAAAGCCGGATCAAGCGGTCATTGTGAAGTTCAAAGGACATGTTCGTACGGAATCGGTGAATCATCGCTGGGTCTTCACGCATGAGAATTATGAGCCGGTGCTGGCTGTACCGTATGATGTGGCGATTGACGGTTTTGATAATGATTTTGTCGTGAATAATCTGCGTTTGTGGAGCGCCGAACCGGTAGCAAATGATATTGATTTGAGTACCTTTAATTCGGGCGATTTTACCAAAGCGGTGCGCTATAACGCGGAAATTCAGGCTATTTCCAATATTCTTTATCCAGACGGTGGAAGCCTGGCCGGACGGGAGCTACGCTTGAAACAAGAGTATTTCTTTGTAGCCGCCGGTTTAGGCAGTATCGTGCGGATGTATAAAAAGAAAAATAAATCTTTCCGGGATTTCCCCAATAAACTGGCCGTCCATATCAATGACACGCACCCTTCCTTATGTATCGCTGAACTGATGCGCATCCTTATGGATGAAGAGGGATTGGGCTGGGACGCGGCTTGGAATATCACCGTCAATACTTGTTCTTTTACGAATCATACGATTATGCCAGAAGCTCTGGAAACATGGCAGATCGATTTATTCCGCTACATTCTGCCACGCATTTATTTGATCATTGAAGAGATTGACCGTCGTTATCGCGAGGAAGTGCAGCGCAGATTCCCAGATCAAAAAGACCTAGCGGATAGGACCGCGATTATCCATAACGGCATTGTGGATACCGCCGCGCTGTCGATTATCGGCAGCCACTCGGTGAATGGGGTATCCGATCAGCATTCGGAGATTTTGAAAAACCATACATTTAGCGATTATTACAAGATTTATCCCTACAAATTTAAAAACGTTACCAATGGGATCAGCCATCGCCGCTTCTTACTTAAAGCGAATCCGGATTTGTCTACCTTGATCACTTCAGCGATGGGTGATCGCTGGAAATATGACGCGAATGCTCTGGAAGGGTTATTACAATACGAACAAGATACAGAGTTCCTGGATCAATTAGCCGAGATTAAATACCGTAATAAATGCCGCTTAGCTGAATATATTCAGGAGACGCAGAAGATTCAAATCGACCCGCGTTCGATCTTTGATGTCCAGGTGAAGCGCATTCATGCCTACAAGCGCCAGTTGATGAACGCCTTGAAGATTATGGATCTGTATAATCGCTTAAAAGAGCGCAAAGATGTAAAGATTCAGCCGGTTACCTTTATCTTCGGCGGCAAGACGGCTCCGGGCTATTTCTACGCCAAGCAAGTGATCAGGATGATCAATGCGCTGTCTGAGATTGTGAATACGGATAAAGAAGTCAATAGCTTGATGAAGGTGATATTTTTAGAGGATTTCAATGTTTCGCTGGGTGAATTGATCTATCCGGCCGCTGATATCAGCGAACAGATTTCGGCAGCCAGCCGGGAAGCGTCCGGTACCGGGAACATGAAGTTTATGTTTAATGGAGCGCTGACCCTGGGGACAATGGACGGCGCGAACGTGGAAATATGCGAAGCGGTTGGCCGGGAGCATATCGAGACCTTTGGCATCAGTGCGGATGAGGTCCTCGAGTACTATAATCGCGGCGGGTATGATCCTTGGGAACACTATCATAATTCGCCGCGCATCAAACATATATTGGATCAATTGATCAATGGGTTCTTCCGCGAGGGAGATGGAGATTTTCGGGTGATTTACGATTCTTTGCTGCGGGATAACGATCAATTCTTTGTCCTGAAAGATTTTCGTTCTTATGTTGAAGCCTGGACCCGTTTGGACGCCAAATACGCGCGGAAGCGCGATTGGTTCCGCTCTTCTCTGGTCAACACGGCCAAGGCTGGTATTTTCTCCAGCGACCGTTCGATTCGGGATTACGCGGAGAACATTTGGAAGGTTAAGAGCAGAGAGCTGGGTTCCTAGGGAAATGTGGAGTTCTATGGAGCAGGAGACCGGTCAGAGAGAGGAGAATGCTTATGCCAAAAAAAGAAATGATAGCAATGCTATTGGCTGGCGGACAAGGGAGCAGATTGGAGTGCTTGACCCGCAATATCGCTAAACCGGCGGTGTCTTTCGGTGGGAAATATCGCATCATTGATTTTAGCCTTAGCAATTGCGTGAATTCGGGTATTGATACGGTTGGCGTGTTAACGCAATATAAACCGTTTTTACTCCACTCTTATGTCGGCATTGGAACAGCCTGGGATCTGGACAGTGATACCGGAGGATTACACATTCTGCCTCCCTTTGTAGACGAAAAGGGCGGTGGCTGGTATCAAGGGACGGCGGATGCGATTTATCGGAATTTGGATTATATCGAACAATACGATCCGGAATATGTGCTGATCATCTCCGGAGACCACATCTATCAAATGGATTATTCACAGATGCTGGCCTTTCATAAAACACAAAAGGCGGATGTCACTGTATCGGTGATCGAAGTGCCGATGGCGGAAGCCTCGCGCTTTGGCATTGTGGTGACGGACGCTCAGAACCGGATCAAGAAGTTTGTGGAGAAGCCAAAGGCGCCGGAAAGTAATTTGGCCTCGATGGGCATTTACATCTTTAATTGGGCGGTGCTCAAAAAAGCGCTCGTTGCGGACGAAGCCGCGTCTCATTCGGCGAATGACTTTGGCAAGGATATCCTGCCGATGCTGATGACTCAGAAGAGAAAACTGGCCGCTTATCGTTTCCAAGGGTATTGGAAAGATGTAGGAACCATCGAAAGCTATTATGACGCGAATATGGATCTGCTGGCTAAACAGCCTGAATTCGATATCTTTAAAACGCATAAGAATATCTATACGAATTCCGGGATCTATCCGCCCCACTATGTCGGTAAAAAAGCTGTCATAAAAAACAGCTTGGTCACGAATGGCTGCACGATCTTAGGTGAAGTGATTCACTCGATTCTGGGATTTGGGGTGTATGTAGGAGAAGGGACCCGGATAGAGGATTCGATTCTTCTGCCAAATTGCCAGATTCAACAGGAGTGCTTCGTGCGTAAAACCATCGTCGGGGAAAACACAATCATCCGGCCTTATTGCACGATCGGGGTGAAGACGAACCAGCAACCCAGCCAGTCAGGGATTACCGTGATTGAAAATCACAGTGAGATCATGGAAGATACGCAATTAGAAGAAGGCAAGATACTATACCGGCCGACAGTCGCTTGAGTCAGAGGCGACAGATAGGGGGACGCGATGAGGAAAGTCAATGGGATCATATCTTGCAATTATGAAGGTATCCATTCGCGGGAGCTTTCTCCTCACAGGCCATTGGCCGCGACGATGGTCGGCGGCAGGTACCGGTTGTTAGATTTTGCTTTATCCAGCATGGTGAACTCCGGAGTGACGACGATCGGCGTTATCACTCCGGAGAAATACCGGTCAATTTTGGATCACATCGGAGCGGGTAAGCCTTGGAACCTGGATCGCAAGAACGGCGGTATTTATATTTTGCCGGGGTCGGAGTTTGGCCTGTTCAGCCAAGGAAAAAAATTCCTCATGGCGGATTTGCAGAGAAATGTAGAGATTTTGGAACGCTCGTCCGTTGAGTATATCATTGTCAGCGGTTGTAATCAGGTGATGAACGTGAATTTTACTCCGGTTGTGGACAAAACCGCTGATCTGCAAGCCGATATTTGTCTCATTTACAAAAATATCAAAGGAATATCCGCCGATGAAGCATCAGGCCAGGTGTTGACATTAGCTGCGGATGGCAGTGTGCTGGATATCATCATGAACCCGGATGCCGCAGGCAGTAAAGAGCCGCGTCCTTGGTTTATCGATGCGTTTGTCATCAAACGCAGCTTGCTCTTGAAGATGACCGACGGGTATAGCGGGCACGGGAATATGGATATCACTCAGATCATTCAGAGAAATATTCAGCGTTTGAAAGTCCAATCCTATGAGCATAAAGGATATTTGGGCCGGGTGGAGTCTCTGCGTTCTTATTATCAATGCAATATGGATTTGCTGAATCATGGGGTGCGCCACGAACTGTTTCTGGGAGAGAACAAAATTTTCACGAAGGTTAAAGAAAATCCACCAACCAAATACGGAGCTTGGAGTCAGGCGGAAGATTCTATCATCGCCGGGGGTTGTACGGTGAACGGCAAAATTGAACGGACGGTGTTGTTTCGCGGTGTGCAGGTAGAAACCGGGGCTGTGGTAAAAAACAGTATTATTATGTCGGATAGTTATATCGGGAAAGATTCGATTCTGGAAAACGTGATTCTGGACAAGTATACGTATATCACAGACCGCTCGCAAATCAAGGGTAAGGCGGAAGAACCTTTATTAATCTTGGATAGACGGATGAAACTGATTCACAGAGAGAAGGAGAGGGAGCAGGTATGAATATTTTATTTGCTATTACAGAATCCTTTCCCTTCGTGACCACAGGAGGGTTAGGCGAAGTAGGCGGCAGTCTGCCGCGTGCCCTGAATAGGCTGGGTTTCCAGGTGCGCGTGATCATGCCAAAATATGAATCCATCCCGCCCGAGTTACAAGATCAGATCGTCACGATCGCCAACTGGCGTTTACAACTGGGTTGGAGAAATCTATATTGTGGCTTGGAAGAGTTGGTGTACGATGGCGTGCATTATTATTTCATCGATAATGAAGATTATTTCAAGCGGGAAGGCTTCTATGGTTATGAAGACGACGGCGAGCGCTTTGCCTTTTTCAGTAAGGCAGTTCTGGAAAGCACGGTCTATATGGGTGAATTCAAACCGCAAATCCTGCACTGCCATGATTGGCAAACCGCCTTGATCCCTCTGCTGCTCAAAGGAGTCTACAGCAACGATCCCTTTTATTATGACCTTAGAACCGTCTTCACGATTCACAATCTGAAATATCAGGGCAGATATGCAAGTCGTGTTTTTGAGGACCTACTCGGTCTGTATGGCAATGGTCAGGCTTGGGACGCGCTGGAATACTATGGTGGGATCAATTATCTGAAAGGGGCGATTCTCACTGCGGACGTCGTGACTACGGTGAGTCCTACCTATATGCTGGAGATACAAAATCCCTTCTTTGGCGAGGGCTTGGAAAATGTGATTCGCGAGCGTTCAGGATCACTGTATGGCATTCTCAATGGGATTGATACGGAAAAATATGA
>JAITOV010000157.1 GCA_031289735.1 Peptococcaceae bacterium
GATCGAGTCTATCTGGTCGTGTGCGGCTGTCCGTTAGCCATAAAAAAAACCGGAGATCTATAAGATGATACACCGATTGATACGCCGCTTTTTCATCGCTTTAACCTTTTTGACCCGGCTGCCTACCCCTCTGCCGGAGAGAGTTCAGGAAGCGGAATTCACGCACAGTCAGCAGTTTTACCCGCTGATCGGCTTATTATTGGGCGGGCTGCTCTTCCTGGCCGCCTGTGCCGGCAGTTTCTTCCTGCCGCCCATCGTCCTGGCCGGATTGCTATTGGCTTGGGAAATCTTCTTATCCGGCGGTTTACATCTGGATGGATTCATGGACAGTATGGATGGTCTGTTATCCTCGCGCGAGCGTCAATGTATGCTGGACATCATGAAGGACAGCCACGTCGGGGCGCACGCCTGTATTTGTCTCTGCGCGTTGCTTTTATTGAAATTCTCCCTACTCGCCAGTCTGTCCAGCGGCGCATATGGCATCCTCATCCTCTTCCCCGCCATAGCGCGTTGGGTCGTCCTGCTGGCTATCACCCGATACCCCTATGCCCGCGTTTCCGGGCTGGGCAAGAACTTCCACGCAGCATCCCGGCGCATCCTGTTGTGTATACAAGGGCTCCTCTTACTAACCGGCGCCTTCTGGATATCCGGCTGGGCCGGCGTATCGGGTTTCTGCGCCGCCGTTGTCTTTACCCTGTTCTTTGCCGCTTATGCCAACCGGCAATTAAACGGTTTGACCGGTGATATTTATGGCGCGATTATCGAAATCAGTGAAGTGGCGTGTCTGCTGTTTGCTCTCCCCTGGCTTAGCTAGATCTCCTGCCTTCCCAGCGTTTGTACATCTGGTGTTCTATGTTCAGCTGATCCAGGACTTTCCCTACCACATGTCCCACTAAATCATCCAACCCCTGCGGCAGATGATAAAAACCCGGCGCCGCCGCCATCATGACCGCTCCTGCCCTGGCTAGACGCAGCATGTTTTCTAAATGAATAACATTAAACGGCATTTCACGGGGCACGACGATCAGTTGGCGATGCTCTTTCAAGGCGACTTGCGCTACGCGCGTCAATAAACGGTCTCCCGTACCGGAAGCCAGCGATCCCAGCGTATTCATAGAACACGGAATGACGACCAGCGCATCGAACGGATAAGAACCGCTGGCCAGAGGTGAAAACAGATCTTCGTTATCCCATAACCTCACACCGTCCGACCAGTCTTCCGGCTGGCATGCTGTTTCATACGCATAGACCTGAGATCCGGCCTGGGTGAAGATCAGTTGCACCTCCGCTTGCAAGGCAACGAGTGTTTTGATCAACGTATGCGCGTAAATCGCGCCACTGGCGCCGGTTACCCCGACAATAATTCTTTTACTCATAATTCGAAGCCTGTTTCGGTAGATTAATTTCCATATAACCGACGACTAAGGATTGCAGACGAACAAATTCCCGGCTATCCTTCATCCCCAAATACTCAATTAATGAACGAAGATATTCTAAATGCTTAATTTTTATTTTTTGGCATACTTCTTTACTTTTTTCAGTTGGTTTCAATAAAACCAAACGACGGTCTCCGGGATCCGAAAATCTTTGCACATATCCGTTTTTCTCCAGCGCATTAATCGCATGCGTCACAGCGGCCGGGGTAATCTGCAAGCGCCGGCTCAGCTCCGATACTTTCATCCCCTTTTCGTCAGAGTTTACACTGCGGATCAGGACGCCCAATAACTCAAACTCACTCTTCCTGATCCCGTCCCAAGAACCTGACGAGCACGCCAAACGCTTAATCTTCATCATGTTCAAGATAATCTCATCCATTAAAAACGTGATTTCATTATCTGTCATTTCATTCTCTCCCAGTGATCCATTTATCACCTTATTATTCCTTAAATCATTTATGATGTCAATGATTTAGCGTAATAATCATTAGTGTTGCATATTTTGATAAATATCCGTGATATTCTTGTGTGCTTTGACCACTTCCGAACCGATATTATCAATCATATCGCTGATGGAATCAATGGCGCCTGCGGCTTCTTGGGAAACGGCGCCCGCCTCAGATATCGTCTGTTTCGAATTCGCGGCTAAATTGCGTATTTCATTCGCCACCACAGAGAACGTACGCCCATGTACGCCTGCTCGAGCCGCTTCAATCGAAGCATTCAGAGCGATGATATTAATATGGGTAGCAATGCTATCAATCTTCCTGGCCATTTCGACATATTGCTGAATCGCCTCATGAACATTGCCTACACTGGATAAAATCCCATCCGACAGAGCCTTGACTTGCGTGATATCCTCAAGGATCTGGCCCAAATTCCCCGAGCTATTCCTTTGCATTTCCAGCACCAGACTATGCTCTCTTTGAATATCAGTTCTCGCCTTTTCGATACAATTTTGTGGTGTATTGAGCTTTTTGGCGATTTTGCGCGCCATCTTTTCACACGTATCCGAGCCACAAGCGCCGCAATTGAAATTGCGCTGTTGAAATGTCTCCTTGTTCAGTTGGGCAAAGCCTCCCTCGACTTGACGCTCTGTGATCTTCATAGACTGAACCTGTATCGCCTGATACGCGCGCATAAAATCCCGCAGATTCAGCGTGCGGTCAAACAAGGCAAATCTTTCGTCGAAATAAGTCCTATCCCGACCATCAAGCGCTTTCTGCCGCGCTTGATCCATGACTGTATTGATCAATATATCTTGCGTAGGGTTGCATCCGGTGCCTAAATTACACCCCTCCGGGCAATTCAGGACATCAAAGACAGCCGACAGCTTCTCCGCCGGCTGTTGCGCAAATTCCTCAATCGCCTTGTAGACAAACTGCTGTCCCTCGGCTTTGTCCACGCGCAGCCCTTTCCCGATATAGAACTCTATATTTTCCTTCAGCCCGCCGGGCATCGCATAGACACTGCCCAAGGCACACTCAATTCCGTCAAAATCACTGCTTTCCACCGGCAATTGAATGTCATGATCTTGTATGTATTGCGCCAGTTTGCGGAAAGTAACATTGTACTTGGCATAACCGTTCGTACTTTCAAATTCGTGTCCCTTGGCGATACAGGGAGACAGCACGGCTAACGGGTCTTGCACCCCTTCATATTTCTTCATGTAAATTGCCGTACAGAGCATCGGACTATGGATCGGCGACAGGTTTCTGATCAACTGCGGTTGATGCATCAAAATATAGTTGACAATCGCCGGGCACGGCTGGGTAATCAAAGACGCTGGGTGGTTCTGCTGAATATAACGTATATGAGCCCAGGTGCAAATATCCGCTCCTAATGATACATCATAGATCTTGCGTACACCTTCCTGACGCAGCCAAGAGAGTATCCTGCCCCACTCTGGAAAGTTCGTCCGCTGCGCCGGCGCGGCAAACAGAGAAATCGGCGTCCCGCTGTGTAAATGTTCGAAGAATAATTCCGTATCGTCTACATAATCACGCGCTTCGTGCTGACACGCCGCAATACAGGCGCCACAGGCTATACACTTCGTGTGATCAATCATCACTTTGATCGCATCATTTTCCAGATAAGCAACGTTCGCTTCTTCGACCGGGCAAACCCGGATACAACGATTACATCCGACACATTTATCAGCATCAGAGATGATGAGTTTCTTCATTACGCCAACCACTGATCCTTTCTTCAAATAATAAACAAACTATCCATTATTTATTTTTATCGGATTTTTTTGAAAAAAGTTTAACATTGCGCGGCGAAAGATTGCCAGACTCTGGCAATCTTTCGCCGCGCAACATGTGACCATTCGCCTGAAATTCACATACTATGTAAAAGCATAGAAGTTCTATGACATGACAAAATTAGGAGGAGTTATTTTGAGTTGCACAAATAATTACAATCCTTGCGCATCCTACAATAAAGGCAGTTCTCATTGCGGGCAACGCCCCGGATATGTCTATTGCGGTATAACCGGACCGACCGGCCCACAAGGCCCTATAGGCCAGCAAGGGTCCCAAGGCCCCCAAGGCCCAAGAGGGTATGACGGCGCACCCGGAGCGCAAGGTCCTGTCGGTCCCATAGGACCGGCAGGACCCACAGGGCCTACCGTCAGGGCTCTAAATATCACACAAAATGGTACAACCAAAGATATCCTCGCCGCTACAGTCTTATTGAGTGACGGATCGACTGTCAACGCAACTATCACCACAATCTAAATGAACAGCTCATCTACAAATCCGTATGCAACAGCAGAGGCAGGGTTTTCATTGACCCTGGCTTTGCTGCGCAGGTTTACCTACGATCTTGCCCCGGTCAGAAATCCGCATCGCAGCTTGCTGGAATCACACCCACTTTTTTAGTTCGGGATGGATATACACCACTTTCTGATCGTATTCGATCTCAGGAAATCTCTGCATCACTTGCGCGCCGAAATCGAGTAGGAGGCTACCCATTAGTTGAGTAGCCGACCTCTCACACCACAGTGCGTCCCGTTCGGTACACGGCGGTTCCTTAGTTTACACAACATTTGAGATAATAGTCAGTCATAGCAATATAGCCTTGGCTGGCTATTTCTTTGTTCGTCAGGACGGAATTAAGCATTACAGA
>JAITOV010000079.1 GCA_031289735.1 Peptococcaceae bacterium
GTTATCAACGATAGGTATATAGCCGCTTTGCACGCTCTGGGCCTTCACGGTATCATAGGTAAACGTCGTAACGACATAATTGTATATCGCGTTGACTTTTTCTAAATCGCTTGTCTTGCCTTTTGACAGTTCCGCCGCCTTCGCCACGACAGCGCTGCTATGACTGTAATTGACATACTGATTGGCGACTAAGAACGGCGCAAATTCGCTGCTTAGTTTGACGTCCGCGTCCGTAGTGAAAGCTACGGAATATTTGGCGTCGGAAACATTGACGTACACGCTGATCGTATACTTACCGTTGCCCTCCGTCAGCGGAAAAATCTCAAAAGTACCTTGGTTATTCAGGGCGTAGTCGTACTGAACCTTGTTCGGCGCAGTGATCCGAAGCTTCACCTTCTTGTCCTGCCCTCCGGTATAGGCGACCTTGACGTAGCCGGAAGCGAGGTTGGCGACATCCACCTGGGCTTTATCGTTACCTAACATCGTATCGGCTAACACCGGCGTACTGAACGCCAACAGCAGACAGACGAGCAGACCCGCGCTCACCAACCATTTTTTCATGCCTTTACATCTCCTTGTATTGTATGTTACTTCATTGGATATCATTGTACATCAAATCAGCTGATTTGTAAATATTTTTTTGACTATTTATCACTTAATTTAGGTCTTTAGTCTCATTTTAATGGTCAAAATTATTTTTTATTTTTGTAATATTCTTTTAAATTGCAACCATGGCCGGCAGCCGCGAATCGCTTCTGTTCCGAAAGGCCGAACGATGGCCTATCCGCCTGACTTTTACAGTTCTAAAGAAGAAAAAGCCCACATCAGCTTTAAACAGTGGACTTTTTCATCGGCATGAGGAAAATTTTTCAGTTATGATACACTGATCGATTTCAGGAATTTGTTTCGGGCACAGTATTACAGCTCCAGCAACTGCAATAAATTCTCTTTCACCGCAGCTAAAGTCTGCTGCGCCTTTTCCCGATCCGTTCCTTGAATCGAGAAATAGAACTTGATCTTTGGTTCTGTTCCGGAAGGCCGGACGATGGCATATCCGCCGGATTGAAAAGTATAGCGCAGGACATCCGCTCTGGGTAAAGTCAAATCATAATCTTTGTCCTGGAGAATATCGTGTCCCTTTCTCAGTGTGTAATCCTCGATCTGGGCGATGTCTTGATCTCCTAAACGCCGGAGTTGCAGCGCCTGTAATCTCTTCATGATCCCCTGAATCTGCTGTTTGCCCTCTTTCCCTTCCAGAGTAAAGGACACCTGATCGTCAATATAGTACCCATATTGCCGGTAGATTTCTTCGAGGAGTTCCAAAAGTGTGCGTCCTTCTTTGATCTTGTAAAACAGGGCTGCTTCGCTCAGCAGTAAGGAGGCGATGACCGCATCTTTATCACGCACGAAATCTCCAGCTAAAAAGCCGTAGCTCTCCTCAAAACCAAACTGGAATACACCGCTGCCCTGCTGCTCCATCTCCTTAACCTTCTCAGCAATGAACTTAAACCCGGTCAGCACGTTTTCCACACGGCAGCCCATGCACTCCGCCATCTGATCCGCCAAGCCGGTGGAAACAATCGTCTTAATGGCGACAGGCTTATCCGGCAGAATACCCAAGCACTTCTTGCCTTGCAGGATATAATTCAGCAGGATGACCCCAATCTGGTTGCCGGTTAATTGAACATACTCACCCTGCGCGTCTTGGATCGCCGCGCCTAAACGATCCGCATCCGGATCCGTGACCAATAACAGATCGGCAGCGAGTTTCTTCCCGTCGCGCCGCGCCAGATCGAAGGCCGCTTTGGTCTCCGGGTTCGGATTGACGACGGTAGGGAATTCAGGATCCGGCAGTTCCTGCTCGGCCACCACATGCACCCGTGAAAATCCCGTGGCCGCCAGGATCCGGCGTACCGGCAGATTTCCTGTACCGTGTAACGGCGAATAGACAATGGTCAGTTCCTGTCCGTGCTCCCGGATCACATCCGGGTATAACACCAACTCTTTGACCTTTTCCTCATAAGCGTGATCGATCTCCGCTCCGATGATCGTCAGCAAACCGCTGCTGAGCGCTTCTTGTTCACCGGCTGGTACAATGCCCCGCCATTCTTGCCGCCCGGCGATCTTTTTATAGATCTCGTCGTTATGCTCCGGCGGAATTTGCCCGCCATCCTCCCAATAGAGTTTGTAACCGTTGTACTCCTTGGCGTTGTGACTGGCGGTAATATTGATTCCGGCAATGGCGTGCAGCTGACGCACGGCAAAAGATAACACCGGAGTTGGGCGCAGATCCTCGAAGAGATACGCCTTGATCCCCTGAGCGGCCAGAACCAGCGCGGCTTCGCGGGAAAATTCTTTCGATCCATAACGCGAATCAAAAGCGATCACCACACCGCGTGATTTCAGCGCCTCTCCCTCCGAAGAGATATAATCCGCCAAACCTTGCGTCACCTTACGAATCACATAGCGGTTCATCCGATTGGTTCCCGCACCCAATTTGCCACGCAATCCCGCCGTACCGAATTCCAGATCCATATAAAAGCGATCTTCTATTTCGTGCTCATCACACAGGTTGCGTAATTCCCGACGCGTCTGTTCGTCAAAGTACGTATCTTCCCGCCAAAATTTAAATCGTTCTTGCCACATACCGGCATCGCCGCCTTTCCAAAACTTAATTGACCTTGCTCTGTTCTTGCTGTTCTTGATGATCCGCTGTTTTCTTCGCTGGTTTAGGCCCAAAGAATTGATAATAATGACATTCTAACCGTCCGTTATATAACTTGCGGCTCTTATCCCAACGCCTGCCGATCCATTCTTCCGGATGGGGCAGCGCCGTGATCATATGCAGCGACCACGTATCCAAACGCTGAATCAGCTGGCCTAACTCAGTATAGAGGGTTTCTGTCTCCGCTTGATCTCCGAGACGCTGTCCATACGGCGGATTCGTCACTAAATGTCCGTAACGAAAACGCGATTCTACTTGCGCCGCCGGAAGTCGTTGCACGAAGATCAGATTCTCCAATCCCGCCTCCCGGATGTGTACACGCGCCAGATCTAAGGCCTTATCATCAATATCGGAACCGTAGACATGAAATTTTAGTTCTTTACGCACCAGATCCGCAGCTTCCTGCCGCGCCTCCAGCCAGATTGACTGAGGTAAATTCGGCCATTGTTCCGCGACAAATTCCCTTGTCCAGCCGGGCGCCCGATGCTGCGCGATCCAAGCCGCCTCAATCGGCAGCGTACCTGTGCCGCAGCATGGATCGATGAAGGCCCGGTCCTCTCTCCACCGGCTGAGCTGCACCAGCGCCGCAGCCAAGGTTTCCTTTAACGGCGCGCTGCCGGTCCAAGCGCGATACCCCCGCTTATGTAAACCGGCTCCGGAGGTGTCAATCGTCAAGGTCGCTTGATCTTTGAGCAGCGCTACCTCCACCCGATACCGGGGCCCGTTCTCCGGAAACCAGTTCAACCCATACGTCTCCTTTAGACGTTCGACGATCGCTTTCTTCACAATCGCCTGGCAATCCGGTACGCTATACAACTGAGACTTGATGGATTTGCCAATCACAGGGAACTCCGCGTCCGCCGAGATCCACTCTTCCCAAGGCAGCGCTTTGGTCTGTTGAAACAATTCCTCAAAAGAACGGGCTGTAAACTGACCGATCTCGAGCAGGACCCGATCCGCACAGCGCAACCAGATATTCGCGCGGGCAATCGCGCGCTCCGTCCCGACGAACGAAACCTTGCCGTTCTCCACCGCTTGTTCGAGATAACCCAAATCCCGCAGTTCACGAGCCACCAGCGCTTCCAATCCGAAAG
>JAITOV010000003.1 GCA_031289735.1 Peptococcaceae bacterium
ATAATATTTCCCGTCGGGCGAGAACAGGTTTTTGGAGGTGCCGTTTTCCGTGGGCGCGGCGAAAAGCCTCTTGCCGTCGGCCAGGTCGATGATGTAGCGCTTCGGGCTTTGCGGGGTTATGCACTCATAGCGGCTCAGGCCAAAATCTGCCAGTTCGCTGACATCAGTAAAATAGCCCTTTTTTATAACTTTGCCGGTGCGGACATTCACGAACACCGGGTCGCCATTGGGCAGAAAAACCACGTCGCCGGGCTGATTATAGACGGGCCGCCGGACTTCCGCGCCGACTATATCACCGGACACAAAGGCTTTAATCGTGGTCAGGGCGCCGAGGTGTTCATAAATGAGCCGGAAGCTTTCCGCGTCGTAAATCCGTACAAATTCGCTGCCGACAGCGGCGAAGGTCTTCCCGTCCGGCGCCAGGACGGTCTCCTCGCCGCCGGGAACCTGCATGGCAGGCCAAAAACCGTCGTAGGCGCGGTAGGCCGCGTCGTAGAGCGCGTCTTTCGCTTCCGGCGCGATCGGGTCGTCGTTCATGTCCGGCGGCAGGGCCTCCAAGGCTAACAGCGCCGCGCCCGCCCGATTGTCGCTGTCCAGCTGCTCCTGGGAAAAATTGGCGTACACTTTGGCTTTCTGCGCGGTCAATTCCGTGTTTTGCCGGGCGATGGTCGCGGACTGGGACAGGGCAAAACCGCCAAAGGCGGCCAAAAACGCTGCCGCCGCCAGGCTGACCGACATGACCAGCCGGAAAAAACGCTCCCGGGCGCGGCGCTTTAAATCATCGTAGCCCACGCCCAGTATGGGCGCCAGCAAACGCAGTTTTTCCACCCGCAGCTTCTTGCGCAGGGCCCAGGTACCGGAGGCGCGCATATCGGCGGCCAAAGGCTCGCGCTCAATCAAACCGCCGTGTCCGTCCGGCCTAAACCGGAGCTGCGGCGGAAAGCTCACCTCCGGCTCCCCGGATATGAGCACGGTCAATATTTTATCCCGCCGCCCCAACTCAATAAAATAGTCTATTTCGGCTATGCACCATTGGGAAAGGGGTAAATCCGGCGAACAGATGACAATGAGCCAGCGGCTCCCCTCCAGGGCGCTGCGGATACCTTCGTCCAGATCGGGCATCAACGGGAGCTCGTCCTGATCACGAAATACCTTGCCAATCCGCTTTTTACCATAGCCCTTCTCAATATGGCCCGGAATACGGAAGGTCTCAAGGTCCCGGTGAATCATTTTGGCCACCAGCATATCCAAAGGCTTATGCCGGTAACTGATGAACGCTTCGTAAGGAAAGTCTTGGGTTGCCATCGTCCATCTCCTTCGCGTTAGGGTGATTAAAACCATTATACCACCGAATACTAAGCACGGGAGTAAAATCTCGCGGGGGAGCGCCCGGAACGATAGAAATGTGCTATACTATTCGCAGAAAGAGGGTGCTGGCCTTTGGAGCAATATCAGCAAGCCATCGCTTGGTGGCAAACGCAAACGATCAGCACGGGCGCGGATCTGGATCGTGTTCTGGACAGCTTCCGCGTGTTATTCGCTTACCATTCGGGGCGCATTGAAAACGAAGAGATCACCTATCACGATACGCGGGATATTTTCGAAAACGGTCGGGTTTCCAGCTTTTCTGGGAATCCCCGCGCCCTGTTCGAGCAGCAGAACCAAAAGCTCTGTTATGAATTCCTCAAGGATAAAATCGCCGCGCGGGAACCGCTGGACGTCGGTCTGGTCAAAGAAGTCCACCGCGTTTTGACCGGGGGGACCTATGACGGGCGGCGCTTCGTGGAAAACGGGGAACGCCCGGGAGAATTCAAAAAGCACGACTATGTGGCCGGTCTCCATGAGGTCGGCTCCAATGCAGAGGAGGTGGATCGCGATGTGTCCGCGCTGCTTGATGAACTGGACGGGTTTGGCGGCCAAGGCGACACGCTGAAAGCGGGGGCGTATTTTCACGCACGCTTTGAATACATTCACCCCTTTGCCGACGGCAACGGGCGCGTTGGCCGGACGCTGCTGAACTACTTCCTGATGATCCACGGCCATCCTCCGCTCATCATCTATGATGAGGACCGGCACGTCTATTATGACAGTCTCCAACGCTACGACGAAACCGAAGAACTGGACGCGCTGCACACGTTCCTGACGCGGCAGGCCGCGAAGACCTGGGAGAAAACCTTGGCGCGGGCGAAGTAGGCACTTTATTGCCTGGGAGCAACTCTCTGCCGCAACACGGTCGTGTGAAACTTCGCTGGTTTTATCTCCGCTGGTAGTTTATTTGCTCTGTTTGTCTTTCTCCTATGCCGGTTTTATTTGGCGCTTACAATTAAACTTGCATTTTGCAAGATAGTTCGGCGTTTGATAAGTTTATTGAAATATTCACAGTCGTTATGAACGAATATAAGGGATTGGGAGGTGATACGAAATGAGCCTGTACGAATACAAACTTGACGCATCGAAGCAAGACTTCTACAACATCACGCCGCAAGTCCGTGAAGCCGTGAGCAAGAGTGACGTAACGGACGGCATAGCCGTAGTCTACTGCCCGCACACGACGGCGGGAATTACCATCAACGAGAACGCCGACCCGGACGTGGTGCGCGATTTGCTGTTCGCGCTCGACCAGTCGTTCCCCGACCGCCCGGAGTTCAGCCACTCGGAGGGTAACTCGGCGGCGCACCTCAAAGCCAGCGCCATCGGCTCAAGCGTGACCGTAATTATCGAGGGCGGCAAACTCGTGTTAGGCACTTGGCAAGGGATTTACTTTTGCGAGTTCGACCCGCCGCGAAGCCGGAAGTTCTATGTGAAAATCATCGGAAAGGAATAAAACAATGGCTTACGACTTCAAAAAAGAGAATAAATCGCTCTATGCCCCTGCCGCGAAACCGTCAATCGTTGCCGTGCTGGAAATGACGTTCATTATGGCTGACGGCATGGGCGACCCCAATACATCTACCGAGTACCAAAACGCGGTCGCCGCGCTGTACGGCATTGCCTATGGCGTGAAGATGAGCAAAAGGAGCGGTGACACGCCAGACGGCTACTTTGATTTTGTTGTCGCGCCGTTAGAGGGGTTATGGCGGACAGATGGTGCGGGCATCCTCGATAAAAACAAGTTTCAATGGACGAGCCTTATGCGTTTACCTGATTTCGTCACGCCGGACGTGTTCGAGGATATAAGGCTAAAAGTCGGCAAGAAAAAGCCGGAACTCGACCTATCTGCCGTGCGGCTCGAAAGATTCACCGAGGGCTTATGCGGTCAGATTACACATATCGGCTCGTTTGATGATGAACCCGCGACGATTGCGGAACTTACGCGGTTTATCTTAGAGAGCGGCTGTACAATCGAAATGTCAGGCTGGCGGCAACACCATGAGATTTATCTCTCCGACCCGCGCAAAGCCACACCCGAAAAGATGAAAACGATAATCCGCTACCCGATTGTGAAAGAGGTGTGACATGATGAGCGAAACAATCCGCTGTCCGTGGGGCGATACGGATGACGCGCTGATGCGGGAATACCACGACACGCAATGGGGTAAGCCGTGCCGAGACGAACGCGAGCTTTTTGAAATGCTCACATTAGAAGGAGCGCAGGCCGGTCTGTCGTGGGCGACAATCCTTCATAAACGCGAGAATTACCGTGCCGCGTTTGACGATTGGGATATTGCCAAAATCGCCGCCTATGATGAGGACAAAATCTCGGAACTGCTCCAAAATCCGGGAATTGTCCGCAATCGGCTGAAAGTGCGATCAGTCGTGACGAACGCGCAAGCGGTTCTCAAACTTGGTTCATTGTCGGAGTTTATGTGGAACTACGTTGACGGCAAGCCGATAATCAATACTTTGGAAAATCTGTCGGACTTGCCGACGACCTCTCCATTGTCCGACCGAATCAGCAAGGATATGAAGAAGCTCGGATTCAAGTTTGTCGGCAGCACGATAATTTTCAGCTACCTCGAAGCAATCGGAGTTATCAACGACCACCTGACGTGGTGCGAATTTAGGAGGAAAGCATAATGCCTAAACTTTACTATCAGGGACACGGATCATACCGCCTCACTGCCAATGACGGGCG
>JAITOV010000020.1 GCA_031289735.1 Peptococcaceae bacterium
CGTACAGTTTACCACGTTTTGTTTTTTCGCCACGCTCCGCGCTCCTTGCGCCTCGCCTCGGCTTTTCGGTGCTACACTTTTTCGTTTATTTTTGCTATAGTTCTATTTTACAAAAAACAATTGAAAGTAGGCAATCAGATGAAAAATGCTACAATGCGATGCGAGTGCTTTTTTTGCCCAGAAGGCAGATTTTTTCTCAACAAAGCTGTTGGGCTTCCGTGCGAAGAATCTATCGTTTTTGAAGATGAGCATATTTTCGTCATCCCGGATATAGCACCTTTGGTTGTTGGCCATTTTTTGATTGTTGCTAAAAAGCACTACAATAGCTTCGGGAATGCAGATGATAGTGTATATCGTTCACTTACGCTTGCAAAGGACTTTTTGGACAATTTGGTTTTTCGTGATGTGGATTTCTTTCTTTTCGAGCATGGCGCAGTGGTTGAACAGACTGCTGGCACCTGCATTGATCATGCGCACATGCATGCACTTCCTTTTCGCGGCAAAGAAATGGATATAGAAAATTATCTTGATCAGAGCGGTTTTATTACAACAATAAAAGTAGTTGCTGATAGAGGAACACTGTCGCAATATGCCACCCAAAAGCAGCCTTATATTTTCTATGAAACACGGAAAGGCGGGAAGTGGGCTTATCCCGTGGGGCAGCTCCCTCATCAATTTTTACGAATGATGATTACAGCTTTTCGACCCGTGAAATACAATTGGAAACTTCAATATCAAACTGCGGAATCTAAGCATTTGTATAATGAAACATTAGAGTATGCCGCGAATCAGTGCCGAAAGGTAAATGGCGAGATTCATATGAGCAGTAGTTGACAATAGGGAGTAATCAGGATTTGAACTGTGTTGTCATTGGAGACATTAATATCGACTATGTTGTAGACCTTTCAGGGGTAACATTGTCAGATATCACTAACGCCTGTATCCAATCGGATATCGTAACAAGCGTCGGCGGAAATGGAACGTTTTTTTCCGATGCAGCAATCGAAGCAGGATTTAATCCTGTACGCCTGTTATGCTCGTTAGGAAACGACGCTGCCGCAGAAATCGCCAAGTCTCACTTTAAAGATACCGAAATTGAGCTATTTAACGCTATAAATAGTAAAGAAACTGGGAAAGTGATAATCTTGTATCAACCTGACGATAACAGAATAATGATTGCTAATCGCGGTGCAAACGAATACTCTCTGGAATTGGATATGGATTCAACCCAAGATGTTCTCTCTTCGGCTGATTTTCTGTATGTGTCAGGCTATGCGTTGCTTCACGAAGCGCAATGTTCGGCACTGCAAGGCCTTCTTCAAGACTATACGGCAAAGAACACATTCAAATTATTGGATGCTGTGCCGCATGAGATTTTTCACAAGTTCAGCTGGGAAGAGTATGTATGTCGCTGTCAGCACATTGATGGGATAGTCATTGAATTGGCCACGGCAGTCGGCTTTATGGGTGAGGATATCACTTCAATTGATAGCGATAGTATAGCAGATTTCTTGTTGAAATCTTTTAATTTTTGTTTAGTAAGGTTGAATTCAAGCAGTGACTTTTTAATTGCCGACAGAATAGAAAGACGAACAGAGCGATTGTATTACAAGCCCAAAATTGCAAGCTTACGTTTTACTGACAGGATTACTGCGCAGATAATAAGGCGGTATCTTAGTAATCCACGAGTCTTTTTTGCTTCATCGAAATGGGTTGAGGAGATTAACAAAATAATCGGAGGATATTAATGGCAGATATTACAAGGCAAAATAAAATTGCATATAATTATCTTGCGGAATCATATACAAAGGAATGGGCGAAAAAACCCGATGTTGAACTTGCCGAGGCTTTCATAAAACTTTTGCCAACAAATGCACACATCTTAGATATCGGCTGTGGGCCTGGACATTACAGTCTATATTTCCATGAACGTGGATTCATTGTTGATGGGGTAGACTTTTCAGAAAACATGGTTTCCATTGCAAAAGCAATCTGCAAGGACATAAACATCAATATCCAAGATATGCGCTGTCTCAATTTTGAGGAGGATGCATTTGATGCATTATGGGTGTGTTCTTCTTTCGTCCATATTCATAAAGAAGAAGCGATTGCTGTATTGACTGAATTTAAGCGGATTCTTAAAAAACAAGGTGTGCTATTTATTAATGCAATAATCGGAGATTCAGATTATCGCTTAGAAACTGAAGATGAAATCGGTGGTACTTTCAAGGGTGATGGAAGATATTTTCAGTGGTATCCAAATTCAAGAGTCTTCGAAGAACTGTTGGATTCCGCTGGATTTGCCGCAAACGAACTCGGCAGTAAATTAGTCACAAGTCAAGTTGTCAAAAAAGCTATTTGCAGAACAAATCAATGGGTCAATTATATTTGCAGGTTGAAATAATGCACCCCTCTACATGCAAATAGTTTGACATTAGGTTTTAGTGGTGTGCATTTTATCATTTGATGGTACATTAGCCAACCTTAATTTGCCCGCCGCAGGCGTGGCGTCGGGAGTGCGCGTTACAAATATCTAAAATAATCAAACGCGCCAAGTAAAAAATGAAAAGATCCGCTAACTATACGGCTTGACGGGTCTTTTTCTTGTTTTTAGACATATCCAGTACTGCTAATATACCGCTGTTAGATTTCGGAAAGATAGAGATCGAGCTTTTTAGCTACGTCGGATTTCATACCATCAGTGACATGGCAATATGCTTGTGTCTGCTTCTTAGTAGAAAATCACCTTAATTGGTTCACATCAATTGACAACGCAGAAAATGTCGGGTACAGCATTATCAAACCGCTGGACGGCGACAACGATGGTCTTG
The DNA here is from genome assembly GCA_031289735.1 of Peptococcaceae bacterium. Taxonomy (GTDB): domain Bacteria; phylum Bacillota; class Desulfitobacteriia; order Desulfitobacteriales; family Desulfitobacteriaceae; genus JAITOS01. The sequence continues at coordinate 2,832 of JAITOV010000020.1, forward strand.
TCGCGACAAGCGCAATGGCATGGGGAAACTATTTGGGAACATTGACAGCGCTGGGAAAACGAGGGATTTCACATGGCGATATGATTGACTTGACGAGAAAAAACATATATGGTTTCGATGTTTGCGAGTTCTATGTGAATTTGGTAAAAGAGTTAAAAGATAGAGGATTATAGTTATTACGCATTATACAATTACTGCGATATCATAGAAAAATAACAGCGTCACAAAACCGGCGATTGCGGCGGACAAGGTATTGGGTCTGATCCGCGACGGAACCTAGTTACGATCGAAGAGATCCTGGCCGTGTTGGATAAGCGAGATGGCGAGAAGTAAGGTATTAAAAGGTATCATACATGGACTGTTTATCTTATAGGATCAGTGCCAATCTGCAATAAGCGAACATATTCACGCAAGTAAAAATTCCGGTTCCGCTGTGCCTCATCAGCTTGTGAGAGTATACCTATGTCACAAAACCTTTTTATTAAGCTGTTTGCATTTGGGTACGATATATTCAAAACATCGGCGGCATTATTAACTGATGTCAGTGGCGAGGTATACAAATAATCCAAAAGTTTCAATGCACTAGAGGATGACAAATTATTGCGAATAATCATTTCATGCTTGTTTTTAAGAGTAACGATGTCTTTTGCTGTATCAACCGCTGATCTGGCCACCTCTTCAATGCCACGTAAAAAGAATTTGAGCCACTCCTCCCAAGATCCTTGTTGCCTGATTCGCATCAGAAGATCATAGTAGTCAGATCTATGTTGCTTAAAGTAATAACTGAGGTATAAAAGGGGACGGTGCAGGATTTCTTTGTGGCATAACCAGAAAGTAATAAGTAAACGCCCCATACGCCCATTGCCATCGAGAAAAGGATGTATAGTCTCAAACTGAGCATGTATCAATCCGACTTTTATCAGGTGAGGAGTAAGATTGTCCTCCGTCATCATATAGATTTCAAGATCATTCATGGCCTTAAGCATTTCTTGAGGCGGCGGAGGAATAAACGTTGCGTCTTGTAGTGTGCAACCCTGGGGTCCAATCCAGTTCTGGCTCTTCCGGAACTCGCCGGGATTCCGATCGTATCCTCTTGTGTTAAAAAGTAATTTGCTGTGGATCTCGCGTATAAGCCGCAGAGACAACGGCAAATCCTTTAATCTTTCCAAACCATACTCCATTGCTATTATATAGTTTGAAACATCCCTAACATGGTTGGCTATCGTGGGATCGTTCCGGTTTTCGAACAGGTCTATAAAGGATGCCTGAGTTCCTTCAATCTGGGAACTTAAAAGAGCCTCTTTCCTAATATACATGGCCACGAATAACTCCGGGTCTGGCAGCAATAGGGAAGTCCCATCTAGCTTCCCAAGTGCTCGATCTGCATCTGATAATAACCGCACTAACTCATCCTCCATGCGTACTGGCGGATCAGGAGGCAACGGGTTCGGAATAAAAGCGCTATAATCAGATTGTTGCTTAATTATATTACCAGCACGGTTTGAATCGGTCATAGATATCCTCCCTTTGTTATTATCAAAAAAAATAATATAAAACAAAAAGCTATAATTTATTAAAAATTATAGCTGGTTTTTTTAATAAGAGCAAGTTATTCAAAGCTGAAAGTAAGATGCGGACATGACTGCGATAAAGAAGGATCAGATGCGGAACAGTGCATGAAGCTTTTACAAGAGCAGGTGATGATCCCCTGCTTAATCTATTATGAGGGGGAAAAATAATGATTATTTGTATTGATCCCGGCCATGGTGGTTATGACACTGGTGCGACCGGCAACGGTTTGCGGGAAAAAGATGTTACTCTGAAACTCGCGCTATAAAGAGGGAGAACTTCTAAAAACGCGAGGTATCGACATCAGATACACACGCACGACGGATATCGCTCTAGGTGCGGACGAAACAGCAGACCTGGCTAAAAAGGGTTGCGATAGCAAATAACATAAATTCCTTCGGTCTGGCAAGCGCTAATGGCGCTGAAGCGCTGATCCTTGAAGCCGAGGCGCAAACGGAAAAAGCCGCGAAATACATCATGGCGCTGTTGCCTACTGCCGGTGGCTTTTCCAATCGCGGAGGGCAAGTTGAAAAAATATCCGCCTGCTCGGCCCGTCATTTCCCGTTTAGTACGCCTGATGCGGACTTGCGTACACTCCTCTCAAAATAATAGCGTTGCCGCAATATACAGCACAGCGATATGCGCGGGGTAGAAGATGTAGAAAAACCGTTTCATGCCTCGCCCTTTGGCGCCGTTGTAGAGCAGCATGGGAATTGCGGCAAAGCACATCAGCCATTGCGGGTCGCCAAGTCCGTTTAAGTAAGCCAACCCTGCTGACAATACAAGCAAAACTCCGACTTGCGCGAGCCGCCATTGGCGCAAGATGTAGAACGCCACGCCGAGTGCGACCATGACGAAACCGCCCTCTACCATCAGCAGATTCGGAATGAGCATCAACGCGGTCATGATGATGCGCGTTGTCGCCAGCGGCAGTTCCGCCAAGTGCGGTACGAGCAGAAGGGTCGGGAGCGAGGCGATGACCGGCACGAAACAAAGTAAAATTGCCGTGACGATTTTGCCCGCGCTCTTGGTCTTGACGCCCTCCGCAAACCTGTTCCAGAACAGCATATACAGTCCCGCGATCAGGAAGGTCGTAAACGCGTTGTTCATCAGCACAACATCTTCGTTGGGCAGTAAGGCTTGCAGCGCAACGGTCATCACGGTCATGACCCAACTCGCGCATAGAAGCCGGATCAGATATTTCTTGCGGTCGCGGGTATAATGGAAACTGTCGGCAGCCGCGAACAGGAACAGCGGAAACACGAGCCGCCCAAGGAAGGTCAGCCACAGCGGCGCGCCGGCATAGTAAAACATCTGGTGAATGTGGTCGCACACCATCAGCACGATGGCCGTAATTTTTATGGTTGTCGAGTTTAAGCATTGTAGTTTGTTCATGGCGTAGTCTCCTTAAAAGTACTGATGTTTCTTGTTTGGGTCAACCGTTCATACCACAGCCGTTTTTCCTGGCTATGAGCATAAAGCAAATCAATCGCGGTCAGCATGAAAATGATGCCCGTCACGCTCAGGGGTACGAACTGCCAGTCGTCGAGTATGTTGGTCAGATAGAGCGATACCTGTAAGGCGATGATAGCGGCGTTCCTCAGGAGATACCGCAGCAGCAGGCGAGGGCGGTTTCCCGGTTCTATCCTGATTCTCACGATGCGCTTGCCGAGCGTAACGCCGCGAAAGAACAGCGGAACAGCGGCAAAGTAGATTAATAGCGCGACTGCATGAGCAACGATGCGTTCGGAGCGCGTGCTGAGCATCAGCAGCAGGCTGATAGCGGACACTGGAACGCTGTCAATCAGGAAGGCCACCAAGCGCCGTGTGAAACTCACCTTCACGCTCGCGGCGGCATCCGAACGGTCGAGTTGCTCTCGCGTCGGAAGCAGACGGCGGAAAAGCCAGAAGACCGCATACCCCAATACGCCGCCTGCTGTGTTTTGCAGGAGGTCGTCCACATCGAAAAAACGGTATGGCCGGGGGTAAACGCCGTACAAACCAGAAAGCTGCGTCAGTTCAAAGAACAGCGAGAGCAGGAACGCCAATAGCGCGACCTTCTTCAAGTCCTGTTTAAAGTAATATGCCAGATACGCGCCGAACGGCAATGTCAGAAGGATATTGAACACAGGCACATAGACGTAGGAACTCTTCAGGACGCGAAGCCATGTGGAGGGGTTGGTCACGACGAATCCGCTTTTTTTGATGAAGTCCGCCACAAAGGCAAACGGGACGATGTTGTAGATATCCCCGGTCCGCTGCGCCACCTCCGCGGGGTCGGGTAGCGGCAGGATGCACATAAAATACGCGCACTCCAAATAGAACACGAAGCTGTACACAATCAGCGCCCGCAGTTTGGATACTGCGCCGTATTTGCGATAGGTGTATGCCGCGTACGGCACGGTCAGCACACCCGCAAGCACAATAAACGCCAGTATTGCTGTTTTGATGGAAACGAAGTAAGTTGACATGATCTCACCTCACCTCAACATAGCACATACATAGCACAAAATTCAAGGAAAAGCAATAGTTTGTCTCTATTTTCCGGTCGTGTTAGAATTATCTAAGCAGGTATAAGCGAACGGTACAACAAAAAAACGTTGCACACGAGAGGGGATGAATATGGACGTATTTGAGCGCTTCCGGGCAGCGGCTGACCCGGAAAAAGCCACGCCGATGCAGGCCTATATGCGCGGCCAGTTTGCCTTTCTCGGCATTCCAACGCCGGAACGCAGGCGTCTAAGCAGGGAGTTTCTCCACACCATGGACAAAACCAGCATGGACTGGGCATTTGTCATTCAGTGCTGGGAACAGCCGGAACGGGAGTTTCAATATATAGCCGTAGAATATCTGGAGAAACGCGCAGCCCTTTTGACATCCGCCGACATCCCGCGGCTGCGCGAGATCGCTGTGTGCAAATCATGGTGGGATACGATCGATGGGCTGGACAGGATCGTTGGCGATATCGCTCGCCGTTATCCGGAGGTCAACGAGATCCTTCTCGCCTGGAGCCTGGACGAGAATATCTGGCTGCGGCGCATCGCTATCGACCACCAATTAGCGCGCAAAAACCAGACGGATACAGACTTGCTGGAGCGGATTATCGTCAACAACTTCGCTCAGACAGAGTTCTTCATCAATAAAGCCATTGGCTGGAGTTTGCGGGAATATAGCAAAGTAAACCCCGCCTGGGTGCGGGATTTCCTGGCGCGACACCGGGATAAAATGGCGAAATTGAGTATCCGCGAAGCGAGTAAGTACGTGTAAGCCCGCCGGCGTGAAGCCAAATAAATTAATACTGCGGATGTAGGCTTGGGCCTATTGACAAAAAGCTAGATCTAATACATGATATATTAAATACACATTAGACACATATGAATAGTATATATCGTGTGTTTGGCCCTTGCGATCGACCAGAGAACTGGAGATCAGACAATGTGAGAAGATGATTCTCAGCTTGCTCTGATCATTTTTTTATGACAAGGATAGGGTATGACAGTAAAAGGAGGATCTATGTCTGATTGCATGCGGCAAATAGATGAACGTAGCGCCGGTACAGACATGACGACAGGGAGTATTCCCCGGCAAATGATCTTCTTTTCATTACCGCTCATGTTAGGGAGTCTATTGCAAGAGTCGTATAATTTCGTTGATGCGATCGTGGTCGGAAATTTTGTCGGCAAGGGGGCGCTCGCGGCAGTTGGCATGTCGCTGCCGGTCGTGACGATGATTATCGGCCTCTTCATGGGGATGTCCAACGGTACAACAGTCGTTATCGCGCGTTATTTCGGGACGAAAGACCACGAGAAGATGCGCGGCGCCGTTCACACCTCTGTGCTATTAGCCGCGTTCCTTGGCGTCATATCCGCTTTGACCGGCATCGCGATAACGCCATGGTTACTGTATACGATTAACACGCCAAGCGAAATCTTTGACGAAGCGGTTATCTACTTTAGCGTCTTTTTTGCCGGGCTTCCGGCGTTGATGATATACAACATGGGTACAGCGATACTCAATGCGCTGGGTGATTCGCAAAGGCCGTTGCTACTCCTCGCAATCGCGATTGTCGTGAATCTCGCGCTCAATATGCTCTTTGTTGTGGGGTTCCATTTTGGTATCGCTGGCGCGGCGGGCGCCACTGTGATCTCAGAGGCGGGTTCCGCCGTACTTGTCTTGATCATCATCAGCCGTCCGGGTCTGCCGTGTCGTTTGGAGCGTCGTTTCCTGCATGTTGATCTACTGATTATCGGTGAAATCTTGCGTATAGGCGCGCCGATTTCCGTGCGTATACTCATCAATGGCGCATCGAATTTGTTCATGCAATGGTATATCAATGGCCTGGGCGCATCGGTCATCGCCGGCTGGGGAATCACGGCGAAGATAGACGCATTCATCTTTACGATGGCGGGAGCGGTTGCCCTGGGTGTGACAACCTTCGTCGGGCAAAATCTCGGCGCCGGCAATGTCCAGCGCGCCCGGCGTGGCGTCATGGTAGCGCTGGTATTCGCGCTTGCCGTCACGTTCGTAATCAGCGCGATCCTGCTTCTATTAAATTATCGTTTTCTGCGGCTCTTCACCTCTGATATAGAGGTGCTTAGCTGTGCTTTTACGTTTATGATGGTGCTTACGACGTCGTACTTTATTATGTCTATTCCGGCGATTTTGCAAAACGCACTCACGGCGGGCGGGCAATCTCTAGCGGCGACCGTTACGAATATCTTTTCCCACGTCATCGTTCGGCAAATCTATCTCTTGGTGATTGCGCGCATCGTCTATACCCCGGTTGCCGTAGCTATGGCCTACCCGTTAGCCTGGGTTATTTCGGGCATCCTGCTCGTCTGGCTGTATATCAGAAATGATTGGAAGACGTTTGCAAGACCGTCAGTGCGCGATGCGTAACCCTAGCGGATATTTTTTAAAAAACAGCTTTACAAATACGTAAACCAGTGGTATTATTTATACACGTAATTCATATGTATATAGTATGTTATAAAAAATTGATTATATTATTAGCCGGAGCACCGGAGATAATTATACGATTGTTCACAATCTATATTTATCTCCGGTGCTTTGCCTCGTCAACACACATACGAAGTGGATGGATATAAGTTGTAGAAGGGGAGATGCGCGATGCCCAAAGATCCTGGTTAACGGCGATAGAACCGCGAATTTGTTACTGGTAAAATGAAATGCTCCGCACAGGAGGGGATTGGCAATGCGAGTAGAGAGGAGAAATATATTTATTAAGTTGCTGAAGGAACTGCTCGCCCAGATTGTGGCTGGATCCGTAAGCATTTCGAAACAAAATGGCGAGGTATCCTATTTAACCGCGGAAGAAGTCTACTTAGATTTTGAACAATTGATCGATTATGTGGCAGTGGAAAATCATGCCGCCGCTACAGCCATCTCGGACAAAGATCTCACGGCGTTTCTGAAATACCTCGACCGGGTGCAATTCGGCATAGTATCCATCAAGATCAAGGATGCGCAGATTATCGGAGTGGAGAAGCGTGAGACATTCAAAGTCCTATAACCGGCAGCGCGTGAAATGAGTTGTTTTTATTTACGGAGCGGCTACGAGTATCTATGCTGAACAAGGAGTGATAAAGAGCGAATGGATAACAATATCATTGAACAACCGCGGTTTTCTTGCGCGTTAGGGGCGCAGCAATCCATCGTCGCCATACCGCGGGCGATTCCCATCCTGCATTGCGGACCGGGTTGCAGTCAGAAGATTATCAGCATTATCAGTACGAATGCAGGGCATCAAGGCGAGGGCTATGCCGGGGGTTCACATATCCCCTGCACCAATATGACGGAAAGCGAAGTGGTCTTCGGCGGTGAAGCGCGTCTGGAAGAAACGATCTCCGGGGCCCTGGAAGTCATGGACGGCGATTTGTTTGTCGTATTGACCGGTTGTATTGCGGATATTATCGGTGATGATGTTCAGGCTGTGGTTGCCGGTTATCATGATGTGGCCAAACCGGTTATTTGCGTGGAAACCGGAGGATTTAAAGGCAACAGTTATTTTGGGCACGACCTTTTTTTAAATGGACTCCTGAGCGGTCTGCTCAAAGACGCCCAGCCCAAAGTACGACAAGGGCTGGTGAATGTCTTTGCGGTCGTTCCGTATCAAAACGCGAATTGGCGCGGTGATTTAGCCGAGATTAAAGCGTTGTTAGAAGGGATCGGGCTCAAAGTCAATATCTTGTTTAGTTATGAGAGCGCGGGGCTGAACGAGTGGCTGGACATTCCGAATGCGCAGTTTAATCTGCTGCTCTCGCCGTGGATCGGCTTAGAGGCGGTTCAATATCTGGAAAAGCAATTCGGTACACCGTATTTGCATGAAAGTATATTACCGATCGGCGGCGAGAATACATCCGCCTTTTTACGGCGGGTCGCCGATTTTGCCTCTTTACCCGAGGCGCCGGTTGAACGCCTGATTGAGAAAGAAGAAAATCGTTTCTATGACTACCTTGGCTCAGCGATGGAATTCTTTTCTGATATGAAAGTGGGTTTACCGTATGAGCTGTATACGATCGCCGATTCTACTTATGCGTTAGCGTATACCAACTTCATGGTTCAAGAGATGGGGTATGTGCCGAAACAAGTATTCATCGTGGACAGCCCGCCGGACGCCCAGCGCGCGGAGATCAGCAGCAGCTTCGTTGCTATTGATCCGGAGTTACAGGGTAAAGTTACTTTTACTACAGATGGAGGCGTCATCCATCAGATCCTGCGCGAACAGAGGCATATACCACGCAAGTCGCTGATTTTGGCGAGTCAGTGGGAAAAAGTTCTAGCCTCGGAACTGAAAGCCTGGGTCGTCACGGTCGGAGTACCGATTCAAGAACAACTCATCCTGGGACGCACGTACTTGGGTTATCGGGGCGGGTTGCGCCTGCTGGAAGATATTTATTCAGGGATCCTGAATACGCCCGGATTTTCACACCGTTTCGCCTCAGACTGATCGCGCTTGCTGATACTTATGTAAGCTAAGGAAGACATACGGAAGGTGTTGATGGTTTTGCCGAGAATTGCGCGCAGATTAACAGATCTGATCGGGAACACTCCGCTGTTACAATTGGAAAACTACAGCGAGACGTTAGGATTGCCAGCGCCGATCGTCGCTAAACTGGAATACTTTAATCCGGCCGGCAGCGTCAAAGACCGTATTGGTTATGCGATGATTCGCGATGCGGAAGACAAAGGACTGATGAACCAAGATACGGTGATTATTGAACCGACGAGCGGCAATACAGGCATCTCTCTAGCGTTTGTGGCGGCGGCCCGGCGCTATAAGATCATCCTGGTTATGCCGGAGACGATGAGCCGGGAACGTCAGCTGCTGTTACGGGCGCTCGGAGCGCAACTGATCCTGACCCCCGGCGAAGAGGGTATGCGCGGCGCGATTAAACAGGCGCTTGAACTGCAAGCGACGATTCCCAACTCATTCATCCCGCAGCAGTTTGTCAATCAGGCGAATCCGCGTATTCATCGGGAAACTACGGCGGTGGAGATCTGGAATGACACGGCCGGTAAGATCGACATTTTCGTGAGCGGCGTGGGCACAGGAGGGACGGTCAGCGGGGTAGGACAGGCGCTCAAACAGAAGAATCCGGCGATTCGTGTGGTAGCGGTGGAACCGGATGCCGCGCCCGTGCTGTCCGGCGGTGAACCCGGTTATCACCGGATCCAGGGGATCGGCGCCGGATTTCTGCCGGATACGTACGATAGTTCGGTCGTCGATGAGATCGTACGCGTCAGAGATGAAGACGCGTTTGCCACCTCCAGGCTGCTGGCGCGCACAGAAGGTTTATTGGTGGGGATTTCTTCCGGCGCCGCCGCTTATGCCGCTGCTAGCCTTGCCCGGCAAGAAGTGTATCGCGATCATCTCATTGTCGCGATTTTTCCGGATACAGGCGAGCGTTATTTATCCACGGACCTATATCTGGAGGAAAGGAGCGGACAACCATGAGCCAAGCTGTTTCAGCCGTATCGGCCACATCCGGCATAGAACTGCGAGATCTGGGCCAATCCTATATTCTGCGTGATGCGGGTAAAAAGAGTGAATTTGTGGCCTTAGCGCATTTCAACCTGCAAATCAAGGCCGGGGAATTTGTCGCGATTGTGGGGCCTTCCGGTTGCGGTAAATCTACCTTACTCGATATCGTCTCAGGCCTCGCTAAACCTAAACAGGGTGAAATTCTGATCGATGGGCGCACAGTTTCCGGACCGGACTTGGATCGGGGATTCATCATGCAAGGGTACGCGTTATTTCCTTGGCGTACGGTGCGTAAAAATGTGGAATACGGGCTGGAAGTGAAGGGCGTGCCGAAAAGGGAGCGTCCGGAGATCTGCCGGCATTTTATTCATATGGTCGGTCTGAGTGGTTTTGAAAACCGTTATCCGAATCAATTATCCGGCGGTATGCGGCAAAGGGTGGCGATCGCTCGCGCTTTGGCCTTCGATCCCAAAATTCTGTTGATGGATGAACCGTTTGCCGCGGTGGATGCGCAAACGCGCGAGACCTTACAGGATGAACTCATGCAGATCTGGGCGAAGACCGGCAAAACGGTTTTATTTGTTACCCACAGCATTGATGAAGCGGTGCTGCTAGCCGACAGGGTCGTCGTCATGGGCACCCGTCCGGGACGCGTGTATCAAACGCTCGCGATTGACTTGCCCAGGCCGCGTACGGCGGCTGGCATGCGCGTTTCAGCCGAGTTCGGCTGGATTACCCGGAAGGTCTGGGAATTGCTCCAGGAAGGACAAGGATATATGACTCCGGAGACAACCCCCAAGACATCCGTGAGTGATGTTGCGGAACAGATCTCCGCCCAGGTTTCTTTGTAGCGCTGTTCGTGAGGGCAACGGGTTGATTGGAGGAGTCTATGTTTAAAAAATTGGCTTTACGATCCGGAAGAGCTGTCTATAAAATAGCGGCGATTATTCTGTTTTTAGTACTTTGGGAAATCGCGGCGCGATTCCATTTACTCGTCAGCGCGACGTTTCTACCACCGTTTTCCAAAGTGATCACGGTTCTGTATCATATGGCTCTGAGTGGAGAACTATGGCGCCACGCCTCGATCAGCTTGCAGCGTTCGCTGATTGGCTTCACGTGTGGGATGCTGTTCGCAGTGCCTTTGGGACTGGCGATTGGCTGGTTTCAAAAGCTGGGAAATTTCTTAAGCCCGCTGTTGCAGGTCTTCCGCAATATGCCTACCTTAGCCTTGCTGCCGGTTTTTGTGATGTTTTTTGGTATTGGCGAACTCTCCAAAGTCATGGTGATTTTTTGGGGCGTATTATGGGCGGTGCTGCTAAATACCATCGCCGGGGTGCAAGACGTAGATCCGCAATTAATCAAAGCTGCGCGTTCTATGGGCACCAGTTCGCTTAGACTCTTTGCAACCGTCGTTTTGCCCGCCTCTTTACCCTTTATTTTCACTGGTATGCGGATCAGCGCTACGACGTCTATCTTGATCTTGATCGCGGCTGAAATGGTAGGCGCCAGCCGTGGGTTAGGGTATGCGCTTTATTTTTATCAGGGAAATATGAAAATCCCGGAAATGTACGGCTATATCATTGTGATGGCTATCCTGGGGGTCGTCCTAAATTATGTATTGGAAGCATTGGAGCGGAGAAATTTTCGCTGGCGTGATGCAGGCGGTATTGCTTCAGAATAAAGCCGCGCGGGAATGAAGGATTAAGTCGGGAGGAATACATGTATGGCCGTTAATTTGCAGATACCAGAGGTGGAACCTCGGGAACAGCGTTTAGGTTCAGTTATTTCTTTTCATGGGACGGCGAGCGAATGCTATGACAAATGCCGCGATAAGGGGTTGCATATGCGCGATCGCTCGTTCAGCCAAAACGGCGGATGCTCGTCTTCCACAGCGTTTACGACGGATTGTTCCGTACGCGATGTAGCCGTTGTGCTGCATGCGCCGATCGGTTGCGCCGGAGATTTTGGCGTGCAGAGTTATAATCTTACGTTGGGTTCGGCGGCGCGCGGCCTGCCGGTGCATAATCTATGGGCTATTTGCACCAACCTGAGTGAGCGGGATACGGTGTATGGCGCCGCCGATAAACTGCGCGACGCCTTGCGCGAAGCGTATACGCGCTTCAATCCCAAGTTAATCTTCCTGCATACCTCCTGCGTATCCGGCATCATTGGCGAAGATATCGAGAGTATCGCGGAGGAAGTGGAAGAGGAATTAGGCGTGATCATCGCGCCGGTGTACTGCGAGGGGTTTCGCTCTAAAATCTGGAGCACGGGTTTTGACGCTACCGCCCATGCCATCATGCGCAAAGTAGCGAAACCGGTGGCCCAAAAATCGGACAATATCATCAACGTTTTTAATTTTCAGGGTTCGCATACGTTTAATGCTATTTTAGGTAAACTCGGCCTCGTACCCCGTTACCTGTTTCCTTTTGCAACCGTGGAAGACCTGGAGAACATGCCGGATGCGCTGGCTACCACGCATATTTGTGAAACGCTGGGTACATATGTATCGGCGGCATTGGAAGAGGAATACGGTGTGCCGGAAATTAAAGCGCCGACGCCCTATGGCTTGGAGTGGACGGATCGCTGGCTGCGAGAGATCGCCCGGGTAACCGGACGGGAGCATCTGGTAGAAGACGTGATTGCCAGCGAACATGAACGCATAGAACCACAACTGCAGGAACTAAGGAGTTTCCTCAGCGGTAAGACGGTTTATGTTTTGGCCGGGGATTCTTATGTACACAGTATCGTTAGTTGTTGCCGCTCTTTCGGGATGAAGATAGCGGGCGGTACATCCTATCACCATGATCAAGTCTATGATAACGACTATGGCGAAGTGAACAGCCTGGGCAACATGATCCACATCACGGGGGATGTGCAAGAGTACACGATATGTAACAAGCAGCCGTATGAGTTTATTTCTCTGCTGCGCGACGCCCATCCGGATATTGCCATACTGAGGCACAATCAGATCAGCACGGTCGTCAATAAGCTGGGGATTCCGTCGTTTATGATCTCAGACCCCAATCAAATCATTGCTTACGACGGGCTGATAGAATTTGGCAAGCGTGTCGCCGAGACGATCCAGTCAGGACGTCTGGTCAAAAACATTGCGCGGCATACGCGTTTTCCCTATACCGAATGGTGGCTGAGCAAAAACGACCCGTTCTATTACGAACGCGGCGAAGCCAACGGTTAAAGGTTTAAGGAGGGATCATTGATGACGGTTAACCTGAATCTCCCAGAAGTGGAGCCGCGCGAACGGCGGTTGGGTTCACTGATATCGTTTCACGGAACGGCCAGTGAATGCTATGAAAAGAGTCTGAATAAGGGACTGCGCATGCAGGATCGTTCGTTCAGTCAGTCCGGCAGTTGTCCGTCTACGCATTCCATGAACACCTCGTTGATTCGGGGCGCGGCCATTATCATGCACTCGCCGGTCGGTTGCGCTTCGGATCTGATCAGCCGTAATAACATGATCGCCGTATATTCCGCGGCCAATCAACAGCCCCTATATAATGTGCCGGCAATTTGCAGCAATTTGAATGAGCACGACACCGTCTATGGCGGCGCGGATAAGCTGCGTCAAGCCGTCCGGGAAGCCTACCGGCGCTTTAGCCCCAAAGTGATCTTTATACACACATCCTGTGTGTCCGGTATCATCGGTGAGGATATCGAGAGTATCGTTGATGAGATGGAAGAAGAATTAGGGATTATCATTTCGCCGGTCTATTGCGAAGGGTTTCGTTCAAAGATCTGGAGTACCGGTTTTGATACGACCGCGCACGCCGCTATTCGCAAAATTGTTAAACCGCCTAGCCAAGAAGTAGAAGTGAACAACATCGTCAATATCAACAATTTCCAAGGGACGCACACCTTTGACGGCCTCTTAGGAAAACTCGGTTTGGTTCCCCGCTATTTCTTTCCCTTCTCCACCGTCGAAGAGGTGGAGCATATGTCGGAAGCTTTAGCCACCGCGCATATTTGCCAAACGCTGGGTACGTATACCGGGACGGCGATGGAACAGGAATACGGCGTGCCGGAAATCCAAGCCCCCGCGCCATACGGACTGGAATGGACAGATCAATGGATACGGGAAGTCGCCCGGGTGACCGGCCGGGAGCATTTGGTAGAGCAGGTCATTCGTGAAGAGCATGAACGTATCGCCCCACAATTGGCGGAACTGCGTTCTGTGCTCAGCGGCAAAGTGGTTTATGTCCTGGGCGGTGACTCCTATCTGCATAGTATGGTGAGTTGCTGCCACTCTTTTGGGATGACGCTTGCCGGCTCGATCGCCTATCATCGCGATCAGATTTATGATAATGAGTCGGAAGAATTAAATAGCCTGGGCACAATGCTGCATAGTATCGGCGAAGTAGAGAAATATACCGTTTGTAACAAACAGCCGTATGAAATGATCAAATTGCTCAAGGAAGAAGTGCTGGATGTCGTCGTCCTCAGGCATCAGCAAATCGCTATTACAGCCAATAAACTGGGCATTCCAACGTTTATGGTGTCGGATCCGAACCGGATTGTCGGCTATGACGGGTTGATCTATTTCGGGCAAAGCGTGGCTGAAGCGATTCTATCCCGGCGTCTGGTTAAAAATATCGCGCGGCATGCGCGTTTCCCATATACCCAATGGTGGATGAACCAAAGTGATCCCTTTTATTACGAACGGGGAGAAGCGGCGGCAAACTAGCAATGCGCGGAGGGTTCAAGTGACGGGCAAAACGGAGGAGGAAAAAGGTGCAAAAGATGAAGATTAGGCCTGATAGGAAGATATTGATACTGCTGGTTCTGGTACTGGCGATGTTTCAGCTGACCGCTTGCGGTTCGACGGCTCCTGCCACTTCAGTCCCCGGCGGGAATGTAAACGGATCCGGGGAAAAAGAGTATTTTACTCTGCGCGTGAACACGCCGACGAATTTGACGGAATACAACATTGCCGATCAAATGGGTTTTTTTGAGGAAGAGGGTATCAAACTCAAATACGTCGGCGCACTGGGGAAAGGCGTCACCGCTTTCCAATTATTAGAACAGGGAGAAATTGACGCGGTGATGGGTTCACATCCGCCTCAGGTCGCTCAGGCGCGTTTGGCGGGGATTAAGGCGCGTATCGTCGCGCCGGCCATGATTGACGACTCTAAGGATTTCCATGTCTCCTATCTCGTGCGCGCGGATAGCCCCATCCAATCGTTATCCGAGGCCGTAGGCAAGAAAGTGCAGATCAGTAGTTATCTCGCTTGCACCAACGGTTATGTAGAGTACTACTTGATTCAGCAGGGGCTGGATCCGAAAAGCGTAGAATTTGTCGTTATGAGCGACTCTGACGGCTTGCAGGCTCTGGATCAGGGATTGGTCGATATCGTGACGGCGCATCCGCCTTTTTCCGGGATAGCGAAAGGCAATGGTCAAGTACGCGAGATTTATAATACCTGGGAAATGTTCCATAATCCCGGCGCGGGTTTAGCCAGCCGTTGCTTCCTGGACTCCTTCATTGACGAGCATCCTGATGTCGTGCAAGGGGCGGTGAACGCGTTGTATCGTGCACGCGTTTGGATCAACGCACATCCGGAGGAAGCGCTGCAAGTCGCCGCGGATTTTTTGAATCTCCCGCCGGATAATTTTAGTGCTTGGGTTTTTGATCATAGAAAGAACATCGACCAAGCGGATATTGAATTGTGGTTCTCGATCTCCGAGATCATTGGCTTCTGGCAACCGGGTGAAATTCAGCCGGAAGAAATTTACACCAATCAGTTTGTCCCGCGGGATATTCCGTCTGGCGACGCTACACGCGCATGGGCCGACTACAAGGATGCCTGGCTGGCCAGTCAAGGCAGATAACGGTGCAGGGCGGTTTCCGGTCGCCCTCCGCTGATGCAAGCTAAATAAATAAAAGGCAGGGATAAGGATAATGAAGAGGCATATCAAGAGAGTCATTACGGTTGTGCTCCTGATGTTCGTTTTAGTGCAACTGACCGCTTGTGGTTCAGCGGCGCCCGCGAATGATACTGCGGATAAAACAGGGGCAAGTGATGAGCCGTTTACCCTACGCGTATATACTCCGACGAACTACGTAGAGTTCGTGATTGCGGACGCTCTGGGGTTCTTTGCCGACGAGGGGATCAAACTGGAATACGTCGGCGCTCTCGGTAAAGGGGTGACAGAATTTCAATTATTGGAACAAGGCGAGGTAGACGCGTTTTTAGGCGGGCATCCGCCCGGGGTTGCCCAGGCTCGTTTGGCGGGTATCAAGGCCAGATCGGTTTGCCCGGCGATGATTGACGATCCGGATAATAACCATATCACGTATATTGTTAAGGCGGATAGCCCTATTCAAACATTAGATGAAGCGATCGGCAAAAAGGTATCCATAGCCTCCTTTTCGCCTTGCACGAGCGGATATATACAATACTATTTGAAGAGCCAGGGTTTGGATCAAAACGGAGCTGAGCTGGTGGTCATGGCGGATATCGACGCTACGCAAGCCTTGGATCAGGGCTTGATTGATATCGTCGCCAGTCATCCGCCGTATGCCGGGCTAGCGGTGCAGAAGGGTGTGGCGCGCAAGATTTCCAGTAGTTGGGATTTATTCCATAGCGCCGGTGCCGGTCTGGCCGTGCGCGGTTTTACGGATGATTTTATTGCCAAACATCCCGATGTGGTACAAGGATTTGTGAACGCTGAGTACCGCGCCCGGGTCTGGGTCAACGCGCATCCCGATGAAACGAAAGGGATTTTGGGTGATTTTATGGGTTTAGATCCACAGGATCTGAGTATCTTCGTTTTTGACGAAAGAAAGAATATTGCTGCCGCGGATATCGATCAATGGTTTACGATTGCCGAAGAGATTGAACTTTGGCAGCCGGGCGAGATCGAACCGCAAGATGTGTATACGAACGATTTTGTGCCGGCGGATATACCAGCCAGTGACGCGGATTTACATTGGGGCGGTCCCGGCAGTGTAACGTATAACAAACGTAAATAAGCGTAAAAGCGCCAGGGCCACCCTCTTCGCACTTTTCTAGAGAAGAATGATTGAGAGAAGTTTGGCTGACTGAAGCTATGATAGAAATCTTGAAAGATGGTGAAGTGTTATGCGACAGGTGGCTATTTATGGTAAAGGCGGGATCGGCAAATCAACAACGACCCAGAACTTGACGGCGGGATTGATCGAACTTGGCAAACAAGTGATGATCGTCGGTTGCGATCCCAAGGGAGATTCGACCCGCCTCTTGCTGAACGGCCTGGCCCAAAAAACGGTGCTGGACACCCTGCGTGGCGTCGGAGAAAATATTCCCTTGGATAGCATCTTGAAGGTTGGGTACAAGGGAACGCGTTGCGTGGAATCAGGCGGGCCGGAACCCGGCGTGGGTTGCGCGGGGCGCGGCATTATCACGGCGATCGGGCTGTTGGAGCGGTTGGGAGCTTACACAGAGGATTTGGACTATGTATTTTATGACGTGCTGGGCGATGTAGTTTGCGGCGGATTCGCCATGCCTATCCGGGAAGGGAAAGCCAAAGAGATTTATATCGTAGCCAGCGGGGAAATGATGGCCCTCTATGCGGCCAATAATATTGCGAAGGGGATCCAGCGCTATGCCCGCAAGGGCGGCGTACGTCTCGGTGGGATCATCTGCAATAGCCGCAATGTAGACCGTGAAAACGAACTCTTACGGGCCTTCGCTAAAGAACTGAGTTCCCAGCTGATTTACGACGTACCGCGCCATAATATCGTGCAGCACGCGGAGATCCGCCGCAAGACGGTCATTGAGTATCAACCGGAATCAAGTCAGGCGAAAGAATACCGCCAACTGGCTCGCGCGATCGATGAAAACACGCATTTTGTCATACCCACGCCGATGACCCAGGATCGTTTAGAAGAAATCCTCTTGGAGTTCGGCTTGTTAGATAATCTTGAAGAATACGAGATTTAGAATGTTTACGAGGGAGAGAGGAGCTGCGGATGGAAAAGATTGTGGAAAAACTCACGGAACTCATCGGGAATACGCCTTTGCTGGAGCCGGGGACATATAACCGGGAAGCCAAGGTCAAGGCGCGGCTGGTCTTTAAATTGGAGTATTTTAACCCGCTGGGCAGCGTTAAGGACCGGATCGCTCTGGCTATGATTGAAGCCGCCGAACGTGACAATCTATTGACGGCGGATAGCGTCATCATCGAGCCGACCAGCGGCAATACGGGTATCGGTTTGGCCTTTGTCGCCGCCTCTAAGGGGTATCATATCGTATTGACGATGCCGGATACGATGAGTATCGAACGGCGTAAACTGCTGGCTGCGCTGGGAGCGGAGATCGTGCTGACACCGGGCGCCCAGGGGATGAAGGGTGCGATTCGCAAAGCGGAAGAGTTGGCGGCGGCGATCCCTCATGCCTATATCCCGCAACAGTTTGATAATCCGGCGAACCCGGAAATTCATCGTTTGACGACTGCCGAAGAAATCTGGCGCGATACGGACGGCAAGGTCGCCGCCTTTGTCGGCGGAGTTGGCACCGGTGGTACGATCACCGGCGTTGGGCAGCGTCTCAAGGAACTCAACCCGGAGATCAAGATTATCGCCGTGGAACCGTATGATTCGCCGGTATTGTCAGGCGGGCCGTCCGGGCCGCACCAGATTCAGGGCATTGGCGCCGGTTTTATCCCCAGGGTGTTGGATCTGGGACTGGTCGATGAAATCCGTAAAGTCCGCGGTACGGACGCTTTCTTAACAGCCCAGCTCTTAGCGGAACAAGAAGGCTTGCTCGTCGGTATTTCTTCTGGCGCGGCTGCTTTCGCCGCTACGCAGATTGCCAGAGGCCCTCAGTTTGCCGGTAAGATCGTTGTCGCCCTCTTGCCGGATACCGGGGAGCGCTATCTGTCAACCGTACTCTTTGACGAGATAGAAAGATAGGGAGATAAGGAGGAGAATATGAGCAAATTTATTGACCGTCCCCGCTATACTTGCGCTTTGGGAGGCGCTCTGATTGCTTTGCGCGCGTTGCCGCGGACGATTCCCATTATCCATGCCAGCTCGGGCTGCGGTTTTAATGTATCCAATGCCACCACCGCCGGCGCCGGTTATTTAGGCGGCGGGTATTGCGGCGGCACTTCGGCCAGCAGCACCAATGTGGTCGAGCGGGAGATCGTTTTCGGTGGGGAAGAACGCCTGGCCGAGCAGATTCAGACGACGCTGGAAATCATTGACGGCGACCTGTATGTGGTGATCACAGGGTGTATGGTCGAGATGATTGGCGACGATATTAGTGTCTCGACGAATAAGTTCGCCGCTGCCGGTGTGCCGGTGCTGCCCATCCCCACCCCCAGTTTTCGCGGTACGTCGTATGAAGGCTATGATATGCTGCTGAGCGGATTATTCCGTTTGTATACGACCAAAGGCCGGCAACACCGGAAAAACCGGGTCAACCTGTGGGGTTTGCCGCCCGGTCAAGATATATTTTATAAAGGAAATTTAACCGAGTTTAGACGTTTATTAGGGCGCATCGGGCTCGACGCCTATACGTTTTTTGGCGAAGGCGAACCCTTAAGCAACCTGCAAAACGCCGCAGACGCATCCCTGAACATCATCCTCTCCGATACGTATGGCTTAAAATCCGCCGAGGTTTTCGAGGAAGTACACGGTACCCCCTGGATTTCCGTGCCGTTGCCGATCGGCGCGAGTCAAACGGCGAATTTTTTGCGGACCGTAGCGCAAGCTTTGAAGATTCCGGACGCTGAGGTGGAACAAGTCATCGCCGAAGAAGACGCCCGATATTATGACTATATGGAACGCCTAGCGGATATCTATAACGACGCGGATTTACAACGTTACGCGGTGATTACCGGGGACGCCAATTACGCGCCGTCGGTAGCGCGTTTTGTCAGCGATGATCTCGGTTGGGTTCCCCGGTTGGTGGTCATTACTGATAGTTTGGAGCCTGACGACACGGAGAGCAGGGCTACGCTGTTGGCTCGTTTTGAGGGCTGGGAAAGCGATATTCGCCCGGAAGTGCGCTTTGATACGGACGCGTCGGCTGTGGTGAAGTATCTCCCTGAGGCTTGGGAGCCAAATCACAATGAACGTTATTATAATAGCTTAACCCCGTTGGTGTTGATCGGCAGCGTTTTTGAACGCGATTTGGCGATCAAACTCAACGCGCCGTTGCTGACCCTGTCTTTTCCGGCAACGAATCGCGTGATTTTAAACCAAGCGTATGCCGGGTATAACGGTGGGCTCACCTTTATGGCTGATTTATTTTCCGCTCTCTTAGTAGGCCGATAAAAAGGAAGTGAAAATATGGATTATTTAAAAAGTAAAACGCCTCCCGTGCGCGAAGATCGTTTGGGTACCGGCGTCGCCTTTGGCGGGACAGTACAGGAAGTCCGCCATGCCCAGAAGGAAGGCTGCTTGAACTTAGCGAGCCGTTCGTTCTCTCAGACGCAGGGGTGCCAGTTCACATTAAGCCTGGCCATTATCAATACGATGCGCAACGCTGTCAGCATCATGCATGGCCCGGTCGGCTGCGGCGCCATCTCGATTGGCAATGTCGGTCAAAGCCAGACCTTCAAGCGCCTGCGTGACCCCAAAGCCGAAGGTTTGTTCTGGTTGAGTACGAACTTGACGGAATCCGACGTGATTAACGGCGGTGAAGAAAAACTGCGTGAGGCGATCCGTTACGCCGATAAGGAATTCCAACCGGAAATGATTATTATCGCGGTCAGCTGCGTCCCGGCGCTGATCGGGGATGATGTGGATGCGGTGATCCAGGAGTTGCAGGATGAAGTAGCCGCGAAGATCGTACCGGTGCAGTGCGCCGGTTTTAAAACCAAAGCGATGGCTACCGCCTATGACGATGTGTATCATGGGATTTTACGGCAGCTGATCAGCCATCCGATTCGCCGGGAAGACCGGCAAGTCGTCCCGGACGACCTGCGCGATGTGCAAAGGCGCTATCGGGATACCCGCACGGTCAATGTGCTGAATGTCGGGACGATGTCCCGGGCTGATGAACTGGAACTGGAGCGTTTGTTAACCGCCTTGGAACTCAAAGTGAGGTATTTGCCCTGTTTCAGTGACGCGGACGATTTTCGCTATGTGCTGGAATCGGCGCTCAATGTCAGCATTTGCGGTACGCACGACGATTATTTTATCAAGCATCTAGAAACGCTCTACAATATTCCCTTCATCATCGATACCATGCCGGTCGGCCGCCGGAACATTGCCCGCTGGCTGCGTAAGATCGCTGAGCATTTTGATTTGCAGGAACAAGCCGAGCGGCTCATTGCCGCTGAAGATAAGGCTTTGGATGAAGCCTTAGAACCGCTCAGAGCGCAATTCCGCGGCAAGACCGCCTTTGTCGGCGGCGGTGAAGTACGCGTGCTCACCACCGCTGAAGTGTTACAGGATTTGGGCTTTCGTATCCTCGGCCTGAAGGTCCATCATTACGATGAGTTTGTCGAACCCATTTATGAGAGTCTGGACGATGTAGACGACGTGGTCCTGGCCGTAAGCGCCCAACAGCCGTTCGAACAGATCAATCTCGTGAAGCGTTTACAACCGGATTTATATGTCGGACACGTTGGCGGCGGCAATATTTCCGCCAAACAAGGATTGCCGTTATTGCCCCTGTTTGGCCCGACGTTCCTGTACATGGGGTATGGAGGCGTCTATGAAATGGCGCGGCGCATCCAGCGCTTGATGAGCAACTACCAATTCAACAAAAAAATCGCCGCCCATTGCCCGTTGCCTTACCGAGAGTCTTGGTACGCCAAAGATCCGTTCACGTATATTAAAACGGAGTTAGAGGTCAGTACCGGTTAAAGAGAATCAAGCGAAATACCGCTAGGAAATCCTTTAAAAAGGCGTCCTAGCGGTGTTTGCCTGTTTGTGGCGCGGCAACTGGCTGCTTTTAGCTTTCCGGGGCAAATAACGTTGTCGAAAGATATCTTTCGCCGGTATCCGGTAAGAGGAGGACAATGGTTTTCCCTTTGTTTTCCGGACGTTTAGCGATTTGCGTCGCCGCGAAAGCAGCGGCGCCGGAAGAAATGCCGACGAGCAAACCTTCAGACCTGGCTAATTTGCGGGAGGTGGCAAAGGCGTCCTCATTGGTTACTTTAAAAATCTCGTCAATGATGCGGACATTCAAGACATCAGGCACGAAACCGGCGCCGATGCCTTGGATCTTATGCGGTCCGGAGCGGCCTTCGGAAAGCACGGGGGAATCAAACGGCTCGACCGCTACGATTTTCACGCTGGGTTTCTTTTGCTTTAAGACCTCGCCGACACCGGTAATCGTTCCGCCGGTACCAACACCGCCGACGAAGATATCGACGGCGCCGTCCGTGTCGTTCCAGATTTCGGCCGCGGTGGTTACGCGGTGAATTTCCGGATTAGCGGGATTGGTAAACTGACCGGGGATATAGGAGTTTGGCGTGGCTTGATGTAGTTCTTTCGCCTTGGTGATAGCGCCTTTCATCCCGTCAGCGGCGGGGGTCAGGACGAGTTCCGCTCCCAGGGCTGACAGCAAGTTGCGGCGTTCGATGCTCATGGACTCCGGCATAGTGAGGATGAGACGGTAGCCTTCAGCGGCGGCGACGAAAGCTAAAGCAATACCGGTATTGCCGCTGGTGGGTTCAATCAAGACGGTGTCCTTATTGATCAGTCCTTTTTCTTGCCCGTCAAGGATCAGGGCGTAACCGATGCGGTCTTTAACCGATGATAAGGGATTGAAACTTTCCAGTTTGGCAATCAGTTTCGCGGCCACATTTTCTGCCGAGCCGTAGCGAACGAGTTCTAACAAGGGAGTGTTGCCGATGAGATCAGTGAGTTTCCGAGCGATTTTAGACATATGAACACCTCAATTTATATATTATCTATATGATTTATATGTTTAATATTATTATACTTTAAATTCATTGTCAATTATCAGCTGCTTATTGACAACAAAATTATAAA
>JAITOV010000021.1 GCA_031289735.1 Peptococcaceae bacterium
CTGTGCGGGCGTCACAGCGCTGGCCCCGTCCGTCCCGGAGACAATCCGGTTCAAGATCTCCAAGCCCTGCATCACGTCCTTCGCATAATAGACCGGTCCGGCATACGCCGGAGCGATCTTGCCAGCTGTGAACTTTTCGGTCAGGGCCGCCCCGCCGACGAGCACCGGGATATGTATGCCCGCCTGGTGCAAATCCTGGGCCGTCGTGACCATCTGGTGCGCCGATTTGACCAGCAATCCGGATAAACCGACCGCGACCGGCTGCTCCGCGCGGCAGGCTGCGATGACCTGTTCCGGCGGTACTTTAATCCCCAAATCGACCACTTGATAATTATTGTTCGACAAGATAATATCCAGCAGGTTTTTGCCGATATCATGCACATCGCCTTTGACCGTGGCGATGATCACCTTGCCTTTGTCCATGGTTTCCGTTTTATCCAGATAGGGTTCCAGGAAAGTCACTGCCGCGTTCATGCTTTCCGCGCTTTTCAGCACCTCGGCCACGATGAGCTGATTCTGATTAAATAAACGGCCAACCTCTTCCATACCCTTCATGAGGAAATCATTGAGGATCTGTAACGGCTGATAGCGTTCCAAGGCCAGAAGTAAGTCCTCCTTGAGCCCGGCTTTACTGCCTTCTACAATATACATCTGCAAACGCTCTTCCAATGTTTGGCGCGCCACAGGCGCCGCAGGCTGTGCGCTCTTATCACGATAGAACGCCGTGAACGCCGCGATCGCTTCCGCCTTCGTCTCGAAGAGAATTTGGCGGCACAGATCCTGTTCTTCTTGGGAAAGAGCGGCATAACGCACCAGTTTTTGCGCATTGACAATCGCGTAATCCAGCCCGGCTCGCGTCGCCTCATAGAGGAAGACGGAATTCAGAACCTCCCGTCCAGCCGCCACCAAACCAAAAGACACATTGCTGATCCCCAGAATCGTCTTGACCCCGGGCAGAGCGCTCTTAATCAGCCGGATGCCTTCGATCGTTTCCACCGCGCCGCCTATGTACTGCTCATCTCCGGTACCCACCGGAAAAGTCAGCGGATCAAAGATCATATCCTCAGGAGCGATACCCTGTTCCCGAAAGATCGCGTAAGAGCGCTGAGCAATCTCCAGCTTGCGCTGGCGCGTCAGGCCCATACCCTGTTCGTCAATCGTCCCGATGACCACCGCCGCCCCATAAGCCTTCATCAAAGCGATACCGCCTTGCAGCGCATCCGCTCCCCCTTCCAGATTCAGCGAATTGAGCACGGATTTTCCCTGCGTATAGCGCAATCCGGTTTCCAGGACCCGCAGATCCGTAGAATCCAGCATGATCGGGGCTTTCACCTTCGTGACAACCTGCGGCAGGAAGTTGTGCATCGCCTGTTCTTCGTCCCAATCCGGATTCGAAAGGCACACATCAATCACCTGGGAGCCGTTTTTCTCTTGTGCGCGCGCGATTTCCGAGGCTTCATCCCAGGCTTCCGCTTTGACTAGATCGCGAAATAGGCGCGAACCGATCACGTTACACCGTTCTCCGACCAGGATGGGCAGGTTCTCATCTTCAATCCAGAGTGTCTCCAAACCGGACAGAGCCGCATAGTCGCGTTGCGCAATCGTCCGCGGCGGTATATCCGCCAGAGCGGCGGAGAGCGCCCGGATATGTTCCGGCGTCGTCCCACAGCAGCCACCGGCGATATTCAGCCAGCCGGCGGCGGCAAATTCAGCGACCTGAGAGGCAAAGCTCGCCGCTGATTCCCCATAACAGCCATCTTCATCCGGCATACCGGCATTCGGATAACAACTGACTGCGCATGCGGCGATCTGCGCCAGGCTGCGGATATGGTCACGCATCAGCGCCGGGCCCGTAGCACAGTTCATCCCGATACACAACGGCTGCAAATGCGCTAACGATACATATAAAGCCTCCGTATTCTGACCGGCTAATGTGGCGCCCGACGCTTCAACCGTCCCGGAGATCATCAGCGGGATGGCTTGCTTCAGTTCTCGCCGCGCGCGCTGGATCCCCAATCCGGCTGCTTTGATATTCAGCGTGTCCTGGGCCGTCTCCAGCAGCAGCAGATCAACGCCGCCCTCGATCAAAGCGCGCGCCTGGCGGTAATAGGACTCCACCAGTTCCATGAAGGTGATCCCGGCGGTCAAGGTCAGCATCTTATTCGTCGGCCCCATCGATCCGGCGACGAAGCGGGGCTTGTCCGCCGTCGCATAGCGGTCAGCCGCCTGCCTGGCCAAACGCGCTCCGGCCAGATTCAGTTCTCTGTCTCTGCCGGGAATCCCATAATCAGAAAGCACGACTTGCGTCGCGCCAAATGTATTACTCTCGATTAGATCCGCGCCTGCCGCCAAGTAGGCTTCGTGTACCTGCTGAATCAGCTCCGGCCGATGGATATTGAGCAGCTCATTGCAACCCTCATACTCCGGACCGCCAAAATCCCGCGCCTGCAGTTCCGCCCTCTGTAGCATCGTACCCATTGCGCCGTCCAGGATCAGAATCCGTTTATTCATTTCCTCTCGCAGGAGCATTTTCTGCATCTACCTCTTTCTCTCTTGCCTACTGCGCTCAGGCTCAGCGCCTGAGCCGAACGATCACGAACTCTTGCGAATGATCACTGGTTTTAAGCCAATATTCCCCGCCGCGTAGTTATTCGTCAGACGAATGATCAACAGCGACAGGGCAAAGAAGATCACGCCGCCGCTGACGGCCAGGAGGACTGGATTAAACTTCAGCCAGTCTGACGCCTGATAACCGGCCACAGCGCCGCCGAACGTCAGGATCAACGGTAAGAGATACACGACAAACGCGGCGATCAGCATATGCCCTTCTTGCGCTTCGAAAACCACCTTATCCCCCAGCTCCGCGTGAACGCGGTTGACCATCTCCACATCGATCTTTTTCACCCCGCTGCCCTGGCAGCAGTATTCAGCGTCGCAGCCCGTATGGTTCGTTGGCCGTACCAGCGCGAATTCCTCTCTGACTTCCAGGACAATACCTTCTGTTTCCCGCGTCTTCATCCGTCGTCGCCTCCTTCGTTCTCTGTGCCATGCAAGCGATACATCATATGCGTGACAATCCGATCTTTGAGCGCATGCACGGATTGCCGCGCGGATCTGCCGATCTTCTGCAACGCTGTTTTTCCTTTTTTCTCTTGGTAATCCCGGATCGCTAAGCGCAGCGCTGAGACAGCCATATTCGAACAATGATATTTTAGCGGCGGCAAACCATCCAGCGCGTCAATCACGTCCTGTTCGCTGACTTGCAGCGCTTCCTCCACGGTCTTACCCTTGACTAATTCCGTGGTCATACTGCTGGTGGCAATCGCCGCCGCGCAGCCAAACACGAGGTAACGCACATCCACGAGCCGCTCATCTTCTACTTGAATATAGATCGTCAGCTGATCCCCACATTTGATGTTACCGACCACCCCTTCCCCATCCGCATGGTTGATCTTGCCGGTATTGCGCGGCTGGGAAAAATGCTCCATCACTTTTGCCGAGTACACATCTAACATCCCCTCAGGCGGACTATTCTTTCGTCAAAGTCTGAATGACGGTTTGACCGTTCTGCTCGATCTGATAGGTAAATTTCACAGCCGCGCCCTCCGGGATATCCAACTGCTCAAACGCTTCTTTCAGCGCGCCGCTCAGTTTAAATGATTGCGCCTTACCCTCTGTCTCGATCATGATAAAACTGCTGTCAATCTGACCAATATAAACGCCCGCAGACTTCAGTTCCGTACTGCCTGCATTCGGGTCCGCCGGATTCTGCGTATCGCCCTCAACCGTACTCGCAGGAGTTTCTGGTTCCGGTTGCGCTGTCTCCCCAGCTTTCTCCGTCTGGTTCGCGTCAGGCTTCGCTACGGTGTTCGGCTTTTTATATACGCTGATGCCAATCGCCAGGAGTATAAACACGACGAAGATACAAAGCCACTTCTTCACTGGAACACCCCCTCATGTACTATATTACCGCAATTTCGTGACAAATCCAAGTACTTGCGCCGTTAACCATAGTATAAAAATAACCTGTGTGTTTTTTATGTAGATCTCGAATCCCAGCGCAACAAAAAGGCCCGATCGTTCCATAGACGGCGATCGGGCCTGTGCTAGGCCCACGGTCAGCGCATTTACTTTGCACAAGGAAAATTAATGTCCTAATTGTTCTTGCAACTCAAAGATTTTCTCACTGGATAATTCAGTGATTTCCTGAATGATTTCCAGCGGCATATTCTTTTGCAGCATTTTCAGCACAGTTTTTTCGATACCTTGCTCGATACCTTGCTCGATACCTTGCTCGATACCTCTCTCTTCTACTTCGTCAAATAAGCGTTCGATAGCGTACGTCACCACGATATCCTCCCCTTTCTTCAGGTGTTCCAGAGCGTCCCGCACGGTTTCCCGGTCTTTTGTCTTACGCAGTAAGACGTCTTGGACCCAGCCCGCCAGATCTGTTTGTTCGTCCGGCGTGAATTGCTTAAACTGTTTGATTACCGCCGCCAAGACGCGCTTGACGCCTTGGGTGTCCTGTTTACGATCCAGAGCGAACATGGCGGCGATCATGCTGCTGAGTTCCAGGAGGGTTTCCTCACGGTAACGGTTGACGTCCAGCAGGATATAGCGGTAGTCAATGCCGCGCGCACCGGCCAGATCGTATCCGGTTTGATATTCCTTGAAACTTTTAACCGCCGTCCAGTTGTCGCCGCCGTTATAGAGGATGATGGGGATGACGGCGGGCAGGCGGAAATTCGCGCTGACGCGGAGGTCGGGATCCGTATCGTTAAATATTCTTTTCA
>JAITOV010000045.1 GCA_031289735.1 Peptococcaceae bacterium
CGCCCCCAGTGCTTGCAAAATCGTTCTGCGCTCCATACTCATCGTATCCGGCATCACCAAAATAATCTTGTATCTCTTGGCCGCAGCCACAAAGGCCAGCCCGATTCCGGTGTTGCCGCTCGTCGGTTCAATAATGACCGAATCTTTTTGCAGGAGTCCTTTTTCTTCCGCGTCGCTGATCATCGCGTCAGCGATCCGGTCTTTCACGCTGCCCAGCGGGTTAAAGTATTCCAGCTTAACCAGCACATCCGCCATGTACTTTACTTCCGTCTTATAGTTGTTCAGTCGAAGCAGAGGAGTATTGCCGATCGTGTCCGTCAGGTTATTGGCAATGTTGCTCATTTCCACGCCTCCTTAGATAGAATATTTAGATAAAATAAAACACCAAGGATAAACATCGATTACATAAAATCAAGCTTATCTCCAGTGTTCCGGTCAATAAACAAATCAATATCAATTATTTTATTTTACCTATATGTTTAATGTGCATTATAATCAGTCAAGTTATTTTTGTCAATCCGCATACCAATGATCTCTCTAAATTCTGAAATCGTCCGTGATATTGTCCATCAGTCCGAATTCGATCAGGATTTCCTCCAGGCGTTCCTGAGACATGGGATTCGGAATTACGAAATTCTCATTGCCTTCGATCGCGCGGGCCAATGTTCGGTATTCTTCCGCCTGGTGGGCGGCTGAAGCGTATTCGATGACCGTCTTTTTACGAATTTCCGCGTGCTGGACGACATTGTCGCGCGGCACAAAATAGATCAGTTTGGTACCCAGCTCTTCGGAAAACGCGCGTAAAAGTTCTTGCTCGCGATCGACGTTGCGGCTGTTGCAAATAATCCCGCCCAAGCGAACTCCGCCTTTTAAGGCATAGCGCTTGATGCCCTTCGCGATATTGTTCGCGGCGTATAGCGCCATCATTTCACCACTGGCCACGATATAAATTTCCTGCGCTTTGCCTTCACGAATCGGCATCGCAAATCCGCCGCAGACGACATCTCCTAAAACATCGTAGAACACATAGTCTAAATCGTCCGTATAGGCGCCCAACCGCTCTAACAAACCGATGGCTGTGATGATACCGCGCCCGGCGCAGCCTACGCCTGGTTCCGGGCCGCCCGACTCTACGCAGCGCGTACCGTTGTAGCCGGTTTTCAGGATACTATCTAGGGCAACATGGTCACCCGTGAGACGCAGGGTGTCGAGTACCGATTTTTGGGCCAGACCGCCCAAGAGCAAGCGCGTCGAATCCGCTTTCGGGTCGCACCCCACCACCATAACACTCTTGCCAAGTTCCGTAAGCCCCGCAGTCAGATTTTGCGTAGTCGTCGATTTGCCGATACCGCCCTTGCCATAAATTGCCACTTGTCTGATTTTCTTTTCCGCCATTCCCTCTAACCTCTCCTTGTGTGTATTGATGCAATAAAATCAATCTTATTTCCGGTGTTCCAGTCAATAAACGTCCTGCATGTTTATTAAATTTTCCTTTGCCTGGCTAAGATTGATCCGCTTAGCTTTGTCCGCAACCTCCGCTACAACTGCTGCATCCTCCGCCGCCCAAGTTCAATCGTTCAATCAATTTCAGTCTTTTGCCATAGACTGACAGCGCTTTTTCAATACTGCCTGCCATGGCAAAGGCGCGGATCCCCGCTTCGTTTAATACCGCGATCGATCCGGGTCCAATGTTCTTTGCCAGTACCGTATCGACATCCGCCAGTACTGCCAGCGCGCCATGCGCCGCACTATGCGCAGTCTCGCCTTGAGAACCCGGCAAGCGCCGGATCTCGCTGAACGTATACGCATGATCCTCCACCTCATAGATATGAATCCGCTTCGCTTGGCCAAAATGCCCGTCGATATTCACTCCGTCTGTGGTAATCACGCCAATCTTTGCCACTATAATCACTTCCCCCGCAGAAATTCGCTTGCCGTCTTTTGCAGTTCCTCACTGATGAAACCATACGTCGTGATGATTTTCTTGCCATGACGTTCTAAGAGCTGTTGCGGATAATAGCCGATCCTCTGAGTGAGAACAAAGTCACAATCTTGCAAAGCCGCTAAAATGCCCTCGTTTCTTTCTTCCTCTCCGCATTCCGCGGAACTGCCGCAGTACTTAGTAACATCCCGGATATCTTTTAAACGAATCGCTCCGTCCTCGTAACGGTAGATGTAGAACTGATCGGCATGTCCGAAATGCTGATTGATCAAACG
Source organism: Peptococcaceae bacterium (assembly GCA_031289735.1). Classification (GTDB taxonomy): domain Bacteria; phylum Bacillota; class Desulfitobacteriia; order Desulfitobacteriales; family Desulfitobacteriaceae; genus JAITOS01. The sequence goes on from JAITOV010000045.1 coordinate 2,218, forward strand.
CCGGTCTTTGGTCGTAACCAGTGCGGTAAACGTCCCTTTCGGCGGATCTTCCGCCGAATCCGCCGTGGCAACCGCCGGCTGGTTCTCGCGGAATTCCGCCGAACAATCCTGCCCCAAGAGACCGATCGCGTCGGCGCGGCATTGCTGACAGTGGTACATCTGCTTCACATATGGCTCGCAGCGCTTTCTCACCTCGTTCAGCTCCTGATTGCTCGTCAGCGGCATGTGCTCAAACACGCTGCCGGAAGCGGGAATCAATTGCATCACATTCCCGATATATACGCCGTAATCCCTGGCCTTCCGCGCCACGTTTTCAATATCACCGTCATTGATACCCCGAATGAGCACCGTATTGATTTTACTCACCAGTGCTAACCGCTTGAGCTGCTCTAACCCGGATAACTGTTTTTCCAATAATAGAGCCGCGCCTTCCAAGCCTGTATATTTATGTCCTTCATAGACGACTTCCCGGTAGATTTGCGCACCGATCTGCGCATCGATGGTGTTCATGGTCACTGTCACATGGGTGACCCCAATCTCCCGCAAGCGCTCCGCGTATTGATCCAGATATAATCCATTGGTAGACAGGCAAAATACCACATCCGGATCCACCGCTCTGATCCGCAGCAGCGTCTCTTCTGTGCGCTCAAAATTAGCCAGCGCGTCGCCCGGCCCCGCAATGCCCACGACCTGGATGGAGGGCAGGGCCGCTTTCACCCGCAGATATTTTTCCGCCGCCGCCTGAGGCGAGAGCACTTCACTGGCTACACCGGGACGGCTTTCATTGACGCAATCAAATTTTCTATTGCAGTAATTACACGAAATATTGCAAGCCGGCGCAACCGGCAGATGCATCCTGCCGTTTTGGCAACCGCCGCTATAGCAAGGGTGCCGCGCTGTCTTTTCCTGTAAATCTGTTCCATCGAGGTATGCTGTCATCTCTTCACCTTCAATACTTGTCAGTTCAATATGCGCCAGTTAAAATAAAACGCCGGAGATAAACAAAGATTGCCTCGCAACTCAGTTTATCTCCGGTGTTCCGGTCAATAAACGCATTGGATGTCTGCTATAGTTTGAACTTTTCATTCTTCTCCACGCCGATGATTTTGCGCTGGTGGATTTTCACTATCACCGTTCCGTAGGCCACGCCTTCAATGAACTCGATCAGGTTAGCAAACTCATCTTCCGCCAGAATAACCCCCCCGCTACCGCTGGGAGCGCGCAAATCCGCGCGAGTCTCAGTGATCGTCAGGTGCAATGTCCGCCCATCCTGATTGGATATGGTGATCGCGCCATCTTTCGCGGTTACCAAGACTTTCTCCAGTAAACTGCGAATCCCATCGCTCGCCGCTGTAACAATCAAACTCTGCTCCACCCGCAATATCACCTACTTTGAGGGAATTGCACCCCTACTGCCAACATCTCCTGATCGCTCATTCGTATATTCTCCTCTCGTAGTATATGCTTTTCATATGTGTTTAGTATGTTTTACATACATATATTATTTTTAACACAGACTATATCCCTATGTCAATAGCTTTATGAAATTATCATGAAAATCCACTCGCTGTCCTGAGCGCGACAAAATTGATATAATGGATATACTATGATCAAAGGAGGCGCCTGATTTGCTTGTTCCTATTCTTTTGACCGCAATCGCGCCCGGCCTGGCACTGGCGTTCATCATCTATCTCATCGACCGATTTGACCGGGAACCGTTGGGACTGCTGATCAAGCTCTTCCTGGGCGGATGTCTGTCCGTCATACCTGTTCTCATTGTCGAAGCGATCCTTGACGCCATCAACCCATTCGCCGGTCTGGTCGCTGTCGCTTTCGAAGCCTTTCTCGTAGCAGGCTTGACCGAAGAGTTTTTCAAACGGCGCGTCGTGCTCAAACTGGCTTACGCTAAAAGTTCCTTTAACGAGAAGCTCGACGGGATCGTCTACGCTGTCTTTGCGGCGCTGGGCTTTGCTACGATCGAGAACATCTTATATTTATTCCAATTCATCGCAGATAATCCATCCATCGGCATCACCCGAGGCGTATTCGCCGTACCCACCCACATGCTGCTGGGGATGACGATGGGCTATTATATCTCTCTGGCCAGATTCGCTCAGCACGAAACAGAGAGAAGGCAATATCTGAGTAAATCTCTCTATGTCCCCATGCTGCTGCACGGGATATTCGATTTTATCCTGATGTCTGAGCTCAACATCGCTTTCGTGTTTTTCCTGCCTTATGTAGCCTATCTCTGGCTAACCAACTTACGCAAACTGAACCGTTACTATCAAGAATCTAAGAACAGATTGTTTCCCGAGGGATGATCGCGCGCATTCCAGGATATGCAATTGCAAATATCCGCAGGAAGTCAGAAAGCTGATTTATACGACAAACGCCAAAGATGCATCTTGTCAGTGTTGTTTTGCATATTTACCGTGCACTCACAAACTAACAATCTTTCATAACTGGTAGTCGCTACTTTGGCATAAAGGAAACATCTCCTCAAATATCTATCAGTTAGGCGTCTTCTCTGTAAGCGTCAAACAGGTTCTTTCCAAGGTTAGTTGAAAATTGCCATATTTAGAATTATTAAACCTGAAAACACCCTCAAAATGAAGGCTAAAACTGCAGGATAGAATCCACTTGCATTGATACGTACCCTTATCTATTATGCATTGCTGCAATCTGTCACATTCTTTCTAAATGCTAGTGTATACAGTTCTGATTACCTCTCCCCCAAAATAATCGGCGCTTCTTTTAACCGCCTTGACTTACCTTGATATGCCTCTTTAAGCGTTTTATAAACTCTAGAGAAGTTCGGTTTCAGATAGATCGCGTAGATACCCATTTCGTCCATATACCGCTTGATCCGTTTGCGTCCTGCGGTGAGTTTTTCGTGTTCGCGCAGCAGCCCTCTCAGCTTACGGACACCGGAGCAGGGCGACTGGGTGTGCCAAGAGTCTAACCGCTTTTTGATATTCTCCTCATGCGCTATTTCCTCGGCTGAAGGGACTTTCGCTTTATCATACACGCTTGAACGTGCTGCGCCCAGTAACTCACAGCTTCGCCGAAGAAACACCCCTTTGTTTCGTTCGTGTGCCTGTTTCATCAGAAAATCGCTCTCCAGGGTCAGCTGACCTATGGCTTTTAGCATCACGGCTTTTTCTTCGGAACTTTCCTGCTCTCGACGCGCCGCCTCTTTCATCGCCTTATTTTCCTCGAATAACCTGGGCGCTTTCTCCAAAAACGCTGCTTTCCACGCACGGAGCTGGTTTGGGTTGATTTGATGCTCCGCTCCGATGCTATCTCTCCCAATTCCTGTTCGCCTCGCAGCACTTCTAACACCAATTTCGCTTTGTACTCCGCTGTGAATTTTCGCTTCCCCAGTTCCTGTACCTGCCTTTCTTTTGGCTTTTACAGTATCAGGTACATTTCCTTTTCGCAATTTCGTGTCTAGGTTTGTGGGGTTATTATACTTTTCCCATGTGAACAGCGTAAAGCAGAAACGTTTCAACGGCAAACCCCTTACGAGATGTTTTCCTTCGCTTACAGGGAAAATGTCCCACACTAAATTCTTTTATCTTTCACCTTATGGATACCGCTTACCTCAATACCCTCCCGCATCCGCTTTCGCTTTGCCATGAAAGACATAATAAAGATACACCGTGTAAAGCAACACAAACGGCAGGCCAATACAAACCACGATCAACATAATCTTCAGGGTCAGCGGGGAAGAAGCCGCGTTATAGATATTCAAGCTGCCGTTGGGATTCGTGGCCGGCAACAGGTTGGGAAACATGCCCACTGCCAAAGTCAGGATCATCAGTCCCAGTGCCGCTGACGAGGCCAGGAAACCTTTGCTGCCGGGCTTATAACGCAGCAAGTGCCCGGTCAATAGGGTCAGAAGCCAACTCAGGGCTGGAATCAGCAGCAATATCGGATATTGCAGGTAATTGGCGAACAATTGCGGCGTGCTCAGATAGCTAAATAACGTCGCTCCCAGATAAAGTATGAGAAAAACAAGCCAAATCTTGAGGGCCGTACGTTGCGCGCGCTTTTGCAGATCACCTTCCGTCTTAAAGCCCAGATAGGCGCTTCCTTGCAGCAGGAAAGCAGACAAACCCAGCAAACCAAAGACCAGCGCGTATGGATTCAGCAATTGAAAAAACGTGCCGGTGTAATTTTGAGCGCCATCCAGCGGGATTCCCCGCGCGACATTGCCCATCGCCACGCCGTAGAGCAAGGCCGGTAGGAAACTGCCCAGAGAAAAAGCGATTTCCAGAGCTTTCTGCAATCCGGAACGCTCGCCGGCTTTGACCTTGTACTCGATGGCTACAGCTCTGGCGATCAGAGCAAACAATACCAGAAACAATGGTAAGTAAAACGCGCTGAAAGCCGACGCGTACACGAGCGGGAAAGCCGCAAACAAAGCTCCGCCTCCCGTCAGCAGCCACACTTCGTTGCTATGCCAGAACGGGTCGATGCTGTGGGTCAGCACTTTCTTCTCGTCGGCTGTTTTGCCCAGAAAAAAATATAAACTGCCCACACCCAGGTCAAATCCATCCAAGACGGAGTAACCAACGATTAAAATGCCTACCAGCAAAAACCAGATCAGATTCAAATCCATTATTTACCCCTCCTTGATTTGCCTTTTCCGCCGCTGTTAGCGCTTGCTTCAGCTAGATTGAAATTGCGAATGCTCTTCATCATGAAGTACAAGAATAAGATAAACAAGATGAGATAGTACACACAGAAAAGCGTCAGTACGATAGCCACATGCGCGAACGACACAGCGGAAACGGCGTCCGTCGTTCTTAAGAGATTTTGCACGATCCAAGGCTGCCGTCCGACCTCCGCCGCCATCCAGCCCAATTCATTGGCCAGATAGACGAGCGGAACGATGACTATACAGGCTTTCAATACCCGCCGGCTCAATTCAATCTTGCCCCGCCACTGTTGAATCAAGCCGATCAGCAATACCACAGCCGTAATACACCCGAAGCCCACCATCAGATGAAACGACCAGCTGGAGGCGGCCAGCGGCGCCCATTCGTCTTCGGGAATATCCCGCAAACCCGTCACGGACGCCTCGGTACTGCCGAAAGCCAGATAGCTCAGCATTCCAGGCACAGCGATCTCGATACGATTGCTCTGCGCTTCTTTATCCGGCAGGGCAAAGAGCAACAGCGGCGCATGCGTCTGCGTCTCCCATTGCAATTCAAAAGCCGCCAGTTTCGCCGGTTGATACACCGCGACTTCTTTCGCGTGCCAATGCCCGACGAATATTTGCAACACACTGAACACGACGCCAAAGATCAAGCCCCAGCGGAGCGATGGCTTCGCGATAGCCAGATTTTTGTTTTTCAGAACATAATACGCCGAGACGGCCGCCAGGAAAACCCCGCTCAAGATATAAGCGCCCACGACAGCGTGCAGAAATCTGGGCATCGTGGAATAGTTAAAAAGCGCGGCGGCGAAATCCGTCAGTTGCGCCCGGCCGTCAACTAACTGATAACCGGCCGGGGTCTGCTGCCAGGAATTCGCGGCCAAGATCCAAAAAGCCGAAAGATTCGTGCCGATCGCTACCATCAGGGAAGAGAACACTCGCATAAACGAAGAGATCCGTTCCTTGCCGAAGATCATCAAAGCGATAAAGGCGGATTCCAGAAAAAAAGCGAATATCCCTTCGGCCGCCAGGGGCGCGCCGAAGATATCTCCGACGAACCGGGAATAGTTCGCCCAGTTCGTTCCGAACTGAAACTCCATCGTGATCCCCGTCGCCACGCCGATCACGAAATTGATCGCCAAAAGCTTCGTCCAGAAACGCGACATCTGATCATAGACCACACGTTTGGTTTGATGGCGGCGCAATTCCATCAAGAAAATCAATACCGACAAGCCAATCGTTAACGGCACATAGATATAATGAAATCCTGCCGTCAGCGCGAATTGAATGCGGGATAAGAGCAAAACATCCATCTAAGTCATCTCTCCTTCAATTTTTTTGTTTATTCTTCCTCAATTGATTATTCGACTTTTTTCTTATTCTCTTTCCAATGCTTAAAATCCTTTCAAATTGATCTGTTACGCCAAAGAAAAATCAGACGCGCCCTGAGAACGCGTCTGATTGATTCGGATACTCCTTATTGACTAGCTTTAATGGCCGCTGCACGGGCAGGGTGGTTGCGACGCCCACGGCGGTTTTGGCGGGCAGGGTCGCAACGGCCTGACCGGTCCATCATGGCAACCGCACGGTGGTTTTTCTGGGTACGGATTCGCCGGACGGACAATTTCTCCGTTACCGGGACAAGGCGGCAGGGGGCGGCAGGGACTACACGGATCGATATAATCATCGTCACATCCGCACGGCGGCCTATAGCTCGGACGGTTATTCGTCCCGAAGGTTGGATAGGCAATCATACCGGTGGTAAAACTCTTTGTCGTAACCACCGCAACAGAAGATGTCGCCGGAGTCCGCTCCGCCTTCTCTTCGCAACAACACACCGTTGGCTTACTGCATGTCGTAACCGGCGCGCTCGTTGCGCCACCAGTATTCGCCTCACAAGGACGTTTCAAGAATCTTTTGTCACCATATGCATAACAGGACATTGATAAATCACCTCCAAAATACTGGGAATATCCTCACCATAGCATATGCACCAATTCTTTTTTTGGTCTCTGATGATCAACACTTAAACTAGCAAGAATATTAAAGTTGCACACGCATTGCTCTACGGTGTAATATTTAAGAAAAAAGGAGAATCGCATGAGCAATTATTGGAGCAAGATCGCTCGTAATTTAGACCCGTACGTGCCCGGCGAACAGCCCAAAGACCGCCAATATATCAAGCTAAATACCAACGAAAACCCTTATCCGCCATCCGCTCAAGTGATCTCCGCCATACACTCCGCGACCAATGAAGATTTAAAACTTTATCCGGATCCGAACGGAGAAGCGTTGCGCCGCGCCATTGCCAGCCGCTTCGAGCTGAGTGCGGATCAGGTTTTTTTAGGGAATGGCTCCGATGAAGTTCTGGCCTTTACCTTTTTAGCTTTTTTTGATCCGGGCCGTTCAATCCTCTTCCCGGATATCACCTACAGTTTCTACCCGGTGTACGCGAATCTGTTTCACATCCCGTATCGCTGCGTACCGTTGAACGAGGATTTCACCCTGCCTGTGAGCGAATTCCGCGGCGACAATCACGGCGTTATCTTTCCCAACCCCAACGCCCCGACAGGCAACGCGATCGCCGCGCAAGCTGTCGAGGAGATTCTGCGCCACAATCAAGAACATGTCGTCGTCATTGATGAAGCCTATATCGCATTCGGCGGCGAATCGGCTGTACCGCTCATCCGGCGTTATCCAAATCTGCTGGTCATTCATACCCTCTCCAAATCCCATTCCCTAGCCGGTCTGCGCGTCGGCTTCGCCATGGGAGATCCGGAACTCATCCGGGCTTTAGAGACGATCAAGAATTCGGTAAATTCCTATACCCTGGATCGTTTAGCCTTGGCCGGCGCTGAAGCCGCCATCAAAGACACGGCTTACTATCAAGGCACAAAAATAAAAATCATGCGCACACGGGCGCATGTCGTTAGCGAACTGGAAAAAATGGGCTTCACAGTTATCCCCTCTCAGGCCAATTTTATTTTTATCCGACATCCCGTCCAAGACGCCGCGGAGCTCTTCCGCCAACTCAAAGAGCACGGGATTCTCGTACGCTATTTCCCCAAACCCCGGATCGACCAGTTCCTGCGCGTCAGCATCGGCAACGACGCGGAAATGGCAGCCTTCCTGCGCACTGTATCCGGCCTATCCATCCCCTACGGACCAGCGCCACACTAAGATCGCTACTCACTCACCCGTGCGCTCGCACAGATCACACACAACGCCGGATCGCTGTCATTATACACATAACGTCCGCAGCGCACGCAGGAGCGCACTTGGCCCTCGTGGATCAATACCTTGCCGTTCAGTAGGCGTTCGGAAAGATTCTTCACCGTGAAATCCAGCGCGGCGGCGCGGCAGACCTGCTGACAGCGTCCACACTGCACGCATTTACCTGGTTCCAGGATCAGCAGATGCGTTCCGCCTTCTACCTGCTCGCTTAAAGCCGCCTGCGGACAGACCGACACACACACTCCACAGGCCGTACACTGCTCCGTAGCGGTCAACGCCCGAAACGGAACCTTGGCCTGCGGACGATCCGCCAGCATACGCAGCAGCCACTGGCGCGACTGCTTATAAGGCGTCGCCGGCTCTACTTCCTCCGGTTTCTTCATCGCCTTTTTGAGAATATTCCAGCCATGTTTCTGCAAGACTGACCAGCCGTTCTTTTTCCGCACGGCTTCAGGCGTTCCATCCGCCGATTCCCCTGTTTCCTGTTCCACCGGCTTGACCACGATCTGCACGGTTGCGTGCCCCGGCCAATCCCGATGCAATTCCTGAAAGACCCGCACAGACGCCGCACAGGCCGGCAAATCCGGACAGTGCCTACAATCGCCGGTTACCAGACGAACCGGCTGTTCTTGCGCTAAGAGGATCAATACGCTCCAACTATCCCGATCCAGAATCCCCAGGCAAGGAATCTCCATATCCCCAGGCTCGGCAGCCTGCGGACAGCTGATGAGCCGCTCGGTCCGCTCGGAGAAAAGGTATTGCTCAAAAGCTCGCGCCAAAGGATCGGCCATCCCGCCACTCGGGCAAACAGCGACACATAACCCGCACTCGGTGCAACGCTCTTCCGAAATTTCATAATGACCTGTCATCGCCCCATGCGGACAGATCTCCAGACACATCCGGCATGGGTAAGCATAGGTCTGCTTGGTATTCAAACATTTCTCCGCTTGATAACGCATGAGACCTCCCGGCGCTGATAACTAATCCTGATAATACGTCTCGATCTTCCTGATTTCTTGCTGAAAAGCCTGATTCAGCTTGTATAACAATCTTTCCATATCCAGACGGTGGATATGCATACTTTCCGGATTGAGAAATTCAATCCGGCGAAATTCGTTGTTCATCAAGACGGGGATCAGGTCTTCGATAGACTCCGCGCGCAACGTAAGGATCACCGGTGCGAAAAAAACTTCATAATCACGATTCTTTCCCGCTTCCTTCACCATATAGACTTCCAGAGACATATCCACATCCTCAACGATAATGCCCTGCAACGGCACATTGCGCCACAACGCCACTTGCTGCTCGCGCAATTCCTCAGCTTCCTCCGTTCCATTCTTCCCCTTCAAGAACCGTTTCTTGACCTGTGGTTCCGTGCGATAATCCAAGCGCACAACGACGCGAATATGTTCAGTCAGTACTTCATCTCCGATTTGAATTTTCACGTTTGCCAGCCTCGTTTCTTTCGTCTTCTCCCTGGAATATGGTATTTATTTGCTAATTTCTGCATTCTTGACAATATTCCTGCTTTCCTCCGCTAACTTGGCAACCCTGTTTGGCGCCGCAAACTAAGAATCTCCTCAGCAGTCAGCGCCCGGTATTCTCCCTGCCCTAAGGAACGGTCCAAACTCAGCGGTCCGAACCGGATGCGTTTTAAACTGGCGGCGTTTAGACCTACCGCCTGACACATGCGGCGTACCTGACGATTACGCCCTTCATGAATCGTGATCTCTAACAAATTCAATCCGCGTAAAGGTTCTTTACCCAAAGTTCTTACCTTCGCCGGCGCGGTTTTTCCATCCTCCAGCCAGACCCCGCGACACAGCTTGTCCAGCGCTGTTTTCCCGATCGGTCCGTTGATCCCGGCAATATAGGTCTTCTCCACCCCAAAACGCGGATGGGTCAGGCGATGGGTCAGTTCTCCGTCATTCGTCAGTAAGAGGAGTCCCGACGTATCAAAATCCAAACGGCCCACAGGATATACCCGCCCGGGAATCTTATCCAGCAGATCCAGCACGCTCTTGCGACCGCGTTCATCCCGGGTCGTAGAAATCACTCCAACCGGTTTATTTAAAAGATAATACAAACCAACTTTTTCCTGTTTTATCGGGATGCCATTCACGGCGATCCGATCCTTAGCCAATACTTTCGTCCCTAAAGCCGTCACCAGCTGACCATTCAACTCCACCTGACCGGCGCTAATCATCTCCTCCGCTTGCCGCCTGGACGCTACGCCCGCCCGCGCCAAGACCTTATGCAAACGTTCTCCCCTATCTTGCTGATTCAAACACATCCCTCACTTTACTCTTCCAGCCGATACACCCCCGGACCGGCCAACGGATAGCGGTTCCCAACTTCTTGCCAGAATTGTCCGGTACGCGCGTCGCCCGGCAACTTCACGAAATACTGCGCCGGCAGCTGCTGCAACTGAGCGAATGCCGCCGCATCATCTCGATCCAGCAAACGAAACCCGGTTCGTTGAGCATAATAGAAGGTCATCGGTTCCCCAGCGCTAAGCACGAGCACCGCATCCCGCGCGGTATGCTCCCGCAACCAGAGCGCTTGTGTCTGATAGGCGTTCTGTACGGCGTATTTACCGCTCATCTCCACCGTTCCCAAGCGCAACAGCAGCAAGCCCATCAGGATCAGCGCCGTCAGTGTTCTCACCCGGATCTCCATCCCTTCCAGCGCATGCGCCGCCAGCAAGGCTAACAACGGCAACACCGGCGTCAGATAATAATCCAGAGGAATCGCCAGGCACACTCCGCCGACATAGAGCACTGCCAGGCCGGAGAATAGACACAGCGCACTAGCGCTCCGTGGCTGCGCGGTCCATGCACGGATCAGACGAGCCAGACCGTTGAACGCTGTCACCAGCAACACCCCAGACAGGTACAAGAGCGTATGCGCAGTCAGTTTCGCGAACGAAAGCCAGGGAATCTGAGCATGGATCACTTGACCTTGCAAAATACCGGAAGCAAAGCGACCGGCTTGCACACTGCCCACATGCACCCAACTATAATATAGCATGGGTAGCCCTAAAGAAACCAGTCCATACACTACGCCGGTCACCAGGCAGCGCCGATAAAACTCTTTATTCCCGTATCCCGCCTCTTGCTTGTCTTGCCGTAACCCAAAATACACCAGACAAACGCCGACCGGCCAGATCATCAGTTGAGGTAATTTGCTTAAAACAGCTAAGCCCAGCCAAAGGCCCGGAATCCAGACTCGCCCGTATGCGCGCGCGCGCCAACGCGCCGCCGCGTCTAACGCCCATATCGTGAAGGCTTGGGCAATCGCCTCCGGCATCATCACCCGCCCATAGAAGACACCCAAAGGAATCACCGCATAGATCGCCGCAGCCCACAGTCCGCTGCGTTCATTGAACAGCGCGCTGCCCAACCGATAGATTCCCACAACGGACCACAGGGAAAAAAGGATCGCCCACACCCGGCCCCAGAGATCCGCCTGGCCGAACAGCGCCCAAGTACACGCGGTTAAATACGGCAAAAAAGGGAACTCCAACTCCACCCTTTGTGGCGTGATACCGTCATAACTCAAACGGGGAAAGAATACAGCTGGGAAATCCGCTAAGCGCCCGCTCATCCACAGGGCTATCCCGGCGGTATCGCACTGCCTCCAGGCTTGATCATCCAGAAACGGACTCGTCAAGCCGCGCAGGCGCAGGATCAGCGCTATGAACAAGATGAGACAGAGGACCCCAGTCTTTACGGTTCTGCCCATTCCAATGAACTCTCCGTTGCTCTCTTCAAACGATAAATCAGTTTAAAGTATTCGCTGACCGTCGCTCCTATGCGCAGTTTACTGCAACTGAGTTTGCGCTCGTAATGCAATTCCAGCGGTATCTCCTGCACCCGATGGCAAAACGGAAGGAGCTTCAGCAATATCTCTGCCGCCGCGGCAAAACTCCGGCATTCGATCAGTTGGTCGTCATACGTCTGCAAAGCTTCCCGCATCACACCTAAGCGATACGCCCTGAAGCCACAGGAATAATCCCGCAGCCCTTCCCTCGGAAAGCAAGCGCGCATCAGCAGGCCTGCACCCCAAGAGAGCATGCGGCGTAGGCTATTCAAGCCATATTGCTGTGCTCCAGAGACAAAACGCGAAGCGATCGCCACATCCGCCCCCGCACAGATCGCTTGATACAATAAAGGTATCCTGTCCGCCGGATGCGTATTATCAGCATCCAGAGTGATGATCATATCCATTTCCGCTGTGTCCGCTTGCTGATCCATTGCGGCATCCTGCCGTACGGCATAGCGAAATCCCGTCAACAATGCCTGTCCCAATCCACGATTTACCGGATGCTCCAGCATCACCAGATCCGCTCGCGCGGCACAAGCCTGGCGCAATAACTCACCCGTTCCATCCGTACTGCCATCATTGATCACGATGATCCGATAGGCTAATCCCGTACAATGGCGCTGAATATCCGCAAAGATCAACCCTAACCCCTGGACCTCATTATAGGCCGGTAAAATAATATAGAGCATACAACTGCCTCCCTGCTTTCATTCAACAGTAGTATGCTCATTTTTAATTAATAAAACACTTGAGTGACGATCCAAATCGAAGCAATCAGACCCACTAAATCAGCCAGCAGACCTACTTTCATGGCATATCTGTATTTTCGCACCCCCACTGAGCCAAAATAAACGGTCAGCACAAAAAACGTAGTATCCGTACTCCCTTGCAAAGTCGAGGCAATCCGTCCGATCAGCGAATCCGGCCCGTATTGTTCAATCAGTTGCGCAGCCACACCCAGCGCTCCGGAACCGCTTAACGGTCGCATGACAGCCAGGGGGATTAAAGATGTGAAGTCCTGTCTCCAGCCAAACCAATGAAAAACCGGATATAAGGCGCGCGCGAGTAATTCCAAAGCCCCGGAATCAACGAAGACACGCACCGATACCAGCATGCCAATCAGATAGGGCAAGATGCGCACTCCGGTTTTGAATCCGTCTTCGGCCCCGGCTACGAAGGATTCATACACTGGCACTTTCCGCCAATAAGCCGCCAACGGGATGATGCAGAGCATCAAAGGAATAGCCCAGCGAGAGATTTCCGCAATCACGCTCATGTGTGCCTCCGGCGGCGGAAAAAAGCGTCAACGAGAATAGCCACCGTCATGGCGCACCCGGTGGCAAAAATCGTTGTTCCGATAATTTCCGTTGGATTTTGGGATTGCATCTTCATGCGTACGCCGATAATCGTTGCCGGAATCAAGGTAATACAAGCTGTATTGACCGCCAGAAACGTACACATCGCCGGAGTCGCCCGCTCCGGATCAGGATTGAGCTTTTGCAGTTCCTGCATCGCTTTCAGACCAAAAGGCGTCGCGGCATTGCCCAAGCCCAGCACATTGGCGCTGATATTGAGTATAATCGCCCCCAAGGCCGGGCTGTCCGGCGGCAAAGAAGGAAAGATCTTGCGGATCAACGGCGCGCTGACGCGCGCTAACGCCCGTACCAGGCCAGCCTCTTCCGCCAAACGCATCAAACCCAACCAGAGACTCATCACCCCGATCAATTGCAGCGCAATTTGCACGCCCAATTCCGCGGCTTTCATCGCTGATTGCGTCACGCTATCGATCTTCCCTGTCGCTGCGGCTACCACAATTCCGCTGACCAGCATGATCAGCCAGATCAGGTTGACCATGTACGCCCCTCCCCGTCCCATACCTGTTAGGATTCTATGACGCGGGGCGCGGAATTAGACCGCACGGATCCTGTCTGTGTTTATGCGAATATCTTAATCAGGGATTCTCCGGCGACGACAAGCGCGCCATGCTGGTTGGTACACGTACTATATGTCTTAATCCGTTTCTTTTCCGGGATCATCTCTTTAACCTCCACGGTCGCGGTGATCGTATCTCCGATCCTGACCGGAGCTAAGAAGCGTTGCGTATGCGCCATATAGACGGATTCACACCCAAAAAAAGAAGCTCCGGCCGGACCCAGTAAACTGGCCACCAAAGCTCCGTGCGCAATACGGCTTTTGAATTGCGTTGTCTTCGCATACTCGTCATCCATATGCAACGGATTCATATCTCCGCTGATTCCCGCGAACATGACAACATCTGTTTCCGTGATGGTCTTCGTAAACGAAGATGTATCACCCAAATTAAAATCGGCAAATTTTTTAGCGGCGTAATTCATTTGCATCTCTCCCATCGTTCTCCTCAAGCATCTCGATCGATCCTGCTTGATTCATCTGATGGGATATTCCATAGCGCAGCGGGTTTTCCTGCCCGCGCCGCAAAATATACCTGTAGATTAGTGTGCTTTCTCTGTATGGTCTTTCTCCGCGTGTCCTTTTTTTTCGGGCGATTTCTTCTGACAAGCCGCAATGATGCGGTCCACGAGGCCAGGCGCCGTATCAATCAAACGATCAATCACCGCGTTGGCGTTTTCCTCAATCGGCAATAGACGCAGATGCCCATTCCCCGCCACTAAGAAGCCCACCGGTTGCACGGATACCCCGCCGCCGCTGCCGCCGCCGAACGGCAACGCTCCGCAACAACCTTGATCATCCTGCTGATTTCCCTGGTTTCCCTGATTTTGCTGGTTGGCTTGGCTTTGCTGCTCTTCCTCTGCTCCGGCAAAACGTGATTTTCTCTCTTCCAGCCGATGAAATCTGTTCCCATGACCATGGAAGTCACTGCCACCGGCAGCAAAACCACAGGTTACTTTCGAGACCGGAATAATCACTGAACCATCCGGAGTTTCCACCGGATCCCCAACAATTGTGTTAACATCCACCATCTGCTGGATATTTTCCATCGCGGTCCTCATCAATGCCTCAATCGGATGT
>JAITOV010000158.1 GCA_031289735.1 Peptococcaceae bacterium
CATACTATTTTTACTGTTTTCCCCTCAACCATGTTACGGGAATCTATCTTTGAGAACCCGGTCTTTCGTAATATAATGGATAGTATGAATTACGCAGAAATATGGTTGGATGTACCCAACCGGCGCTTTGATCATAGTTTTCATTATTTAATCCCGGACGGCATGGCTGCCGGTCTGGGTATGCGTGTCCTGGTCCCGTTACAGCAACGGCGGGTGCAAGGTCTGGTTATCGGCGTGCAGCCGGAGTTGCCGGAAGATTTGCCGGTGGAACGCGTGCGCTCGATCCTGAAGATCGTCGATCAACAAGCCGCGATTCCGCCGGAATTATTGGAGCTGGCGCGCTGGTTGTCCGAGACGACGATCTGTCCGCTCGCCCAGGCCTTACATGCGATTTGGCCCTTATTGAGCGGGAAAGCGGAAGATTGGATTCAACCGGAGATTGCTTGGGATGATCCGGATCTGGAGGCGTTGGAGGTCATCGATCCGCCCGGATACCGGGTAATGCAAGTCCTGCGGCGCGCGCGCCGCAAAGCCTTACCGCGGCAAACCTTGCTGCAGCGTTCCGCTTGCCCGCCGGAGACGCTCGATGGGCTCTTTAAGGCCGGCTGGATCTCCTGCGAGACGCATTGGAGCGGGACGCCGCGGGAAGAGCAGGGAGAACAGCGTAACCCAGAGGCAACCTTGCTGCGCCTTCCTACGCCTCCGATGGAGGAAGCTGCGGACACGCGGATGTTAACGCCGGAACAGGAACAAACCGTGCGTTCGATCGAGGCGTGGATCGGCAAACAAGCGTATCAAACGATCCTGCTGCACGGCGTGACCGGCAGCGGCAAAACCGAGGTGTATCGCCGGGTGATGCAGAAACTCTGGCAGGAGGGCGGAGATGCCATTCTGCTGGTACCGGAAATATCCCTGACCGCTCAAGTAACGGCATATTTGCAGGATACGTTCGGGGAAGACGTAGCCGTACTGCATTCCGGTATCTCCGCCGCTCAAAAGCGCCAGATCTGGCTGGAGATTTTGCAAGGACGCAAGCGTCTGGTGATCGGCGCCCGGTCGGCGGTGTTTGCGCCGCTGCCGCATCTGCGCCTGATCATCCTGGATGAAGAGCATGACGGCGCTTATCAACAGGACGAAAACCCGAAATATCACGCGCGTGAAGTCGCCCGCCAACGGATGCGCCAGCGTCAGGGCGTCGTCGTGCTGGGCAGCGCCACGCCGTCGCTGGAAGCCTACGCGGCTGCGCGTACCGGTAAGATCGGCTTCGCGCAGATGCCCAAACGGATCAGTACGCACGGATTGCCGCCGGTGCGGATCGTGGATATGCGGGCGGAATTGACGCAGGGCAATCGCAGTATGTTTTCTCTGCCGCTGCAGAGCAAACTGCGTGAACGCTTAGAGCGGGGAGAACAAGCGATTTTGCTCCTGAACCGCCGGGGATACGCGACCTTTGTCGTCTGCCGTGAGTGCGGGTTTGTCGTGCGCTGCCCGAATTGTGAAGTCGCGCTGACCTATCATACGCAAGGACAGGAGATGCTCTGTCATTATTGTAATCATACGGAAACGCCGCTGCGGGTCTGCCCGCAGTGCGGCAGCCGCTATATACGCTTTTTTGGACAGGGGACGCAGCGGGTGGAAGAAGAACTTCAGGGATTGCTGCCTCAGGCGGGCATCCTGAGAATGGATCGTGATACGACCCGGACGAAGGGGACATATGAGAAGATTTTAACACGCTTCCGCCGCCAGGAAGCCGATATCCTGATCGGCACGCAGATGATCGCCAAAGGGCTGGATTTTCCTCAGGTGACCCTGGTCGGCGTGGTGGCGGCCGATCAAATCCTGAATATGCCGGATTTTCGCGCCCGCGAGCGCGCGTTTCAATTATTGACGCAAGTGGCGGGCCGGGCGGGCCGCGGCGAAAAATCCGGGGAAGTGATCATTCAGACCTATGAACCGCAGAATCGCGCCGTCGTCTTAGCCTCAAAGCATGATTATCCGGGCTTTTTCCGTGAGGAAATCTCTTACCGCCGGGTGAGGGGCTATCCTCCGTTTACCCATATCATTCAAGTGACGCTGCTCCATGAGCAGGAGGAGCGGGTGATCAAAGCGGCGCAGGATTTGGCGGCTTGTATACGTTTGGAAATGACGCGGGAACAGGGGGAGGAACAGCTGTGCGGCGAACTGTTGGGCCCTGCTCCGGCGGTCTATATTCGGCTGAAGAACCAGTACCGCTGGCAGATTTGCCTGAAAGGAAAGGATGTAACGCGTCTGCGCTGGATGCTTCAGCGCGGGGTGGGGCGTTTTTATCAAGGAAGCGTGGCATCGGGTATCCGCTTGAATATTCAGGTCGATCCGTTGAATGGGGTGTAAAAGATCGTATATAATGAAAGGATAGAGAAGGGGGTTGAGCACATGGCCGTGTATCAGATTGTGGAAGTCGGCGCGGATGTTCTGAGGGAAAAAGCGAAGGAAATCTCGGAGATCACGCCTAACATAACGAAGCTATTAGATAATTTGCAGGATACGTTGTATGCATCCAAGCACGGCGTCGGTTTAGCCGCGCCGCAAATTGGGATTGCCAAACGGGCGATCGTCATCGACGTCGGCGACGGTCTGATCGAAGTCATCAATCCGGTGATCGTGGAGAGCCGGGGGGAAGTGACGGATCATGAAGGATGTCTTAGCGTACCTAATATGACGGGGGATGTGCTCCGGGCGGCGGAAGTGAAGGTCACGGGATTGAACCGGCAGGGCGAACCGATCCTATTTGAGGCGCAGGATTTTTTGGCCCGCGTCTTTCAGCATGAGATTGATCATTTGGAAGGGGTTTTGTTCATTGACCGGGCGGAGAACATGCGCCGCTCGTAAGGAAAGGGGGTGCTGAAGATGCGCTTCATCTTCATGGGAACACCGGACTTTGCGGTCACTTCCCTGCGCGCGCTGGCGCAAGCCGGGCGCGAAATCGTCGGGGTGTTTACCCAACCGGACCGGCAAGCGGGGCGAGGTAAGCGGCTGCAACCCAGTGCGGTAAAAACGGCGGCTCTGGAGTTGGGGTTGCCGGTTTATCAGCCGGAGAAGATCAAAACGGCGGAGAGTAGCGATTTGCTGCGCTCATTACACCCGGATTGTCTGATTGTGGTTGCTTACGGACAGATATTGAGTCCAGAGATTTTAGCGCTGCCGCCGCGCGGCTGCATCAACGTACACGCTTCGTTATTACCGGCGTATCGCGGCGCGGCGCCGATTCATTGGGCAGTCATGCATGGTCAGGCCATGAGCGGTGTGACGACGATGCTGATGGATGAAGGTTTGGATACGGGGGATATCCTGTTGCAACGGGCATGTCCGATCGGACCGCAGACGACGTCGGGTGAACTGCACGACCGCCTGGCTGAGGAAGGGGCGCAACTGCTGGTGGAGACGCTGGCACAGTGGGAGCAAGGATCGTTGAGATCCATAGCCCAGCAGGGGGAATCGAGTTATGCGCCCAGGCTGGGGCGTGAGGATGAACGCTTGGATTGGCGGCAGTGCGCTGGCGACGTACATAACCGGATTCGCGGCTTAAATCCCTGGCCGGGCGCGTATACCACGTGGCGCAATGATTTGGTGAAAGTGTGGCGCAGTCAGACGGTGGCGCCGATATCATTTAAGGAGGTTCCCGGCGCGGCGCAGCCGGGCCAGATCATCCGTTTGAGCGAAGAGGGACTGCTCGTACAGACCGGTCAGGGTCAGATCATACTGCGTGAGTTGCAGCCGACGGGTAAACGCCGGATGTCCGCTCAGGAGTTCTGGCGGGGACGGCGCATTCAGCCTGGAGAACTCTTGGGGGAGTCAGGTGCGGAAGAGGACCGGCATGGTTAAATACACGGCGCGAGCTTTGGCTGTGCAGATATTAACCCGGGTAGAACAGGAAGAAGCGTATGCCAATTTGCTCTTGCGCTATCATCTGCCGGACCTTGAGGACTCGCGCGAACGCAATCTGGCGACGGCTCTGGTCAATGGTTCCCTGAAGAACCGTTTACTGTTGGACTATGCGCTGCGCGGTTTCCTGAGCAAGCCGTTATCGGCGCTGCCTCACGCGGTGCGCTGGATCCTGCGCACCGCCGCCTGGCAAATTCTGTTTTTAGACCATATTCCCGTAGCGGCGGCGGTCAATGAGGCTGTCGAATTATGCAAAGAGAACGCTGCCCGCTATGCGGCGTTGGTGAACAGTGTCCTGCGGCGCGTCGCGGAACGGGGCTGGAATATTGCCTGGCCGGATGAGCGGCGTGAAAGCGCGCGCTACTTGTCTGTCCGCTATTCCCATCCGGAATGGCTGGTGAAGCGGTGGCTGAAACGTTGGGGATGGGTGGAGACGGAAGCGCTCTGCCGCTGGGACAACGAGCCGGCGCAGACGTGGATCCGGGCGAACCGTCTGCGTATGGATCGGGAGGGCTTGCTGGAGATCTTGCGCCGGGAAGGCTTGACCGCGGAAACCGGCGAACGCGCCCCGGATAGTATGCTGCTGCGTGATCCCGGTATGCTCACGCGTTGGGAGAGTTTTCGTCAAGGATATTTCAGTGTGCAAGATGAGAGTTCTCAACTGGCGGTGTGTGTCCTGGATCCGCGTCCCGGCGAGCGGGTCTTAGATGTTTGCGCCGCTCCGGGGGGGAAGAGCGCGTACATAGCGGAGCGGATGAGCAACCGGGGCCGGGTCGTCGCGTGTGATATTCATGGGCATAAACTGTCTTTGATCAGGGAAACCGCAGAGCGCTTAGGCTTAGAGATCATCGAAGCGCGCGAGCAGGACGCCAGGCATTTGCCAGAGGAATGGCAAGGCAAGATGGATCGGGTCCTGGTGGACGCGCCATGTTCGGGATTCGGCGTTCTGCGGCGTAAAGCGGATCTGCGCTGGCGGAAACAAGAGCGGGCGTTAGATCAGTTCCCGGCATTGCAGGAGAGTATCTTGCACAGCGCGGCGCAATGCGTGGCTCCGGACGGCGTGCTGGTGTATTGTACTTGCACGCTGGAACCGGAAGAAAATTTCGAGTTGGTCAAAGCTTTTCGCCGGGAACATGCGGAATTTACGCCGGAAGACCTGAGTGGCAGTCTGCCGTTTACCCTAAGCGATCCGCAAGATATCAAGCAGGAGAAAAAGGGCGTGTTACAGCTGTTACCCCATAAACATGGGATGGATGGATTTTTTCTGGCAAAATTTCGGCGCAACGGAGTTTAGCTGGCATGAATTGGGTGTATAATAAATGGAAAGATCGGATATTCGCGGCTTGACGGAGCTGGAAATCGTGGAGGCGTGCCGGAATTTAGGCCGCCCGGGTTTTCGCGGCAAGCAGATTTATGCTTGGGTACAGCAAAAAGCCGTCGGCGGTTGGGCGGAAATGCGCAATCTCTCCAATGAGGATCAACGCTTATTCCATGAGGCTTTTATCTGGCAGCCGCTGCGCTTAATCAAGGCGCAGACCTCCCTGGATGGTACGCGAAAATATCTGTTTCAGCTAGCTGACGGGGAGCGTATCGAATGTGTGTTGATGGCTTATGACCGGCTTACAGCGCGGGACAGGCGGACAGTCTGTTTGTCCACCCAAGTGGGTTGCCCGATCGGCTGCGTTTTTTGCGCTACCGGGCAAGAAGGGTTTAAACGCAATTTGAGCGTAGGGGAGATCGTCGCTCAAGTGCTGGAGATAACCCGTTTGATGCGGCTGGAAGATCGTGATTTTAAAGCAACCAATGTGGTTTTTATGGGCATGGGGGAGCCATTACTGAATTATGACGCCGTGTTGGCCGCGATCCGTATTCTCAATAGCCGGGACGGGCAGGATATCGGACGGCGGCGGATGACGGTTTCGACCAGCGGGATCGCGCCGCGTATTGTGGATCTGGCGCGCGACGATGATCAGGTTGGCTTGGCGGTGTCGCTGCATGTGGCGGATAATGCAACCAGAGACCGGTTGGTGCCGGTGAATCGCCGCTATCCGTTGGAGACGCTGCTGGAGGCCTGCCGGGAATATACCCGGCGGACGAACCGGCGGATCACTTTCGAAGTCGCTCTCATCGCGGGAGAGAGCTCGGCGCGGGCGGCGCGGCAAATGGCCGAATTGCTGCGCGGGCAATTAGCCCACGTGAATCTCATCCCGGTCAATCCGGCGCCCGGCTTAGATCTGCGGCGTCCGGATCAGCGGGAGATCAGCGCTTTTGCCGGGGTGTTAAGCGCCGCAGGGATCCCAGTATCCCTGCGGGAGGAGAAGGGGACGGATATAGACGCGGCGTGCGGCCAGTTACGCCGAAGATGGGAGGAGGCTTGATTCCGTGAGTATTGTTAACCGTATGGAAGGACTAGCGGAAGTATTGTTTACCGGCGCGTTTAAGAAAAGTCAAGCCAAGATGCAGCCGGTCGTGATTGCCCGTGAACTAGTGAAAATCATGCACAAACATAAGCGGATCAGTGTTTCCCAGGTGTATGTGCCGAATGTCTACCGGGTGTTTCTGCATCCCGATGATTGGGGCCCGCTGGCTAGCTTTGGCGCGTCGTTTTTGCTGGAACTGTCGAAATATGTGTATCATGAGGGACGGCGCTTCGGGTATACGTTCCTGACGAAACCGGCCATTGAACTCCATGCGGATGCGCAGACAGAAACGTATCAGATGGCGATCGAAGTCGATTTTGATGATACGATTGACCTGGAATGGCAAGATGACGAGGATGACGCGCCGGAAGCGGAGGATCGGCGAGAACAAACGAATATTTTGCGCGAAGAAGCGCGGAGCGGCGCGAATGAATCTGCCGATAGTAGCAGGAATCAGCAGTACTATCTCGAAGTAATTGAGGGCGGCGATCTGGGTCAGAGGTATCTGATCCCGGTAGGGGAGAGCTTTCTCGGCCGCCATTCCCAATGCGCGATGAGCGTAGCGGATCCAGAGGTTTCGCGGCGTCATCTGAAGTTGACCGTAGACGCTCAGGGCTGGATGCTGGACGATTTGGGCAGCACGAACGGAACCTGGGTCAACGGACAGAGAATAACGCGGCAAGCGATCGCGCCGGGGGACCGTATTCAAATCGGACAAACGGTGCTGATGCTGAAGCGTTTGCCTGAGGTTTGATAGCGAGGTAGGAAATGCAAGTAGTGTTGTTATTAGGCAGACTGGCTTTTATTGCTTTGATCTATCTATTCCTTTTCCGCATGACGCTGGTTCTCTATGCGGAACTTCAGACGCCAGGGATGATCGATAAAAAAGAGACCGAATATGGCTGTATTGAAGTCCTGGCGGGTAATGATACATTCCCGAAGGGGCGGGTGTTTAAAGTAGGGCGCAGGGGACTGAGCGTCGGGAGAAGCCAGCGGAACGACATCGTACTGCCCGACCGCTATGCGTCGTTGGAACACGCGGTGTTCAAAAGCCATAAGGGCGCGCTGGTGCTGGAAGATTGCGGCAGTACAAACGGGACTTGGGTGAACGGTGAGAGAATTTCTTCTCCGATCCAGTTAGCTGCTGGTGATTATGTGAAAATAGGCGGCATTACGTTCCAGTATTCGAGGTGATAAGATGAGGGTCTTGAGTTTTAGCGAAGTTGGCTGTATTCGGAGACAAAACGAGGACAGAGTATTAAGTATGCCGGAATACGGGGTATGGGCGGTTGCGGACGGTATGGGCGGTGAACAGGCTGGGGAAGTGGCGGCTCAGATGGCGCTGGATTATCTGCGCGAGCAGACGGCGCGCCGCTGCGGAGAAGCAAATGCGGCGCAATGGTTCGCTGAGGCGCTGAGCGGCGCGAATCGGGAAATTTATACCCTGGCCGGACAAGACGCGGATAAAAGAGGGATGGGAACGACGGTTACGGCGTTATTCATCGAGGACCGTCAAGCGCTGATTGCTCATGTAGGAGACAGCCGGGCGTATCTGTGGCGCAATCAGGTGTTGAGCCAACTGACCAAAGACCATTCACTGGTTGGCGAGTTGGTGCGCCGCGGGCAGATCACCGAGGACGAGGCGGATGTCCACCCGCAAAAAAACATTTTGACGCAGGCCGTAGGGACGATGCCGGAGATCGAAGTGGATACGTCGCGCTGGTTGGTGCAAGCCGGGGACGTGCTCTTCCTCTGTACCGATGGGGTTTCCAATATGGTCAGCGATGCGGAGCTATCGGAGAGGCTCAGGTCGTCGGAGTTAAACGAGGATTTTATGCAAGCGTTGAAAGAATTGATCTTCCAACGTGGGGCTAAAGATAATTTTACCGCTCTTTTGTGTGTCGTGGAGTAGAGGCGTATGAGAACAATCTGGTCGCAGGTGAGTTGGCGTTTACTGATTATCGCGGTGCTCTTGACCGGTTTACTGGTGTTGCACAGGCAGGGCAAAATGACGGTCCAGATCTGGCAAATGGCTGGGATCTATGCTGCTTTGATCGTGTGCGGCTGCTTGCTGGAGTGTATCTTGTCTTATCGGGGCGATCGTTGGTTGTTACCGGTGATTCAATTGATTAGCGTGATTGGTTTGGTTTTTCTGGTGCGGGTGAATCCTGCTCTCGCCACGAAACAGTTTCTGTGGGCGATTTTGGGCTTGGCGCTTTTTTATCTGATCTTATGGGGGTTGAAAGACTATCGGCGTCTCGGGGAGATCCAGTATCTGTGGGGCTTGATCGCAGTCGTCTTGCTCTTTGTGACGTTGCTGTTCGGCGTAACCTCCGGCGGGGCGCGCAGCTGGTTAAAAATTGGCTCGCTGGGGTTTGAACCGGAAGAAGTGGTGAAGGTCTTTTTGTTGATCTTCTTAGCCGTGTATTTGGACAACCATGAGCAAGTCCTGAAGATCGGAACGGTTCAATGGGGCAGGATCTCGGCGCCTGATTGGCGGACGATCGGGCCGTTTTTATTAATGGCGGCGTTCTCGTTAGGGATTCTGGCGGCGCAGAAAAGCCTGGGTACGGCATTAGTATTCTATCTGTTATTCGTGTCGATGATCTATTTTTCGACGGAGCGCGGTTTTTATCTGGCGATGGCCTTGCCGGCGCTTCTGGGCACAGGCGTCTTAGGCTATTTTCTCTTCGGGCATGTGCGGGTCAGAGTCGCCGCCTGGCTCAATCCCTGGCAGGATATCGCCGGGGGCGGATACCAGATTGCGCAGTCGCTCTTCGCGATCAGCGGCGGCGGTCTGCTGGGCAGCGGTTTGGGTAACGGGATTGGAGCGGCTCAAATTCCGGCGGCCGGTACGGATTTTATCTTTGCCGTGATTGCCGAGGAATTGGGCTTTGCCGGGGCGATCGCCCTCGTGGGGATTTTCTTGTTGTTGATCTTCCGCGCTTTAATCATCAGCGCCAGAGCGGAGGACCGGCTCGGACAGATTCTGGCGGCGGGAATAGGCTTGCTCCTGGCGACAGAAACCCTGATGATCTTAGCGGGGGTTACAAAGCTGTTGCCCTTAACGGGGATACCGTTGCCTTGGGTGAGTTACGGAGGGAGTTCCATGCTGATTCATTTCCTGCTATTCGCCTTGTTAGCCAATATCTCGCGTCACGCGGCCACGCGCCAAAGGGGGACAGAACCGGGATGAGCATCATACGCCGGCTGGCGCTGATTTTGGCGTTCAGTTTTTTTGTTTTAAGTTTGGGCTTGGTCTATTGGCAGGTCGTCCAAGCGGATGAATTAGTCAATCATCCGGCCAACCGCCGTCTGATCCTGATGGAGGGTAAAGTTGCCAGGGGAGGAATTTTTGATCGTAATGGCGAAGTATTAGCCCAGAGCATCGAGGCAGACGGTTCCACCCGAAGGGAATACCCGAAGGGGGAGATGATGGAACCGTTGCTGGGATATGCTACACTGCAACATGGCTCGGCCGGGCTGGAAAGCGCCTTGGCGGAGTTGCTCCTGGGCCAGAAGTATGGTACGCCGGGTCAGCAGTTACAGCGCTTCTTTGATCTGCCGCGTCAGGGTAATGATGTCGTGCTGAGCTTAGACGCCGGATTACAGAAAACAGCTTATCAGGGCTTACAGGGCAAGACCGGCTCTGTGGTGGCGCTGGATCCCCGCACGGGGCAGGTTCTCGCGTTGGCTAGCCAGCCGAGTTATAGTCCCAATCAGCTCGAAGAAAATTGGGCGCAGATCATTCAGCAGACGGGAAGTCCGTTGCAGAATCACGCGTTTTCTCTGTTCCCGCCGGGATCGATCATGAAGGTCGTGACCTCCAAGGCCTTATTCACCGCGGGGATTGATACGACGGATTTGTTTCATTGTGAGGGATCGGTGATCATCAACGGGCAGAGGATCTCGGAACAAAACGGCAAAGAACATGGTTGGGTGAATTATAATCTGGCTCTGGCGGATTCCTGCAACACGTATTTTTCGGTACAGGCGGTAGAGAGCGGCGCGCGGCGTTTTTTGGCTGCGGCCAGGGATTTTGGCTTTGGCAAGGCGATTCCTTTTGAACTGCCGATAACGCGCAGTTCCATTACCAATACCGCTGGGGGCGGACCGATCCCTGATACATTGGATGAAAACATGCTGGCAGCCAGCGCGTTTGGCCAAGGTCAAGTGCTGGTCAGCCCGTTTCATATGGCGCTGATCACAGCGGGAATTGCCAATCATGGTGTGATGATGAAGCCTTATATTGTCGAGCGAGTTCTGGCGGAACAGAATAAGGTTACGTATCAGGCGCATCCTGAACCTTGGCTGACGGCGCTCACGGAGGAACAAGCCAAGAAGATCACCAGCGCGATGATCACCGCAGTGAATGAAGGAACAGCGGCGCCGGGCGCGATCTCCAGTGTGCAAGTTGCGGCTAAAACCGGTTCGGCGGAACCGGGTGGAGATGTCTTGACCCATGCCTGGTATATTGCTTTTGCTCCGGCGGAAGCGCCGCGGATTGCGGTGGTGGTCATGATTGAAAATGGTGGGACTGGCGGTGGCGCGGCAGCGCCGATTGCCAGGAATTTAATCATACAGGCACTCTCTGGAAAGTAGGTGTGATTTTCGTGGGTAAGGTTTTCGGTAATCGCTATGAAGTCATAGAGCAGATCGGTTCAGGCGGCATGGCTATCGTGTTTAAAGCCAAGGATATGCTGCTGAACCGTATTGTGACTGTCAAGGTGTTGCGGGAGCAGTTTGTGACGGATCAGAATTTTATCCGCCGCTTCCGCCGTGAGGCTCAGGCGGCAGCCAGTTTATCCCACGCCAATATCGTATCCATCTATGATGTAGGTAAAGATGAAGATATCGAGTATATCGTGATGGAATATGTGGAAGGACGCAATCTGAAAGAGATTATCCGTAACTATGCGCCGTTGCTGCCGGGACAAGCAATCGAGATCACGAAGCAGATCGCCGAAGCGATTAAACATGCGCATCTGCATCGGATCATTCATCGCGATATTAAACCGCATAATATCCTGGTCACCGATGATGGTCAGGCTAAGGTGACGGATTTTGGCATCGCCCGTGCGGTGAGCGCTGCCACAGTGACACATACGGGGGATATCGTCGGATCCGTGCATTATCTGTCGCCGGAACAAGCGCGCGGTATCCAAAGTAACGAACAATCGGATCTGTATTCTCTGGGGATCATTTTATACGAATTGGTGACGGGGCAAATCCCTTACGATGGAGAGACAGCGATAGCGATTGCGATGAAACACCTGGAAGAGCAGCCCTTGCCACCCAGTCAATTGAATCCTAAAATCAGCCCGAGTTTAGAAGCGGTGATTATGAAGGCGATTGAAAAGGATCCCGCTGACCGATATGCTTCGGCGGATGAGCTGCTGAAGGATCTGAACCGGGTGCAAAAAGGGCAGACCATCGCGGATTTAAAGCAAGAGCATCAGACGAGTGATCTGGAGCGTACGCAGACCCACAAGCCGTTGCGTCCTCCGGATACCAGGGAGGTAATCTCTGAGAAGAGCCGCATGGATGACGCCAGCCGGCGCAAAATCGGGCAAAAAACCGGGAATAAGGGCGCTAAGTCGCCTTGGCTGGCGACCCTGAACCGCAAGAAGATCTGGGTCGCCGCCGGGATATTCGTGTTCTTCCTGATTCTCTTCGGCGGACTCTCTCTGCGCAGCTACCTAACCGTAGCGGAAACAACGGTTCCCGATTTATACGGAAAGTCTCTGTCTGAAGCGGATTTACTGCTTACGAAGCAGAATCTGGTGCTGAGTACGAAGGATATTTTGACGGAAAGCAGCGATACTGTGACGAGCGATTTAATCGTTCGTCAGAACATCCCGCCCAACACACAGGTCAAGGTCGGTCATGAGATCCAGGTCACGATCAGCGCGGGTCCGACGTTAATAGCGATGCCGGATTTGAAAAGCCTGGATCAGGAAGGGGCGCTCAATAAATTGACCGATGCGGGTTTTTTGGAGGAGAAGATCAGTTTCATCTTGATGCCCAGTACGACGCAACGGGGATATGTCGTGGATCAAAATCCACAGGCGCGTTCCCCCTGGTCGAAGAACAGTGACATCGATGTCTATCTGAGCAGCGGGCCGCAAGTGCAAATGGTAACGATGCCGGATTTGGTCGGTGCGACCTTGGAAGAAGCTCAGAACACATTGCTGGCCTTGAAACTGACTCCGATTTCGGATTTGCGTAAATCGGATCTCTATGGAGTCAACCGGGTGATCGAAACTCATCCCAAAGCGGGCGACTCGATTGAAGAAAGGTCTCAGGTCACGATTGTTGTCTCTTTGGGTCAGGGCCAGTTAGGCGTGATCGTACTGCCGTCGGACGGACGTTTGTCATTGTGAGGGAAAGTATGATCGGCATTTTGCTGAAGAGAACCAGCGGATTTTATTATGTGTTTGCCGAAGACCAGCTTTGGGAGTGCTCTTTGCGCGGCCGGTTTCGTATTCACGATCAGGATTTTTTACCGGGGGACAGGGTGTGGATCCAGCCGGGTTTAGGGAAGAAAGCAACGATCGAAAAGGTGGAGCCGCGCCGTAATCAGTTGGTACGGCCGCCTGTAACGAATATCGATCAGGTATATATTGTCTTTGCCTGCCGCGCGCCGGAGCCGGATCTGCATCTATTGGACCGCTTGTTAGTACAGGCTGAGCACGCGGATATTCAGCCGGTCCTGGTGGTGACGAAGAAGGATCTCTCCCCGGAAACAGGCCCGGCCGGTTTGCCTTGGTTCATGTATCAGGCCATGGGTTATTCCGTGTATCATATTTCCGTAAGAACGGGAGAAGGGATCGCTGAGCTGCGACCGACGCTGGCGGAGAAAATCAGCATCGTAGCCGGTCCTTCCGGCGTGGGAAAATCCAGTCTGCTGAATGCGCTTTCCCCGGGCTTGAGTTTAAAAACCGGGGAAGTCGGCAAGAAACTGCAACGTGGGCGGCATACGACCCGTCATGTGGAAATGATGCCTTGCGCCGCCGGATTGATAGCTGATACGCCGGGGTTTTCCAATTTGTTTCTGCCCGCTATGCGCCGGGAGGAATTGGCGGGATATTTTCGCGACTTTCAGCCGTATTTGGGACAATGCCGCTTTCAGAACTGCCGGCACGACCGGGAACCGGATTGTGAGATTAAAGCGGCGCTCAGAGAAGGGCGGATCGAGGAAAGCCGTTACCGGCATTACCTTGCTTTTTTACATGAAACGATAGAGAATGAGAGGAGATATTGACATGGCTGATCTGACGCGGATGATCGAGATTGCGCCGTCGATACTTTCCGCCGATTTTGCCGCGCTGGCCGGTCAGGTGGCGCAGATAGAACAAGCGGGAGCGCGTTTCTTGCATATAGACGTCATGGACGGGCATTTTGTACCCCATATAACGCTGGGGCCGTTGATCGTGCAAGCCTTGCGTCCGTACACGCAGATGATCTTCGATGTGCATTTGATGATCGAACGCCCGGAACGCTATATCGAGGATTTTGCACGGGCCGGAGCGGATCATATCACGGTTCATTGGGAAGCGACCCGGCATATGCACCGTCTGATGCAACAGATTAAGGCTGCCGGGTGTACGGCAGGGATCGCCTTCAATCCGGCGACGCCGGTGACGGGGCTGGAGTTCGTGGCGGAACACTTGGATGTAGTCTTACTGATGACGGTGAATCCGGGTTTTGGCGGACAGACTTTTATCGAAGGAATGCTGTCGAAGATCACGCAGATGAGCCGCGGTTTACCCGACTGGGGGAAGCCGGGCTGCTTGCTGCAAGTAGACGGCGGCATTCAGGTGGGCAATATCGCCCGGGTGGTTCAGGCGGGAGCGGAGATTCTGGTCGCGGGCGCTGCTGTCTTCGGGCAGCCGAACCCGGCGGGGGCTTATGTGGCGTTGCGCGCCGCCGCGCTAGCCAATCGGGTGTGATGGGAGAGACAGTGAAGATTGCGGTATTGGCGAATGGAGACTGGGATCCGGTATGGGGGGTCGAAGAATTACATACGGTTGATTATTTGATTTGCGCGGATGGCGGCGCGAACGCGGCGTTAGAGGCGCAGCGGCTGCCGGATCTGCTGATCGGAGATCTGGATTCCGTCAGGGCCTCGACGTTGCGCATTTGCCGGGAACAAGGGGTCGGTATTCAGGAGTATCCGACGCGGAAAGACGAGACGGATTTGGAACTGGCGCTGCTTCGGGCGGAAGAAAAACTGCGCTACACCGGGTCTCCATGTCCGGAGATTTGGCTTTATGGCGCAACCGGCGGACGGACGGATCACCTGTTGGGCAACCTGACCCTGGCTGTGGCTTATGCCCGCCGCGGCGTGGCCCTGCGCTTTAAAGATCCGAACCAAGAGATACGCTTAATTCACACCCGGACGGAAATCAGCGGCAACGTGGGTCAGCAGATTTCCTTACTGCCCTGTTGGGGAGAAGCCGCTTGGGTCAGTACGCAGGGTTTAGCCTATGTCCTGGATCATGAGGAATTATTGCCGGATCGCGTGCGGGGCATCAGTAATGTATTCACAGCGCAAACCTGTGTGATCGACGTACACCAGGGAACACTCTGGGTGATCCATCATTACGCACAGAAAATATGAGCAGATAGGTGTGGATACAGATGAGACAAGACGAAATGTGGATGGGAACATTATGTAACGGGCAGGCTCGTTGGGTCGCCGCCAGGACGACGCATACGGTCGAAGAGGCGCGGATCAGGCATCAGGCGGCGCCGGCCGCGATAGCGGCGCTGGGACGCTTGATGACCGGAACGCTACTGTTGGGCGCGACATTTAAGAACGCTGGGGATATCACGGCGCGATTACTGAGCGACGGACCGCTGCGTGGCGCGCTTGCCGTAGGCAACCGCTTAGGTCAAGTGCGCGCCTATGCGCAAAACCCTCAAGCGGACGCGCCGCCGAAACGTCCAGGCAAACTGGATGTAGCCGCTGTTGTGGGTCAGGGGGAATTCGCTGTCAGCCGGCCGATGGACAATGGCGCGTATTATACCGGTACGGTACCGATTATCAGCGGGGAGATCGCGGAGGATTTCGCCCACTATCTGTTGCATTCAGAACAGATCCCTTCCGCTGTCTTGCTCGGTGTACTGGTAGAGACGGATCTGCATGTGGCCGGTTCCGGCGGACTGCTGCTGCAACCGCTGCCGGAAGCGGATGAGAGTACGCTGCAAGCCTTGGAAGCGTGCGTGGCGCGCTTGGGCGCGGGGATCAGCGTTTTAGTGGCGGAAGATGAAGATATGTCAGCTTATGTAGATCGCTGCATGGGGACGCTGCCCTACCGCGTACAGGAAAAGACCTCCGTGCAATTCACCTGTTCCTGCGCAAAACAAAAGCTGACCGATGTACTGGCCAGCTTGGGGGACGAAGAACTCGCCAACTTGATCGCTCAAGGGGAAGCGGAGGTTGTCTGCCACTTCTGTAATGAACGATATTTATTCAGCCGGGAAGAGTTGCTGAAGATCCGCAGTGCTGATTAGACAGCGCGTTGAACCTTACCGGAACGCAAGCAACGGGTACAAACCTTGATCCGGGCGGGAGTACCGTTAACGAGTGCGCGTACTCTTTGCAGATTTGGTTTCCAAGTTCTCTTCGTGCGAATATGTGAGTGGCTGACGTGCATACCGGTAGTAACCCCTTTGCCGCAGACAGCGCATACATTGCCCATATTGATTCCCTCCTTTGTACCTAAAATCATACCTTTACATTCTAACAAACCAGCGGATGTTTAGCAAGTTTAAATCTTGGTTCATGTTGAATAATATTTGGTAACTTGGTAGAATAGAGACAGTGTGGACAATACCGATAAGGAGGTCCTAAGAATGGGGAAAGAAATACGTAATGATTATGGTTCAATAGATATTTCCGAAAGTGTGATTGCCACCATTGCCGGCGCGGCGGCGATTGAATGCTATGGCTTGGTTGGTATGTCATCGCGAAAAAGTTCGGATAAAGTGGTTCAACTACTGGGCCGGGAGAATCTGTCCAAGGGCATTGTCGTGGAGATCGAGGAAAATGAAGTAACGATTGAATTATTTATCGTTGTCGGGTATGGGACCAGAATCTCGGAAGTCGCTACCAACGTCATGGAACGTGTGCGCTATACCGTGGAGAATTTGACCGGCTTTACCGTGAATAAGGTCAATATCAATGTGGAGAGCGTCCGCATCTTAGAATAACTGGATAAATTTGGAGTGGGAGGCAAGCGGCTTTGGGATCAGAGGGTGTAGGATCTGGATTATCAAATGTGACTGTCAGCGGCGAGCAGTGGAAACAGATGATCTGTGCCGGTGTTCAGGCGCTTGAAGATAGACGGCAGGACGTAGATGCTTTAAATGTGTTTCCTGTGCCGGACGGGGATACGGGAACCAATATGTTTCTAACGATTCAATCCGCCGCGAAGAAAGCGGAATCGGTCACAGGGAAAACCGTCTCCGAGGTTGCCGCTGCTGTTTCCTCCGGTTCCTTGATGGGCGCCAGAGGTAATTCCGGGGTGATCTTGTCACAGTTGTTGCGCGGTATGGCTAAGAGCCTGGAAGGACTGCGCGAGGCGGACGCCAGACAGATCGCTCAGGCGATGCACTCCGGTGTGGATACGGCCTATAAAGCTGTGATGAAACCGGTGGAAGGGACGATCCTGACGGTATCTCTTGAAGCGGCTAAGGGTGCGCAGGTGAAGGCCGCGCAAGGCGGTACGCCGGTGGAAGCGCTACGTGAAGCGGTACGCCGGGGCCAGATTGCCTTAATGAAAACACCGGAAATGCTGCCGGTATTAAAGCAGGCAGGCGTTGTCGATGCCGGCGGTCAAGGTTTTCTGATTATTCTGGGCGGCTGGATTGCCGCTTTAGAAGGAAGGATACCGCAGGAGAAGATCACCTACTTGGACACAGCGGACTTTCTGGATACGGTGGAGTTCTCGGGGACTACGCCATTAGCGGAGGGTTCTTTAACGCTGGATGCGCTGGAGTTCCCGTATTGTACCGAATTCCTGGTCAAAGGGGACGGTTTGCGGATTGAACAGATGCGTAAGGATCTGAAGTCTCAGGGAGATTGTTTATTCGTGGTCGGCGAACCGGAACTGGTGAAGATCCATATCCATACGAAAAACCCCGGGAAGGTGCTGGATTATGCTTTGCGCTGGGGCGGGCTGTTTGAAGTGCAGATCCACAATATGCTGGCTCAGAATGAAGCCATGGAGCATGCGCGCAAAGAAAAGCAGCGAGCTGCCTCTG
This sequence comes from Peptococcaceae bacterium, assembly GCA_031289735.1. Taxonomy (GTDB): domain Bacteria; phylum Bacillota; class Desulfitobacteriia; order Desulfitobacteriales; family Desulfitobacteriaceae; genus JAITOS01. The sequence continues at coordinate 17,613 of JAITOV010000158.1, forward strand.
ACGTTGCTCATAAGCTGAACGGCGTTG
>JAITOV010000062.1 GCA_031289735.1 Peptococcaceae bacterium
TTCGAACCCGCGACCCTCGGCTTGGGAAGCCAATGCTCTACCACTGAGCCACTTCCGCTTGGCAATTATATTTTACGTTATTATTTTTGCCGCGTCAAGAAAACGCCCATATTAACATCTCTTCCATCGCCTCCAGGTAAGCAGCATGCTGTAAATGACATTTAGCGGCAGCGTCCAATACCAATTCGTTCTGGAACGGGCGATGCGTTGCACAATATGAGACAAGCGATAGAACTTCTGATTCACATCGTTAAATCCGTCGATTAACTGTTGCGGCGTCATATGCTTGGGCTGAAACACCACATCTGTGCGACTGTTATATTTTGACCAGTCCTCCGTTAATATGCGTCCTTCCGCCTTCAGACGGGTGAATAACGGGGTTCCGGGATAGGGTGTCAGCATGTTAAAGGTCGCTTGGTCAATGCCATTTTTCCGCAGAAAATCCAGGGTTTCAGCGAATACGGAGGGCGTGTCGCAATCAAAACCAAAAACTATTCCGGCTTGAATGGAAATCCCGTGAGCGTGAATTTTCCGGATGATCTCCCGGTAGCGCTCTACCTGATTGAATGATTTATTGGCTGCATTCAAAGACATTTGCGAGATACTTTCAAATCCGATAAATAAGTGACGGCAGCCGCTGTCGTAGGCTAGCTGTAAAAACTGTTCGTCCTCACCGGCCTGAATGCCGGCTTGTGATGTCCACCACTTTTTATAGGGTGTGATCTGACGGAACATTTCTTTGGCGTACTCCAGGTCGGCGGAGATATTATCGTCCCAAAAAACAACGACTTTTCCCTGCAACGCGGAAAAGTCCTGTGCGACATCAGCCAGAGGCCGTTTGCGAAACTGGTTGTTGTACATACAGCGAATGGTGCAGAACTCGCAGGAATTTGGACAGCCGCGTGTGGCAAACATTGTACCGGCGGTATGATCGGCACGATGGAAATGCTGTTTTTGCAGCAATGGCGCACAAGCTAAATCGACCGTTCCGTCGTCCGCGTAGCGTTTCCGGATCTGCCCTTGGGCAAAATCGCGCAGAAATTGCGGCAGGGTATTTTCCGCCTCCCCGATAAAGATACTGTCGGCATGAGCCGCCGCCTCATCCGGGACCAGAGTAACGTGCGGGCCGCCCATGATGACGGTGACGCCTTGGCTGCGGAATTTATCGGCGATTTCATAGGCGTGATAGCAGCATGGCGTATGAAAAGTCAAGCCGGCCAGGTCATAGGAACCATGATAATCAACCGGCTCCGTTTCCTCGTCAATATGGGTGATCTGCCAATCCTGGGGAAATAACCCTGCCAGGTAAGGCATTGTACACTGCTGGAATTTGATATAGCGGGTTTGACGAATGGCTTTGATTTCTGCGCTGGATACTGTGATCAGAAGGGCGTGTTTCATCGTGTGTCTCGCTTTTTCTTCGCTATGCCGTTAAACTCCTTACGGATCTTGCGGCAGCTACACATAGTATAGCAAGCAAATGTAGAAATATCAATAAATTATTATCGAATATCGATAAATGACGTTTGGGTATGAGATGGCCGCCGCTGCTCATTTTGCTTATTACCTAGAATTCAATTAGAATGACAGAGAGGAATCGAGGTGGTTTTTATGAGGTTAACGCAGATAGGCGGTCTCTTGCTTGTACTGCTCATCCTGATGATTGTCGGATCTCGTCTAAAGAATAAACTCGTCTGGAGAATCAGCGGAACGATGCTGTGTCTCGCTGTACTGTTTATTGCTTGGTCTATAGCGGTGTTGATTTTGCCTGACCTCTATGGATGGAGCGGATTCATCCTGGCCAATGTTTGGTGCGCTGGTTTATTGCTGCTCGGGCTTTTGTTGCTTTGGCAACATTTTCGCGCAAAGGTGAGGCGCGTTGTAATTCTGGTTATTCCGGGCGTACTCTTGATTTTCACGCTGGGGGTCGTGGGCGTTAACGCGTATCAAGACAATATTGTCGAAATCAGAGCCAGCGAAGATGAAATCAATCTTATAGCCTATGAACCTTTCGCGGAAGGGACTCAGGCTGCGGTACTCGCTGAACTGTCTGCCTTGCAATTACAGTATCCGCTGCCCCGGTTGGACGGCGCGACGGCGTTGTACCCGATGTACGCCGCTTTCGTGCGCGCCACGTATCCGGAAGCGGATTATCATGTCTATGATAGTAAGTATGACGATGGCCTGGCTACGGTCGTCTGTTCCAGAACCAGCGAGGCTTTTGAACATTTGCTCGCTGAGCAGGCCGATATGATCTTTGTGGCTGGCGTATCGCAAGCACAAGCGGCGCAGGCTCGCGCTCAGGGGTTAACATTGAACCTGACGCCGATCGGCCGGGAAGCTTTCGTATTTTTCGTCAATCGGAGGAACAGCATCGTCAATCTTGCCTCAGAAGATATCAGCGGCATCTATTCCGGCCGGATCACCAACTGGAGTGAACTAGGCGGCAGTGATGCAACGATCCGTGCCTATCAACGTCCGGAAAACGCTGGCAGCCAGAGTGCGCTGCAACAGCTCATGGGCGATGTATCTTTGATGCCTGCGCCGGAAAAGGATATCTATAGTACAATGGGCGGTATGCATCGGGTCGTCGCCGACTACAAGAATTACCGGCATTCCTTGGGGTACTCTTTCCGTTATTATCTTAGCGATATGCAGGGTGGCGAGGATGTGAAACTGCTTTCGATCGATGGAGTCGCGCCAACGGTTGCTACGATAGCCAGTGGAGAGTATCCCTTGGCGGACGACTTTTATGTGGTGACGGTTACTAGGGAACCGCGCACAGAAATAGAAGAGCGGCGGGCGGAAAACACCCAGCAGTTCATTGACTGGATACTTTCGCCGCAAGGCCAGAGTCTCGTGGAAGAGACGGGTTATGTACCGTTGCGGCAAGATTAACGCAGCCGCATGGGATCAGAAAATCCATGCGGCTGTATCTGCGCTTGCGTATAGGGTTTGATAGCAGGTTAGGCGTTATCGCCGGTCTCCTGCTGAATCATATCCTGAATATTGCCGCTCGCTTGTGCGGCGATCAGATTGTCAATGAATTGGCGTGCGGTGCGGCCGGAACGTCCATTATGCCACATTTCCCAACGCAGCGCCATCTGACGCAGTTCCTTCTTGCCAATCTGCAGGTCGTGTTGATCGGCCAAGGTTTCGATGATCGACAGGAAACTCTCCTGATCCGGCGAGGGGAAGGTCACGATCAGGCCGAAGCGGTCGGACAGGGACAGCTTTTCCTGTAGAACATCCTGAGCAAAGACTTCATCTGTACGATCCGCATAGGTTTCTTTGATCAGATGGCGCCGGTTGGAGGTCGCATAGACGGCCACGTTAGCGGGTCTGGCGGCGATGGTTCCTTCCAGAATGGTTTTCAGCGCTTTGTATTCCGGTTCGTTCTCGTCAAAAGACAGGTCGTCAATGAACATGATGAATTTGCCGGGTTCGTTTTCCAGGAAGTTGCACAAACGGGTGAAATCATTTAAATCCCGTTTGGCGATTTCGACGATGCGCAAGCCTTTTTCCACATAAGTTTGTAATAAGGATTTGACCATCGAAGATTTACCGGTGCCGCGGTAGCCGTAGAGCAGCATGTTATTCGCGGGAAATCCGGCCAGTAAATGCTCGGTGTTCTCGGCGATGATGCGTTTTTCGTTTTCCAGGCCGATCAGCTGCTCCATGCGGACGGGATCGGGATTCGCGATGCCGATTAAGTTCGCGTGCCCGTCCTCAGTGACCCAGCGCGCCGCAGCGTATTGCCCGAAGATGCCGCAGCCTACGCGCGCGTAGAACGCGGTCAGAATGCCAACGCAGGTTTGCCAGGAGTTTTCCTGCAAGTAGGTCTTCGTATCTTGGCGTTTTTGCACTAGCCAGCCGGCGGCAGTATAGGCGTCAGGCGCGGCGCCGGCGGATACGGGAGCGTCTTCCTTGCGCATTTCCCATTCCGGCCAATTGACGGGATGGAGCGGATGATCAGAGGGAACATGAGTGTTGAAACCTGTTTTCTGAAAGAGGGACAGGATTAATTCTTTGACTTCCCGAGGCTTGATGTTGGCGGCTTCTTCCAGCAGGGCCAGGTCGTGAATCACCAGCTTCTTCAGGGCTGGACTGACTTGATTCTGACCTTTGGAGGCAGCCCGGGAAAAAATGTTATCGTCGTTCAGGATCAGATCCAGCAATAGATCCGTCCATCCATGGGTAGCCGCTAAAGCGCTGAATTGATGATAGGTCAGGACGACGCGTTTCGGGTTAGCATCGTCAATCGCGTCCATCAGATCGATCCAGGCGCTGACGGTCGGATCAGTGGTAATGGCGCGATAAATGGATAGACTGGATAGTAAGAGTGTCGAGGTTGGCAAAACAAGTCATCTCCTTGCGTAATATTAGGAATGTATGATCACATTGTTCGGTGTATCCTAATTTCTTAGGATATCATGGCGATGGAATAATATCAATCATACTTTAGATTTTTTGGTTTATATTATTATTTTTGATAATAACAGAGGGAGGATATGGGCCAGGTCAGCGGTTGACACAACAAAAACCCCAGCACCTTGCCAGCGGCGGTCGCGAGCCTACCTCGCTCATTAATATTGACATTGTGCATGAAAAAGGCGTATAGTGGCAGCAAGGAGATGATCTTATGAAAACCACGAACTACAACATTCGCGTTAATCCGGAAATCAAAAAACAGGCCGAGCAAACATTTGCCGCGTTCGGTTTGAATCTAAGCGAAGCAATAAACATTTTCCTGCATAAGTCCATTATGGTTCACGGACTGCCGTTCAATGTACGTGAGGACGATTATCAATTCATTTCTCCCTTGCCCGAAACCGAATACAGTAAGCCATTCGATAACTTAGAAGACCTGTGGAAGGAACTCGGTATATGAAGCACCGTCCGCGTTATTCAACAAGGATCAAAAAGCAGCTCAAGCTCTCGCAAAAGCGCGGCTATGACACGCAACTATTCAAGGATATTGTCGCTAAGTTAGCAAATGGCGAAATCCTACCGCCGCATAACTTTGATCATCTCCTGATCGGAAACTGGAACGGCTAGCGCGAGTGCCGTATCACTTCTGACTGGCTGTTAATTTACAAAATCGACGACGGAGAATTGCTGCTCTATCTTGAACGCACCGGTACGCATTCGGACTTGTTTGGCATGTAACGCAAACCCGCTTCACAAATACAGGAGCGGGTTTTACTTTGAAAACTACTTTGTAAAATTATCATCAGGTCATAATTTTATCGTCCCGGCTTGAAGAAACCAATTTGTCGAATATCCTTGCAATATTTTGCCAGATGCTTTATATTTGATGCATGAGGCCACATAGAGAGGGCCGCAGCGACCGTGAGGTGTTAGCAGCACCACACGGCGAATGTAGGAAGAATGTTTCGAGACGACGCCTACAAATACGGGATAAACCCGCCGCCACAGCATTATCAGTATATCGTATTCATTTTTCCTTGACAAGTTGCTGGCAGGCCAGGGATTCTGTGGAAAAACGCTGAATAAGCGTACAGTTATGCGTTCAGACGCGAGTTTTGTATGTGAATAACAGCGCGTAGGTATTGGGTATAATACCCATCTCCTGCGCGCTTTTTATGTGGCCTCCTGTGGCTGTCCGGCGGGCGGGAGGGCGCTGAGCTATGCCCGTCTGTCGTATATCCGCTTTTCAAATGCCTTGCCGCTCTTTTCACGCTGTTTTTTGGAGTAAACAGGAGAGAGGGAAAGCTGCTTCCTATCTCGAACAGCCAGATACAATTTTCAGTAGATGATGTACTCGGTTCGACCGCAAAAGCTTATGGGTTTGCTTATTTTCTCCGCAATATCTCAGAAAGGGTCGTTGTCTCAAAGAAGCATTTCCCAGCGAATGGCAAGAGATTTTTACGCTGGCAGCTTTCATGGTGGCATCAGGAGATCCGCTCATGTGCTGTGAGGATTGGCTCTATCGGAATGATAGAACCGTGGCGACGATGATGACATGTGGCTGTCTTAAAAAAGCTGACAGCCCATTCATAAAAATATAACCGAGAGGAGATTGACTATGTCAAGAGGAGATATTTCATCTGAGGTTGCACAAGAAGTAATGAAAATGATGTTTGCAATTGTCAAGGGAATTTTTGAGGTCATAAAACAAATCTTCAACGCCAGAAAGTAATTTTGGGAATATACAACAACTTAACTTGATATTTGTGTTAGTTTGTAGAATAGCGTTCTTGAGAATGGCGGTATTTACTCTTTTCAATAAGCCCCATTTCACACTTTCCATTGTTATCCGTCGCGAGCAGCCGGTTCACCGTTTCCCATACCAACTCGCCCGCCGCCGCTGCGTCAGCAAAAAAGCCGCCTGTGCTGCCGTCCCTGCTTTCATAAAAGTGGGACGACAGCATTATGACGGCTTGCTCGGTGGTCGGCGGCAGTTTCGTTCGGTATTTCCGTTTCTGATAGCTTTCGGCGTATCCGACGGCGGCGCGGATGTAACCGCGAGTCAACTTATCGTCCTCGTCGTGCTGTAGGATTAAATTCGCCTTGACTTTCGGTAGTAATTTTTCGGTCAGCGTCATGCGCGCACCTTCCTTTTATACCCAACGATACGCCGCAACGCCATCGTCTACGGTGCATTGGAGCGTGTATGTACCGTCATCGTTCGGTACATCAGGTAATATTTTGCCAACAGCGGCTTTTATGTCACTGATAAAAGCAACACCGTGAATGCCGCCTAACGCTTCAACAACGCTCGGGCTGCCTTTGCTTTTGAACTCTAAGTTCACGCTTGTGTCGCCGATTGTGAGAGTGTCTTGACTTGCGTCATAAGTGTATGTGATACTGCTCGGCGTGACGCTGTGCATTTGCCCCCCCTTTTTTTGCGCTCGAGGTCAGTTCTACGATTGGTTGGAGATGTGCTGTTAGCGTGTGTAGCCATTGCCGCCGTAGTTGCTGCACCAAGTGAGTACGAAGTAACTTGGTCTGACGGCAGTAAAACTCGCGAATGGCATTAAATTTGAGCATCGGCATGTTATGGTTTGCGTTTAGAAAAAGGTTTTTATCTCAAAAGTTTAGGAAAACAAAGGTTACAAGGGCATAAAGCTGGCGGGCAGTTGAACCGCAGCCGTCTATCATTCGGAAACGTGCAGAACCTCTTTCAAGCGGGATTGCAATTCCTGCGAAAGGTTCAATCCGGCGTCATGGGCAAGGTTTTTGAGACAGCGCAGGAGCGTGATATTGGTTCTTTCATACGTCATATCGCTCGCCCTTGTAAAGAGCCTCGGACAGATCATCGCCCTGCGTGTTTATTCAAGGTCTGGAACAGATACGACATACCCACCCGTGTCAGGAGTGAGAATGATAGGATACGCTTTTATCAATAGGCAGAATGAAAAATCTGCGAGAAAATTTTGGGGATTGGATAATTCTTCATCAATGATTCTTGGAGGATACCGCTGTGTAATGTGTTTTCAATTTTGAGTGACGGTTGCGTGTGGAGCGAGAGTAACGGCGGCTATCCCAACCGTTATTTATATCCAGTCAAAGTAGTGCGCCTTCTGCAAAGGCTATGATAAGCGAATGAGCTTGATGATGAAACGAAGATATACTTTGAAGAATGGGATGAATCATAGAACAATTATTCAGGCCTCACAATATCAGGTCGCGCGTTTGCGCCTTGTACTGCTGGTAAACCGTCCCATGCTCGAGAACGTCGAAAATGTTCCCGTGATTTCCGTGGGATTTTTTTGTTTGAGGGTGGATTACCCCTGAGTTCGCCCTAGCTGGGCCGCAGACTTAGCGGCAAAGTTTATCTTATACTTGCCAAATTTGCTGTTAAGCAGTATATTTTGACTATGTTCGTTAAATTTTTATCGGCAGTTTATCAGACAAACACTTGCTTTTATCGCGTAAAAATAAGAAAATAATAAATAATAAAATAAATAATAAAGATTACCCCAATAGGGTAATAGCGGAACCGGGAGGAAAATGTCACAGATGCGGGGTATTGTCGTCTTAACATCGCCACATAGTCAGGTGACCAGGATTTCGAAAGAATTAGCGGCAGAACTGGATTTGAAGGTGATTATCCAAGAGTCGGCGCTGGAAGACGCAGTGAACCTGGTCAGAGGCCTGTTAAAGAGAAGAGAAGAATTCATTTGGGCGATTGTCAGCCGTGGGGCTACGCTGGAAATGATGAAGCGGGAAATCTTAGACGTTCCGTTGATCAGTATTGATACGACGGACTATGACCTTATGCTCACATTGCATCAGGCGAGTCAGTTGGGTGAGAGAATCGGGCTGATGATTTCTGACGTACCGAAGTTGGAAGCCAGTCAACAGGTTAACGGTATTATGAAACTATCGACGCAGACGTACTTTTATACGAATTGGAACGAATTTAACTTGCAAACAGAAAAAATTAAAACCGATGGGATAGAGGTTCTGGTCGGCGGAGGGGAGAGCGGCGCGCAGGTCGCTGAGAAGATCGGCATCTGGCATGTGCCGTTGCTACCCAGCGTACAGACGGTATATCAGGCTTTGGTTCGCGCCAAAGATATCGTGGAGACCAAGGGACGGGAACAAGAAAAGGCTGAGCAGCTGAAAGCCATCCTGCATTATTCGCACGAGGGTATCATGGCGATGGATCAAAATGAGCGCATTACGGTCTTTAATTCTGTTGCGTCCAAGCTCTTCGGGTTGGATGCGGCCAAGATGATCGGCCGGCCATTAAGTGATTTTAGCTATAAAAAATCTTTGACCGAGATGTTTGATGGGCCGGAAGAACAACTGGGGTTTATCCATCAGATCCGGGACGCCACATTATTGGTCAATAAAGTGCCGCTAACCTTTAAATCACGCTCGGATGGGATTTTGGTTACGTTTAAAGACGTAACGAAGATCCAGGAAGAAGAGAGTAAGGTACGCCGCGAGATGTATGCGCGGGGATTCGTGGCGAAATTTACTTTTGACGAGATTCGGCACGTCAGTAATAAGATGTCGGGTATCATCGCCAAGGCGAAGAAATTTGCCGATACGGAAAGCACGGTGCTCATTCGGGGCGAGAGCGGTGTAGGCAAAGAGTTAATTGCCCAGAGTATGCATAACAGTCATAAGGTGCGCAGGAACCGCCCGTTCGTAGCGGTCAATTGCGCCTCGCTGGACGATAATTTGTTGAATAGCGAGTTGTTCGGCTATGAAGAAGGGGCCTTTACCGGGGCCCGCAAAGGCGGCAAGCCGGGCTTGTTTGAATTAGCGCACGGCGGCACGATTTTTTTAGATGAAATCGGGAAGATTAAGCCGGAAGTGCAAGCGAATCTGTTGCGGGTATTGCAGGAGAAAGAGGTTCGCCGTATCGGCAGCGCCCGGGTGATTCCGATTGATTTGCGCGTGATCGCCGCTTCCAATGAAAACCTGGAAGAATTGATCAGTAAAGGGGCTTTTGCCGAAGATTTATACTATCGGCTGAATGTGCTGACGATCACCATACCTCCACTGCGAGAGCGGCGGGAGGATATTCCGGAATTGGCGCAATGGATGCTGGATCGCTTTTGCGCTAAGTACCATAAAGATATGATCACCCTGCCGCCGCTCGTAGTGAAACGTTTGAGTACGTTACCCTGGCCGGGCAATATCCGGCAATTAGAGCATGTGATTGAGCGATGCGTCGTTTTAGCGGATACGGAGGAAGACGCGCCAAGGATCTTACTGGATCTAGTGGAAGAAGAATTTGAACAGACCCAAGGCGGAGCCACACACTTAGCCCGCGAAAATGAAGTGAGGGTAAAGCTCGGGACACTGGAAGAGATGGAGACGGAAATCGTTCAGAAGATGGCGCTGAGCGTTCCGTTAACCAAGAGTGAACTGGCATTGAAGCTGGGGATTAGCCGGCCGACGCTGTTAAAGATCCTGAAAAAAGAAGAGTAGAAAAATTCTTTATACCTACTACGTTGTCCTTTGATAAAATATTTGACAGGCAATCTGTCGTACAGAAAAAAAGCTTTTGTGAAAGCCCTTGTTTTCTGGCACGATTTTTGCAATAATTATGGTTAGTAGCCGTGTAAGAATTTAAGGAGGATGGAACATGAGCAAGTGGCATACCGACCAGTGGTTCGTTAGTCCTTTGAACTACGAACCGGAAGTAACCAAAGATTTTGCATTTGCGCCCGAGATCAAATTCCATGACGTAACATTGCGAGATGGAGAACAACAGGCAGGATTGACCTTCCGCAAAGAGGAGAAAATTAAGATTGCCGAAGGACTCGCCCAAGCGGGGATTCATCGTATTGAAGCCGGTATGCCGGCCGTGTCGCCGCAAGATGCCGCAGCGATTAAAGAGATCGTCAATATGAATCTGGGACCTGAAATCTTTGCTTTCGCCAGATGTATGGTTTCTGATGTGGAGAAAGCGGCGGACTGTGGCGTGAAGGGGATTGTCGTCGAAATTCCTTCCAGTGACCACCTGATCAAGGAAGCGTATAAATGGCCTTTGGAAAAAGCGATTGAATCCTCGATCAAAGCGACGCTGAAAGCGAAGGAATATGGTTTGTATACCTGTTTCTTCCCGATCGATTTCAGCCGTGCGAATCTGAGCTGGGTGCTCGACTTGATTGAACGTGTGGCCGCGGAAGGTCATATGGACGCCTTGGTTATGGTGGATACCTTTGGCGGACTGTCCCCGCACGCGATCCCCTACATGATCAAATCTTTCCAGAAACGCATCAAGAAACCGATCGAACTGCATTTCCATGATGATGTGGGTCTGGGCACGGCCAATACCCTGATCGGTCTGGCGAACGGCGCGTCTGTGGTACATTCCACGGTTTCGGCGATCGGCGAACGCGCTGGGAACACCGCTTATGAGGATGTAGCCATTGCTCTGTTAACCATGTATGGCATTGACACAAAACTGAACTACAAGATGATTTATCCGCTGTCCAAGTTGGTCCAGGAAATTTCCGGATTCACGGCGCAGCCGAATAAAGGACTCATCGGCGATGACATTTTTAACGTAGAGTCTGGAATTATCGCCAGTTGGTTCAAGAATACGAAGGATACGCATCCGGTGGAAGTCTTCCCGATTCACTGGGATCTGATCGGACATAAAGAAGCTCAGGTTGTGATCGGTAAAAACAGCGGTATCGACTCGATCTGGATCAATCTGGAAAAATACGGTTACGACAATGTCTCCACGGAACAAGCGAACGCGATGCTGGATGAAGTCAAGGCGAAGGCTTATGAAACCAAACGCCTCCTGACCGAAGCTGAATTCAAAAAGATCGTTGACAACGCAATCAAATAAGTTTAGTCTATAGTACTTGTCAATGAGTATGGGGAAAGAAGGGTTAATCGTGGGTAGGATCCGAAGTGTACTGTTTGTACCAGGCCATAAGGAAAAGATGGTGGTAAAATCTGTAAATGCCGAATCTCAAGCAGACGGCGTCGTATGGGATATTGAAGACGCCGTACCGCCGTCTGAGAAACCGGCGGCGCGCCAGCTGATTGGCAAAACCTTGCAGGAAGGGTTGCCGGCGAAACCGGTATATGTACGGGTTAACGCCTTGGCGACCAAGATGACGGGAGAAGATTTGCGGGCTGTTGTTTATCCCGGACTGTATGCCGTTATGGTGCTTAAGGTTGAATCCAAGGATGATATCACAGCGGTTTCGGCCTTGCTGGAAACATTGGAGCAAGAAAGAGGCATTACGGAAAAGATCAAGATTCATGCGATCGTAGAAACCTGTCTGGGCGTCCTGAAGGCTTTGGAAATCGTCACCTCATCCGACCGGATTGAAGGAGTCTCCTTCGGTGCGGAAGATTTCACGTTGGATCTCGGCACCAGCCGTTCCCGTGAAGGCATCGAATTGGCCCACGCCAGAGGTTTGGTAGTCTTGGCGGGAGCAGCGGCTAAAGTCAATATTATCGATACCGTGTTCTCGGATCTGAATGATGAAGAAGGTTTAGCGAACGAATGTCGCGGCAGCCGTCAAATGGGTTTCCTGGCGAAGTTCGCCATTCATCCCAAGCAAGTTCCGGTGATCAACGAAGCCTTCTCGCCGACGCAGGCAGAGGTTGATTTTGCTACCCGCGTAGTCGAAGCTTTTGCCAAGGCGCAAGCGGAAAATATCGGCGTTATCACAGTCGATGGCAAAATGATTGACCCACCGGTCGTTGAAAGAGCCAGAAAACTTCTGGCGTCCACAAAATAAACAGAGTGCTTTAAAACACAGTCTGTGGAAATGAGTGAAGTGGGGTAAAATTGGCTCGATTATTAGAAAATGACGCGTTGCGTATTCTTGTTGAGAACAAGCTCCCGGTTCCTCGTTTTGACTATGTGGATACCCCTGAAGAAGCGAAGCAAGTAGCAGAAAATCTAAACGTACCCGTTGTCTTGAAAGCTTTGGCTCCCGTCGGTAAAAGAGGAGAGCCGGGCGCTCTCGTCTTTGCCGATGAGCCGGAGCAGGCGGAGTTGAACGCCAAGACATTGTTGAGTTCATCCATCGAGCAGTATCCGGTAAAAAAAGTGCTTGTGCGCGAGAAAGTAAATACTGACCAGGAATTGTACGTCTCTATAAGCATCGATCAGGGATTGAAATGCCCGGTCGTTATGGTGAGTGCGGCTGGTGGAGTCGACTATCAGGAGATCGTTTTACGTAACCCGGAAAAAATCAGATCAGTTCATTTAAATCCTTATAAAGGCTTGCCTGATTTTGTGGCTAAGGAAATATGGGCGGATTTGGGCCTGAGCGGATCAGTGCTAAGGGATGCAACAGCGATTTTGACCAGATTGTATCAGGTGTTTTGCAGGTATGATTGCAATATGCTGGAGGTCAATCCGTTGGTCATCACCAAAGACAGCAAGGTTCGCATTATTTCCGTAGACATGGTCATTGATGAGGCTGCTCTGTTCCGTCATCCCGAACTGAACCACCTGGTTCAGATGGGTCATGACTCCGAGTATCATCGCCCCTTAACGGCATTAGAAAAGAACATCGCTGATGTCAATGAGGCGGATCCGTATCGCGGGGCCGTGATGTTCATGGAACTGAGCGACGGAGACATTGCTTTCATGTGCGGAGGCTGCGGCGGAAGTTTGCTCATGCTGGACACCTTACTGCAATATGGCGGCCGGCCGGCGAATTTTCTCGCTTTGAACGGCAACCCGTCTGAGCGCAAGGTTTATGGCCTGGCGAAAGTGATGCTAGCTCAACCCGGAGTGAAAGGATTATTCGTCTGTGCTGGGATTGCTAACGATATGCAAGTGGATGTCGTGGCTAGAGGAATAGCCAGAGCGTTGCAAGAAGAACATAAAGGATGCGGATTTCCGGTATTGGTGAGGCTGGCCGGGGTGAACGATCAGATAGGCCGAGAGATATTTACCACAGCAGGCGTAGAGTACTATGGCGAAGAAATTACAATGACCATGGCTGCTCAGAAAATGGCTGATAGGATGAAACAGCTCTAGGCCAGATAGGTGGTAACATGGGGATATTAGTCGATAGGGATTCGCGTGTTGGTATTGCCGGAATCGCTGGCTTAGACGCCTTGGCGATGGTCAAAGACATGAAAAGATATGGCACGTCAGTATTGGCCGGAATCGCGCCTGGGAGAAAAGGTGAAACCTTGCAAGAAATCCCGGTGTATGATACGATTCGCCAGGCTGTAGAAGCCCACGCTATCAATACCATGTTGATCTATGTATCGCCTGCTGTTACTTTAGATGCTGTACGGGAAACGTTAGCGAATGATATTAAACTGCTCGTCATTCCCACGGGAAACATACCGGCGCATGATATGCTTAAGGTGATTTATGAGATCAGGGCTGTTGAGGCCAGATTAATCGGGCCGAATACCGTTGGATTGATTGACCCTGCGGCAAGAGTGAAGCTGGGATCAATCGGGGGAGGCAGCGCAGAGCGATTCTTTGCTCCAGGCTGTGTGGGCGTGATATCCAGCAATGCGGGTATGACCGCTGAAACGGCTTATATGGTAAAAAAAGCGGGCTTGGGCGTCAGTACGGCAGTAAATATCGGCGAGGGCGCCTTGATTGGGACGACAGCACGAGAATTGTTGGCTCTCTTTGAAAAGGATCCGCAGACACAAGCCGTTATCCTGTTTTGTGAACAAGGGTTACTTGCGCAAGATGAGATCGTGGAGTTTATCGAGCAAGGTGGGTTTTCCAAACCGTTGATTGTAGCGCTTGCAGATAGATTCGCAGGGTGTATGCCCCAAAAGGATGGATTCGGTTTCCAAGCCAGTTCAGTTGGAAGCTGCGATCACAAATGCCCGATGAGATTGAAGAGGGCCGGAGTATATGTAGCTGGGAAATACGACGATATCATTTATCTTTTACAGGAATTACAAGGGGTAAAATTAAACTACTCGGAAAAACCAATCTAAAAGGAGGTATGGATACAATGGCAAGCTATCGTTCTTTTGTCCTCCGAAAGTTACAGTCATTAGCGGGCGTGCTCCCGTTGGGCATCTTTTTCTTTGTGCATATGACGCTCAACTCGGCAGCCGCTAAAGGGGGCGGGGTCTATAATACGGTCATTGAAGTTATGCGTGGATTCCCCAATATTTGGGTGTATGAATGGGCCATTATTTTCATTCCGCTGATCTTTCATGGCGTTTATGGGCTGGTTATTTGGTGGACTGGTAAATCTAATGTTGGCCGGTATGGATTCTATCGTAACTGGATGTATTTATTCCAAAGGTTGACGGGGATTATCGCGTTTCTCTTCTTAATCTACCATGTGTTTGTTTTCAGATATGGCGAAATCTTTTTTGGGATTCCGGAACTCTCGTTTGATTGGATTGCAGGGCAATTCACGAATCCGATCGTCTTTGCGATCTATCTGATCGGGCTGTTCTGTGCGGCGTTCCACTTCGGTAATGGGATTTATACATTCTGTATTACCTGGGGAATCACCGTTGGCGCTAAGAGCCAAAAAGTTGTCAATTATTTATCTTGGATCATCTGTATCGTATTCACTCTTTATGGCCTGAACTCGATGTTAGCGTTTTTAGGAAAAAATATATTCTAGCAGATCTTCGATAGGAGGTAAGAGCATGAGCGCACCACAAGTACTAGTGATCGGAGGCGGACTCGCCGGCTTAATGGCTGCAATTCGCGCTGCTGAACAAGGGGCTACGGTCAAGGTATTTTCCCTTTGCGCACCGAAACGATCACATTCAGCCTGTGCTCAGGGGGGTATTAATGGAGCTATTAATACTCTGGGCCAGGGTGATTCGCCGAAATACCATTTTGAAGAAACCGTGTATGGCGGCGACTTTCTAGCAAATCAGACCGTTGTTAAAGGTTTTACAGACGCGGCGCCTCGCTTGATTTACATGCTGGACCGCATGGGCGTGACCTTTAACCGTACTCCGGAAGGCTTTATCGACTTACGCCGGGCCGGTGGTACGAAATTTAACCGGGTGGCGTTTGCCGGTGGAACGACCGGACAACAAATGCTATATACGTTGGACGAGCAAGTACGTAAACTGGAAGAAAAAGGTAAGGTCGAAGTTCTCTTCCCGTGGGATTTCATGGAAGCAATCATCGATGAAGGTGGCGTTTGTCGCGGCGCAGTTCTGCAGGATCTGACCACGATGGAAGTAAAAGCCTTCCGTGGCGACGCCGTCATCATGGCAACGGGTGGGTTGGGTTATCTCTTCGGCAAAAGCACGAACGCGATTATCAATAATGGTAGCGCGGTCAGCGCACTCTATCAGCAGAAAGTGACCTACGCTAACGGTGAGTTTATTCAGATTCATCCGACGTCCATCCCGGGCGATGACAAGAACCGCTTAATGTCAGAAACCTGCCGTGGTGAAGGCGGACGCGTCTGGGTGTACAAAGATGGTAAGCCTTGGTATTTCCTGGAAGAATGGTATCCGAATTATGGGAACCTCGTACCGCGTGATATCGCTACGCGTGAAATCTTTAAAGTCTGTATAGATATGAAGATGGGCATTGATGGCGAAAACATGGTCTACCTGGATCTCTCTCATCTGGATCCAAACTGGCTGAATCAACGCTTGGGCGGTATTCTGGATATGTATGAAATCTTTGTCGGCGATGATCCGCGTAAAGTCCCGATGAAGATCTTCCCGACGGTCCACTTTACCATGGGCGGACTCTGGGTGGATGAGAAACAACAGACAACAGTTCCCGGCCTGTATGCCGCCGGAGAATGCGACTACCAGTACCATGGCGCGAACCGCTTAGGCGGAAACGCGATGCCGGCTTGTATGTATGCCGGTGAGCTCGCTGGAAATACCTCTATGGCCTATATTAAAGGCTTGGATAAACTCACAGCGGATATGCCGGAAACAGCATTTGCTTCCGCGCAGAAGAAAAACGCGGAATTCGACGCCAGCATTTACAAGATGAGCGGATCAGAAAATCCTTATCTGCTTCATCGTGAAATGGGCGAATGGATGACGACGAACGCAACCGTTGTACGTTATAACGATCGTCTGCAACAAACGGATGATAAACTGCTGGAACTGATTGAACGCTGGAAGAAGATCGGCGTTTCCGACAGCACCGGCTGGTCCAATCAGGTTGTACCGTTCACCCGTCAATTATGGAACATGTTGCAACTGTCCCGCGTGATTACTTTGGGAGCGCTGGCTCGTAATGAAAGCCGCGGAGCGCACTATAAGCCGGATTATCCGGAGCGCGATGATGCAAACTGGCTGAAGACGACGTTAGCGGATTACACGAAAGACGGTCCTAAGCTTTCCTACGAAGAGGTCGACATTCAACACGTGAAACCGCGTCCACGCGTGTACTAAGAGGAGGTGACATCCATGCCAAACGATATCCGCTTAAAGATTAAACGACAAGATAGTCAATCATCTACGCCTTACTGGCAAGAATTTGTTTTGCCATACCGGCCTTCGTTGAATGTCATCTCTTGTTTGATGGAGATCCAACGCAATCCGGTAGACGCAACGGGCAAAAAAGTGGCGCCTGTGGTTTGGGAATGCAACTGCTTGGAAGAAGTGTGCGGAGCTTGTTCGATGCTGATCAACGGTAAAGCACGTCAATCGTGTAGTGCTTTGATCGATCGTCTGGAACAACCGGTTGTTTTGGAACCATTGTCCAAATTCCCGGCGGTTCGTGACTTGGTCATTGACCGTACAGTGATGTTCAATAATTTGAAGCGAGTCAAAGCCTGGATCAATATTGACGGTACGCATGATCAAGGACCGGGTCCGAGATTCCCGGAAAAGACAAGATCGTGGGCTTATGAACTGAGCCGTTGCATGACCTGCGGTTGTTGCATGGAATCTTGCCCGCAAGTCAATCCGTCATCGAAGTTTATTGGACCGACAGCGATTGCGCAAGTGCGTTTGATGAACGCGCTGCCCAACGGAGAAAATGATGCTGAAGAAAGATTGGCAGCCCTGATGGAACCGGGCGGCGTAGCCGAGTGCGGCAATGCCCAGAACTGCGAAAGAGCTTGCCCGAAAGAGATTCCGTTGTTGACTTCGATTGCGGCGATCAATCGTCAAATGGTTGCTAAGAGTATTTTTGGAGCATTGAATAAATAATAAGAAGAGGTGAGTTCATTGGCTATTAGTCAAAGCCTTATTGAATCGGTCGTTTTTGAACTCTATAAACAGGCTTCTATCGAGATTCCGCCGGATGTTATGCGCGCGTTGAAAAAAGGGTATGACATCGAAGATTCTTTAGTTGCCAAGGGTCAATTCGAAGCGATTATGGAAAACATTAACATCGCCCATAACAAACAAGTCGGTATGTGTCAAGATACGGGTGTTCCGATCATTTACGCTGATCTAGGCTTAAAGGCGCAAGTGGAAGGCGATCCTTACGAAGCGTTTACTGAAGCGATTAAGAAAGCTACCACAGCGGTACCGATGCGGCAAAATGTTATCAATCCGCTGACCAAAAAGAATTCCGGCACGAATACCGGTTGGGGTATCCCTTACGTTCATTGGGATACGCTTCCCGACAAGGATTATCTGGATATTTTAGCCGTGACCAAAGGTTTCGGTTCGGAAATGCGCGGCAGCCAGTGCTGGGTTCTCTCCAGTGAAGATGTCGGACGTGCGACAGTGAAAGCTGTTCTGGACGTTGTCGCTGACTCTATGGGCGAACCTTGTCCTCCGGTCATCATCGGCGTAGGCATCGGCGGATTTGCCGACAGCTCCATGTCGATTGCGAAGAAAGCTCTGTTCCGTGATCCGATTGGTTCTCGTAATCCGGATCCGGATGTAGCTGCTCTGGAAGCAGAAATTGAAAAAGCCGTTAATGAATTAAACCTCGGACCGATGGGCTTTGGCGGCAAAACGTATACTTTAGGCGTTCATGCCGAATTAAGCGGTTCGCATACTGCTGTTATGCCGGTATCGGTCATCTTCCAATGCTGGGCCTGCCGCTATGCGAAAGCCCGCATTTACAACGATGGACGGGTTGAATATATCACCCATCCTCATTTGGGAGGTAAATAAGCATGAGTAAATCATATCATTTCACATTTCCGCTGAATGAAGAACAAATTAGAGAATTGCAATTGGGCGATTTGGTTTATCTGACCGGTAACATCTATACGATGCGCGATATGGGACATCGCCGCGCCGTAGATATGCTGAATGAAGGCAAGGAATTGCCCTTTGACCTGGCGAGCGGCGCCATCTGGCATTGCGGCCCGATCGTCCGCAAAGATGCAAACGATAAGTGGGAAACCGTGTCCGCGGGATCAACGACCAGCTCGCGTTTCACCTATCTGGGCTCAGATCTGATCAAAAAAGTAAAAGTGCGCGCTACGATCGGTAAAGGCCAGATGCTGCAAACAGCGGTTGACACGATGCAGGAGGTCGGTTCAGTGTTTCTGAATACGACCGGCGGAACCGCCGCTTTATACGCACAGCAAATTGAAGAAATCGTGGACGTGCATTGGACCGATTTAGGCTTGCCGGAGGCGATCTGGGTGATGAGAGTAAAAGATCTGGGACCACTAGTGGTCGGAATTGACTCGCATGGCCGCAGCTTATTCAATGACAAAAAGGTTGAATTGGATCAATTGTTGGAGCAAAAATATAAAGAAGCCAATATTGATCCCACCTACAGTTTGGCTTATTTACCGAAACGTGTTCCGGCCAGCGGCAACAAGAAATAAAAAATTCTGTAAAATCACTTTCAGGATTGAAAACAAGCTCTAAACGTTATAAAATAGAGTCGTTGATCAAATCACGTATGGTTAATATTATGGAGGGAGGGGACTCGAATTGTCTTCAGAAGATTCCAAAACAATGGCGCGCTTGATCACTGAAAGGGTCAGTATCAGGAGTTATCTGCCGGATCCTGTATCTCAAGAGCATTTGGACTTGATCCTTGAGGCAGGACGCAGAGCGCCGTCCGGAGAAAATGCCCAACCATGGAAGTTCATTGTAGTCCAGGACGATAGAACGCGGAAAATCATCGGTGACTTAGCGCGTATAGGAAGCGGTCGGCGTTTTACTGCTGAGTACATCAATAAGACGATGGATCACCGTTTTGAAGGCTTGGATGATCCGGCGAAGAGAAAGGCCGTATTCGACAAATTGACTTCCGGAAGTGTATCCGCTTTCTTAGCAGAGGCGCCGTTACTCATCGTTGTGGTTGGTCGAAAAGGTGTTTGGGATACGCCGTTTGACTGCTCGGCGGCCATCGAAAACATGCTGTTGCAAGCGCAAGCGATGCAACTCGGCGGTTGCTGGGTCAACGCCATTACCATGGATGTTAGAGACGAGACCGTACTCGCGGACCTGCTGACTGTACCGGCTGATTACAAAATCGTTAGCGTTATTTCCTTCGGTTATCCGCCAAAAATGCGAGGACCGCGTAAACGCTTACCGATGGAAGAAATCGTCTACAATGAAAAATTCGGTCAGGCTTATGTTCCGGGAGGTGCGAAATAATGGCGAAAGATCTCGATCCAAAATATTTTACGGGTCTGATAGCGGAAACCTTTAAGGCTTTCTATGATGAAAGAGGTTCCGGTTGCCGTTATCGTTGTACGCTCTTAGGGGTTGATGGTTATAAAAAAGCGCATCCGGAAAACATTGGCAAAGAAATGACGCCTCAGGAAGCTTTTGAAGCGACGAAAAAGTACTTGATTGAAAGCGGCGTAGTAGAAGACGTCACCTTCAGTGAAGAACATGAATTCGCGGATGTGGTCAATGTGACCTTCAAGAATTGTGCCCAATGGCATACTGAAGTCAAACTGAAGGAAATGGGTATTCCGGTCTATGCTTGTCCGTGCGCCAATGTCATGTCCTTCAATCTGGAACAAGGCGGCAAATTTACTACGGAGTTAGCCACTTTTGCCGGCAATAAAGACTTGGAAAGAACAGATGATGGCACGTGCCGTTTGTCTATGTCCTGCTTCGAGAAAAAGCTTGGTAACTATTAATCACCTGAACAGATAAGAAAAATTGAAAAAGAAGAAGGAGTTGTACACAGATGTCCATTAATGAACTCGATATCATGATCGGCGAGACGATGTCGGTGAAAAGAGCCAGAGAATTGAATTCCAAGAATTATTTCTATGAAATTCTCAAAGACAATCCGAAGATGGCTGAAATCTATCCGGGCGTTGAAGATGATATTATGGAAGGTTCGATCGACCATCATATCCATGCTTTCCCTGATTTCGTTAATCGCGGCCAGGACATGATCGAAGTTGCTATCGACGCTTGTAAAGCCAAAATGCGCGCTGTAGCTTTCAAAGATCACTGGAATATTACGGCGAATGCCGCTTATCTGACCCAACGTTATATCGACAGCATGTACAAAAACGGTGAATTAGACCATCGCGTAGAAGTCTATGGCGGGATCGGCCTGTGCCATGGCGCCGACCCGAAGGTTGTCCACGAAGCTCTGAAATATCCCAACATGAAGATGATTTGGTTCCCGACGTTCGAATCTGCCGGTTACAAACGTTTCGCTGGTAAAGGATACGAAAACGGCGTACCGCTTTGTGATGCTAACAATGAAGTATTGCCGGGCGTTGTGGAAATCATGGAAATGGCTGTTGAGAAGAAAGTCGGCATCGGCTTGGGCCATACTGACTATATCGAACTCGTGCCGCTTGCGAAAAAATGTAAAGAATTAGGCGTTCGCGCTGTATTGGATCATCCGCTCCTCGAACTGAACAAATTGAAGATTGATGAAATGAAGAACTTAGCGGATCTGGGCGTATATGTAGGAACGTATTGCCAGCCGATGATTCCGAGTCTCTATCAATGTATCCAAGACCCGTTTGAAACTGTCGAAACCATCAAAGCTTGCGGCGCTGAAAGATGCTGCTCAGGTTCTGACTTCGGACAAGTGCTGCATGTCTACACGGTTGAAGGTATCCGCATTTTCGTCCGCGCTCTGCTGGCGTTTGGCATCACACCGGCTGAATTGAGTGTTCAATTGAAAGACAATCCGGCCAAATTGATGTATCTGGACGACTAAGATTAGCGTGACAGAAAAACAGTGCTGTGCATAATCTTATGCCTGATTGGATGTATACACACGTGCTGAAAATGAATGATTTCAATGAGTAAGGGTCTTAATTAAGACCCTTACTTCTTCACTATGGTAAAACACATAGAAATTAGCATGACGTGATTGCTTACAGAAATAAGGAGGCTGATCCCCGTGAGTTTAGCCCGCCAGGTTAGCGAATTTATTCAAACGACTACTTTTGAGAGTTTATCGCCTGCCGTGGTGCAAAAAGCAAAAAATCATATTATGGATACGTTGGGTGTGTGCGTTGCCTCTGCCGGAGAGCCTACCTTGTCAAATCTAGCGAAATCGTACTTGCAAGATGTGGGCAGTGGGTCAAAGTGCACAGTATTGGGCTTGAAAGTGAAGAGTTCCGTATCGGACGCCGCGTTAATCAATGGTTTCTTCACGCACGGCTTGGATTATGATGATTCTTCCTGGACGCTCATTGGACATCCCAGCGCGGCGGTGTTACCGGCGGCCTTGGCCGTAGCGGAAAGCGTCAACGCTTCGGGAAAAGATTTGATCACGGCCTATGTCGTCGGGACAGAGGTGGCTTGTAAACTGGGCGCTTCCGGAGAACCGTATTTGTATGAAGCGGGCTGGCATGCCACGGGAGTTGTCGGCGTCCTGGGCGCTGCGGCTGCTGCTGGTAAACTGCTGAATCTTAGTGTGGAGCAGTTGGTCAATACAATCGGCATTGCCGCATCTTTAGCGGGAGGACTCCGCAGAAATTTCGGCACGTTTACGAAACCGTTCCATGCCGGTGCGGCTTGCCAAAATGGTGTTCTAGCAGCTTTGATGGGTAGTCATGGTTTTGATGCGAATGCCGAATCCCTGGAAGGTCGTTATGGTTTCTTTGAAAACTATACGCGTAGCCAAGCGAGCGGTGATTTCTCGACTGCCGGAAAACCGTATGATATTGACGAGCCAGGTTTTTTTGTCAAACCCTATCCTTCGTGCGCTGCGACGCATACGGGCATTGACGCGATCATGGAACTGCGCCAGTCGATACCGGATCTGGAACAAATCGTTAAGATCGAAGCCGGTTGCGGCCCAGTTGGCCCGATCATGTTGATTTATGATCTGCCAAGCCGCGGTTTTGAAGGAAAGTTCTGTATGAAATATTGTATTGCGGCTGCGCTGGTAGACGGGAAGGTCGGACTCAATTCCTTTACGAATGAGAAAATCTCTGTACCGATCGTAAAGAAATTAATGGATTTGACGGAATTTGGTCCGACAGAGAGATTTGCCCATATGACGATTAGCGACGCGCCGGCTTCCGTTAAAATCACCTTAAAAGATGGGACCGTTCTGGAGAAGATCGTCGAAGATCCGCTCGGCAGCCCAACGAATCCGTTGAGTGAGCAGGCGATTATGGATAAGTTTAAGGATGCTGTGTCTCAATTGCTGCCGGCTGATAAGGCTGAAGCGGCGATTACCCTATTGAAGAAGTTGGAGAGTTTAGCCAGCGTCAATGATGTGATTAGCATTTTGAACGCTTAGTCCTGGTCTCTGTTGGAGTCAGTCGAAGGAAAGTGAAGAAAACCGGGTTCGCTTTTCTTCGGCTGACTCCGGAATCTTTTGGGGGTTGCGGCACGATCCTGCTCAGATTCTTTCCATAGGAGCTGTTGTTCAAAGGAGTGAACTGGCATCAGCGCGGATATTTTAGCGGAAACATATCAACAATTAAAAAACCTGTTGGCAAGGAAAAACTACGAGGTTGGAGAACCGGCCGAGATTGCCTATGGGTTGCAATTTTACATAAGTGGGCAGGCAAAAGGGCTGTTTCGGGTTTACGCGAATAAAAAGAACCAGATTAAACTGGATGACTCTCAGATTCATGGGGATCTCGCACCCTTGCGTGAGGTTCTGGATTCTTTCAGCCTGACGCTAAATAGATCCGGGCAAAACACACGAGCGACGATGTCGCCTGTCGGCAAAACAGTTCAATTCTCCAATATAAATCTCGCTGATTTAGGGTATCCTATCATTGGGAGCGATGAATCCGGCAAGGGCGATTACTTTGGCCCGCTAGTCAGCGCTGCGGTTTATGTGGACGAGACAAGCGCTCAAGGGTTGAAGGAGTTGGGGGTTAGAGATAGTAAAAAACTTAACGATCATCAATCCTTGGAATTGGCTGTACTGATTCGGGGGCTGTGCGCGGGGCGGTACGCTGTCGTTGAGATTGCTCCGATCCGCTATAACGATCTATATACACAATTAAAAAAAGAAGGAAAAAATTTAAATCATCTATTAGCCTGGGGACATGCTAAAGCGTTGGAAAAAGTTCTGCAAAATATACCCTGCGACCTAGCCGTAGCAGATAAATTTGCCGATGAAAAATATATAATCTCTAAACTTCAGGAGAGAGGTAAGCGCATTCGGCTGATTCAACAACCGCGAGCTGAAGAGAATATCGCGGTAGCCGCAGCTTCGATCCTGGCGCGTGAGCGTTTTTTGCTGAAACTGAAATCCTTGTCCGCTGAATTTAGCGTGACTCTGCCGAAAGGCGCTAATCAAGGCGTGTCTGAGGCGGCGGAACGACTGATGCAACAGTTTGGCTTCGCTGTATTATCTCAGGTGGCTAAAGTTCATTTTAAGACGACGGAGCAGTTGCGCCGCCCAGATATTTGATCTTTATCGACCGTTGTACTAAAATAGCAAATATCAGAATACGCTAGCGCGTATAGGAGTTCAGTTAATTTAAGGAGGATATCACATGAGTTATCTAGTTCCAATGGTGGTAGAGCAGACCAATCGAGGTGAACGCTCTTACGATATTTACTCACGCCTGCTCAAAGACCGTATCATATTCTTGGGCGGCGGGATTAATGATGATGTAGCGAATTTGGTGGTAGCACAGTTGCTGTTTTTGGAAGCGGAAGATCCGGAAAAGGATATTTTCTTGTATATAAACAGCCCAGGCGGATCGATTTCCGCCGGAATGGCGATCTATGACACGATGCAGCATGTCCGCAGTGATGTGCATACGATCTGCATTGGTTTAGCAGCCAGCATGGGCGCGTTCCTGTTAGCTGCCGGGACCAAAGGAAAGCGCCAGGCATTGCCTAACGCGGAAATTCTGATCCATCAGCCGTTAATCGGTGGAGGCGGGTTGTCTGGCCAAGCAACAGAAATCGAGATTCAGGCGAAACAACTGATACGTACGAAGCAGAAAATGAATCGCATCCTAGCGGAGAGAACAGGTCAACCGATCGAGAAGATCGAAGCGGATACAGACCGGGATTATTACATGACGGCTGATGAAGCTAAGACATATGGGATTGTCGATGAAGTCATGGAAAAACGGCCCGGAAAATAAAAGATTTGTCGTAATCGTAGTATTGTATGGATGGAAGGAGCGAATCAGAGTGCGCAAGATACGTAAAGCCGTAATACCAGCGGCTGGATTAGGCACGCGCTTTTTGCCCGCTACCAAGGCTCAGCCTAAGGAAATGCTGCCGATCGTTGACAAGCCAACGATCCAATATATTGTCGAAGAAGCTGTGGCATCAGGCATTGAAGATATTATTATTGTTTCTGGGCGCAATAAGAGGGCCATTGAAGACCATTTTGACCGTTCCGTGGAACTAGAGTATTTTCTGGAAAAAGGGAATAAAGACGGATTATTGGATATGGTTCAGGATATCGCCTCTCTGGTAGATATCTATTATGTCCGCCAAAAGGAAGCTTTGGGTTTGGGTCATGCGATCTATAGCGCGCGGAAATTTATTGGCCAAGAACCCTTTGCCGTATTACTGGGAGATGACATTATTGATGCGGAGAAGCCCTGTTTGAAGCAGATGATGGAGCTCTATACAGAGTATGAGGCCAATATCGTTGGAGTTCAGCAGGTGCCGTTGGAAGAGGCGAGTAAGTATGGGATTGCTGATGGAACGTTATTAGCGCCTCATTTGTATCAGGTCAATGAATTAGTCGAAAAGCCGGCGCGGGATCAAGTGCCGCCTGCACGCTTGGCGATTATGGGCCGTTATATTTTGAATCCGGAGATCTTTGCTGAACTGGAAAAGGCAAAACCGGGAAGCGGCGGAGAAATACAATTGACGGATGGAATCCGCGCATTGTCTAATACGCAGTCCGTGCTGGCCTATGATTTTACAGGTCGCCGCTATGATGTGGGAGATAAGCTGGGTTTCGTAATCGCGACGATTGAATTTGCCTTAAAACGCGAAGATATTGCGCCGGATCTTATTCAGTATTTAAAGAATCGGGTTAATTTCTAAGGGATGCTGTGATCCTCTGACGAAGTAGTGATGGTTTACGCGATATTGATCATTTACTCGGATGTTTAGGCTGAAAATAAATGAGTTATTCAGGAAATCCGACACACCTTCATCCCAAATATTGGTAAAATATTGAGGAAAGCCAAGAAAGGGAGGGAGAAGCAGTGAGGTTTGATCAAAGAAAGATCATCACATTAGCGGGGGCTTTAGTTTTAGCCGGTGTTGTTGTCATCGCGGGGGTTTATGGGCCAAGCGCTTGGAAGGTGTTTTGGGATAAGAACACCGCTTCAGAGCAAGTGGTCATCCAGAATCCACCGGTCGATCAGATGGCGCCAGCCAACCAAAATACCCTTGCAGGACAAGGGGCAAATGATCAGAATATCGCTCCAGCGAATGCGACGAGTGTGACGTCGACGCCGGGTGTGCCGGAGCAACCGAATGTCCAACCGCAAGTAGATGTATCAGGAGCAAAAAAATATCAAGATCCGGATCTTAGTTTACTGAGTCTGGCGCCATCCATCCGTGGGTATTTTAGTACCGAGGGAAATAGCGGGCTTAGTGATTCCGCCAAAACACTAGCCTACCAAGCAGCTTGGAATATTCATCAATACGTGGACGGATATTTGTTCGGTCCGAACGCGGGACCGCAAATGAATGAGGAAGACATCAAGAAGTATATTGTCTTCCATAAAGCATTGTGGGATAAACAACTGAAAAATGAACCTGATGCAGCCAAAGCCGCTGCATTTACGGACTATTTAGGGACCCTGTTGAATAAAGGGATTGATTCCTTTGACGCGAAGGATAAATTGCGTATAGAATTATTCCATCAGGAAATCCACGATCTGGATACACAGTTGTTCAGAAGTGATCCCAGTTCTAAAATCTACGGTGCTACGCTGTTTTCCACGAAGCGTTAAACTCCGCTACGCTCAGCCGGCCGTCAGAAGGACGAGCGTAGAATATCCAACGGGTAATAATTGAATAAGAAGCAAAAGGTGTTTCGAATGTGAGATCAATCACGATTTGAAACACCTTTTTTGTCTAAGATCCAAACAAATTGGCAAGAATAGGTAATAAAATGTTGGGAGAGAAAAACTATGCATAGAAAACATTGGCTGATCACGATGGGGGCTCTGTGTGCCGGCTTTTTGATTGGGGTGAGTAGTTTAGCTGTTGCCAGTTCAAGTATGCGGGCAGATGTTTTGGCAAAACTCGGCTGGAATGAGCACATTTCTCAGATACCATTGCATCAAGGCGCGTCGGGTCATTCGGACGGGAGCGTGGAAGTCAGCGCAGGTGTGACAGCAGAGGTCGAGCCGAACGAAGAATTGCTCTTGGCACACCTAGAGCAAGAGATCATAGCGGATTATAAGCGGGATGTAGGGATGTTCTTCGAAGCCTGGAAATCTGCCGTTGTCACTGATCGGCGTAAAAAGGTTACGCAAGCGTATATCGGGCCGCTACTGGAAAAGCATTTCCGTCAGATAGAGGAATACGTCTCGGCGGGCCTGGGGATGGAAGTCTCACAGATAGATTTCACAAAAATTAATGTAGAAAAAGCGGACGCAGTCACAGCGACCTTGTTGGCGGAGTACAGTTATGTCGGACAGGATGTTTCGTTAGGCGAGGATGTATGGGTGGGAGAAAAGTATGAGCAGTTCGTCAAATTGCGGGTGAATATGATTCATGTGGAGGATCGCTGGCTCATCTCCGGAGAAACGCTTGTGGTTGACTAAAAACACGCGTTAAAACCTTGAATCTTTGTCCGGCGCAAGATACAATGATCCTGCATGTATGAAGTCGAATGTAGTGCCTTGGGGCGCCGCGAGGTGATAGGATTGTTAACGTCTGTTCATAACCCGTTGGTGAAGCAACT
Source organism: Peptococcaceae bacterium (assembly GCA_031289735.1). Classification (GTDB taxonomy): domain Bacteria; phylum Bacillota; class Desulfitobacteriia; order Desulfitobacteriales; family Desulfitobacteriaceae; genus JAITOS01. The sequence goes on from JAITOV010000062.1 coordinate 27,629, forward strand.
CGTCAGTCTGCAAAGCCGTAAAGGGCGTGATAACTCAGGTGAGTTTCTGGTGGAAGGCCGGCGAAGTGTGGAAGAAATCTTACTGCGTGATGCGCCGGTCAAACAAGTATTCCTCTGTCCAGACCTGGCGCCAACGGCATATCAAGACTGGTGCAGAACGGAATGCCTGAGACGAGGGATTACGTACCACGAGATCAATGAACGGGTCAGCGCCAAAATATCCGGGACGGAACAACCGCAGGGTGTTTTCGCCGTGTTGGCGCAGCCGAGCAAGGATTGGCTGGATTTTCACTTGGATCGTCAAACGGTCATCCTGTGTGTAGCTGGTATACAAGACCCGGGAAATCTAGGGACGATTCTGAGGACAGCGCTGGCTGCGGGGGTAACCCAGATCGTTTTAACAACAGGCACGGTAGACCTGTATAATCCGAAAGTCGTGCGCAGTACCTTGGGGACGATGTTGTCTCAGGTTATTTTGGTGGATGTGCCTGCGCAAGATGTGCTGGCATTTTGCCGCGCGCAGGCGCTTCCGCTGATCGTTGCTGATAGCCGGGGGGAATCCTATGCAGTGGCGCCGCACTTGCAGCCACCGCTTGTTTTAGTGGTGGGTAATGAAGGGAATGGTGTGTCGCCGTGTTTATTGCAGGGAGCGGTTGCCCTGGTGCAAATCCCGATGCGTTATCAAGTCGAGTCCCTGAATGTAAGTATTGCTACAGGGATTTTACTTTTTGAAATCGTCCGCCGCCAACAATCCTTGTAACTGAAAAGATCTTTATGCTATAATTGTCATGGCGTCAGAAAATCGGAGCCGAGGAAGGCGGGCGTTGTTCATGTCTCCGACGGATTGGTTTTGGAAGGTTTTCGAAGTGACCGGTTCACCGAGTGTTTATTTGATGTACCGCCATTATGTGAATCATTGGGAAATACGATGATCAGGTAAAAGGATGTTTTCTTTTCAGGGAGGTTAAAATTCGCCGGGGAGTAGGTTTATTGAAGATCCTAGGATGGTAGATGAACCCAGCGTCCGCTGTTATCGGAATTCTTTAAGTGCGGTCTTTGTATGGCCGAATTAAGGTGGTACCGCGGGAATGAATATATCCCGTCCCTGGCAGGGGACGGGATTTTCTATTAGAGGAAAGGGTGGTCGTCTTGCTGGAAGAAGTGCGTAGAATCAAGGAGGAAACATTAAAACGCTTTGAGGATCTTGAATCGTTAGATGAATTGCAAGCGCTTAAAGTCAAGGTTCTGGGAAAAAAAGGCGAGTTGACGGCGCTATTGCGCCAGATGGGTTCGCTGAGCGCGGAAGAGCGGCCAAAATTTGGCCAAGTCGTCAATGAAGTGCGAGACTATTTGGAAAGCGCTTGGGAGGATCAGCTGAAACGTTTAGAAGATTTAGCGCTACAGAGCCGCTTGAAAGCTGAGAAGCTGGATATTTCCTTACCGGCAGCCTGGCTGGCAAGAGGGTATCAACATCCGTTGACCCGGGTCATGGAGGAAGTGGAAGATATATTCTTGGGCATGGGTTTTCAGATCTCCGAAGGACCGGAGATCGAAACGGACTACTATAATTTTGAGGCGCTGAATCTACCGAAAGAGCATCCGGCGCGGGAAATGCAGGATTCTTTCTATATTACTGAGGATATCCTGCTGCGTACCCAGACTTCGCCGGTACAGATTCGCACGATGGAAAAGCTATATCCGCAGTTACCGGTGAAGATCATCGCGCCGGGCAAAGTCTATCGCAAGGATGACGACGCGACCCATTCTCCGATGTTTCATCAGGTAGAAGGACTGGTCGTAGATGTCGGGATCAGGATGTCGGACTTGAAGGGAATCTTATTAAATTTCTGCCAAGAGATGTTCGGACCCGAGCGGGAAATACGTTTGAGGCCTAGCTTTTTCCCGTTTACCGAACCGAGTGCGGAAGTGGATGTATCTTGTATGCTCTGTGCGGGAAGCGGTTGCCGCATTTGTAAGCATACCGGCTGGCTGGAGATCTTGGGTTCCGGCATGGTTCATCCTCAGGTCTTGCGGGCAGGCGGGTATGATCCGGAGAAGGTCAGGGGATTCGCTTTCGGTATGGGTGTGGAACGGATTGCCATGTTGAAATACGGCATTGAAGATATGCGGCTTTTATTTGACAATGATATTCGCTTTCTGCAACAATTTTAGGATAGGTGGTACGGAAGAATGAAGGTAAGTTTGGCCTGGTTGCAGGCGCTGGTTGATATACACTTGGATGGGCGTGCATTGGCGGACACGCTGACCCGTGGCGGTATTGAGGTAGGCGGCATAGAACACTTGGGCAAGGGATGCGAGGATGTATGGATTGGCGAGATTAAAGCGTTAACCAAGCATCCTGACGCGGATAAACTGCAAATCTGTCAGATAGACATCGGAACGAAAACTCTGCCGATCGTGACCGGAGCAAATAATCTGCAAGTAGGCGATAAGGTACCGGTAGCGGTGGAAGGCGCCCATCTGCCGAACGGTTTGCGGATCAAACGCGCTAAGCTCAGAGGCGTCCAATCGGAAGGGATGCTCTGTTCTACCGAAGAATTGCTCTTGGACGCCGCTTTAGGTGGCGAACGCAGTCAAGGCGGAATTTGGATTCTGGCTGAAGATGCGCCAGTCGGGGGGAAATTAGCGGCTTGGCTGGGTCAGGAAGATACAGTTTTAGAATTAGATCTTTATCCGAACCGGCCGGACTGTCTGGCGATGGTCAATATTGCCCGTGAAACTGCCTCTCTGACTGGGGCGGCGCTACACTTGCCGGACTGGGCGCAGGAAGATCAATATCGCGGTTCATCCTTACCTGTAGGCACTGAAACGGGCACGCTCTCTCCGATTCCGGGTGTTGCCTGGACCAGGGATTGCGCGATTGAGATTGACGACCCGGATCTGTGTTGGCGCTATGCGGGTTTGTTGGTGGAGGATGTCCGGATCGCGCCGTCGCCGGATTGGCTGCAACAACGTTTACAGGCGGCGGGTGTGCGAGCAATCAATAATATTGTGGATATTACAAACTATTGCATGTTGGAAATGGGGCAACCCCTACATGCGTTTGACCGCGATAAAATCACGGGTACGGTACGCGTTCGCCGGGCACGGGCGGGTGAAACGCTGACCACGCTCGACCATGTAGAACGAACCTTGGAAGAAGGCATGCTCCTGATCACAGACGATGCAGGTCCGCTGGCTTTGGCCGGTGTGATGGGCGGTTTGCAGAGCGAGGTGACCTCAGCTACCCGGCGCTTGTTCGTTGAGTCCGCGCATTTTGCCGGTGTGAGCATTCGTAGAACGAGCCGTCGCGTCGGCTTGGCGTCAGAAGCTGCCGCGCGCTTTGAGAAAGGGGTGAATCCATATGGGGCTGTGGCTACTTTGGCTCGGGTAGCTGAGCTGCTGCTGGAATTACAGGCCGGTCGTCCGGTTGGTTTGGTGGATACGCAAGCGTACTTGCCGGCTTTGCCGCGTGTGAATATCAGTGTCCGGCACACGTCTGAATTATTGGGTTATCTGGTTCAATCAGACGAGATAGAGAAGATTCTACGGCAATTGGGTCTGGTCTATCAGAAATCCGGAACGGAGGAGTTCTCGGTGGAGATACCATCGTATCGTAGTGATCTGCGTATCGAGGAAGATTTAATCGAGGAAGTAGCGCGCATTACAGGATATGAACGGATTCCGACGACTTTGCCGCAGGGAAGCCAGACACAGGGACGTAGAACCCAGGAACAAGAGATAAGGCGGCAATTACGGCATCTGCTAGTCGGAGCGGGGATGCATGAGGTGCTGACCTACTCCTTCGCCCGGGTGGATCAGGATGCGTTATGGGGTGAAGCCGCGCAAGCCATTCCCTTACTCAATCCGTTGCGCGATGAATTGCGGACGATGCGTACGGCCTTACTGCCTGGATTATTGGACATCGCTTCCCGCAATCGGTCGCGTCGTAATATGGATTTGAGTATTTTTGAGATCGGCAGCGTATATCAGGCCAAGTCAGCTATGATCAACGAGTTGCCGAATGAGATTTTGCGTTTAGCCGGAGTCGTGATGGGCAAAACCAAGAAGCACTGGCATGCTGCTGAAACCCCCTATGATTTTTATTATGTTAAAGGCTTGGTGGAAGCGATCGCCTGGAAATTCCATCTGACGTTTCATTATCATGTGCCGGAGCGTAGCGAGGTTTATCATCCCGGACGTTCGGCGGAGATCTGGCTGGGTAACGCAAAAATCGGCATGATGGGTGAGATGCATCCTTTACAGGAGAAGCAATGGGATTTGGAGCGGGCGATTGTCTTGGAAATCGATCTGCGGCCGTTATTACAAAAGGGCGGCGCAGGGATTCGGGTTTCCCCAATACCGCGTTTTCCGGCGATCCTGAGAGATCTTTCACTGGTGGTACGTGAAGAGATTCCGGCAGTGGCTGTGAACGAAAGTATGCGTAAATTGGGCGGCATATTGCTGCAACAGGTAGAGCTGTTTGATGTTTACGCCGGGAAATCCGTACCGGATGGATATAAGAGTTTGACCTTCTCCTTGCGCTATCAATCCTTGGATGAGACATTGACGGACGCGCAGGTAAATAAGTTAAATGAACGTATTCTGGCTGGAATTCAGCAGGAATTTGGCGCACAGCAGCGAAATTAGCAGATTAAGATACTATAGAAGCGAAAATAAGTTAAAACTAGGCGGTGATACGTAAGATGCCAGAGGATGCCACAAAGATCAGTATCGAGATTTACGGGGAAAAATATCTGGTGCGCGGTGATGGGACACCCGAACATATTCAAGCCATCGCCAGCGAGGTCGATCATAAGATGACGCTGTTAGCAGGTCGTTTGCCGAACTTGTCCCTGAATCACTTGGCGGTGCTGACGGCGTTAAATCTGGCTGATGAGTTGGTCAAGCTGCGCGAAGAACAGGAAGAGCTACTCAGTCTCCTGGGTGAAGATACATTCGGATAAATCCTATGACAGAAGATGAGAAGTTGCGAAGCGGCGCCTGGGCTTTCCAGGCGCTTTTCTATAAGGAGAGAGACATTAGCCAATGGAAGAAGGAAGAAAACAAACCCGGATGGAACTGTTAGCCCCCGCAGGCGATTGGTTGGCCTTTAAAGCCGGTGTGGAGAACGGCGCCGACGCGATCTATCTAGGCGGAAAGAGTTTCAACGCCAGGGCAGGGGCGGAAAACTTTTCCTTGGATGAGCTGCGCCAGAGTGTGCGGTATGCGCATGAGCGGGATGTTAAGGTATATGTCACGGTGAACACGCTGGTAACGGATGATGAACTCTCAGAATTAGCCGAGTATCTCTATCACTTACATGAAATAAGGGTCGATGGGCTGATTATTCAGGATATCGGTGTGGCGGCTTTGGCGCGCGCCATTCTGCCTGAAGTGCCGTTGCATGCCAGTACGCAGATGACGGTGAACAATATCTGGGGCGTACAGCGTTTGGCGAAAATGGGTTTTTCCCGCGTTGTGTTGGCGAGAGAGTGTTCGGCAGCGCAGATTAGCGGCATTGCGCGGCATAGTCCTTTAGAGGTGGAAGTCTTTGTCCACGGCGCGTTGTGCGTTTGCTATTCGGGGCAATGCCTGATGTCCAGTTTTATTGGCGGTCGCAGCGGCAATCGCGGTAAATGCGCCCAGCCCTGCCGGATGGCCTATCACTTGCTGGATCAGCAGCAACACGATGTCTTGGCCCAGCAAAAAATCGGCGAACATTTGTTGAGTACACGCGATATGAATCTGTCTGAACAATTGGGGCGTTTGCAAACATGCGGCGTACGTTCATTAAAAGTAGAAGGACGCATGAAACGTCCGGAATACGTAGCGACAGTCATTCGCCTATATCGCCAAGCGCTGAATCATTTGACAGACCTGGACGCCGATGCGGATCATCTTTTGACGCCGGAGGAACAGCGTCAGTTGGCGCAGATTTTTAATCGGGATTTCAGTACAGCTTATTTAAATGAAAACCCGGGAGCCGCGTTAATGAGCTATCATCGGCCCAATAACCGCGGTTTGCGTTTAGGACGGGTGCTGCGCGGCGAGCAGGGTCAGATGGTCGTGAAGCTGGAAAATGAACTGCGTGTCGGAGATGGGATCGAGGTATGGAATAACCGCGGGCGTGAAGGTGTGAACGTGGAGCGGATCTTCCTGACGGAGGAAGAGCAGGGTCAGCGTTCGCTGCACTCGGCGGAACAAGCGGATCCGGGGCAAACTGTGCAATTGCTTTTTAACGGCTGGGTGAATCCGGGAGATCGCGTGTTCAAAACACATGACGCATTATTGATCCGTGAGGCCCAGAGCAGTTATCAGGAAGGGCATGAAAGGCGTAAACGCCCGTTGCGTTTGCGTTTATCCGGTCAGATCGGAGAACAGCTCTGTTTGGAAGCGTCCAGCGGAACGCAATGCGAGCGCGTCTTCTCCTCCAGTGCGGCGCAGGCGGCAGTGAACCGGCCGTTGACCAGGGAAACGGCGCTTCGTCAGCTGAGCCGTTTGGGGACGACGCCTTTTCTGCTGCAAGAATGCGAAACGGAGCTATCCGGAGATCTGATGATCCCGATCAGTGAATTAAACGATATGCGGCGCCGGGTTGTGGAAGCATTGTTGCGGCCCAAGCATCACTTGGCACCCGTGGCGCAAGCGGTCTTTCAGCAACGTTGTTCCGACTGGCGCGCGGTGGTATGGCAAACCAGGCAAAGAACGGCGCGCGGAGTATTGCCGGCGCTGTCGGTAGCCGTCAGTTCTCTCGCGAATCTAAAGGCAGGGGTACAGGCCGGCGCGCGCCGGATCGTTTTCGGCGGAGAACACTGGCGCTCGCGTGAAGGACTGGATTTTGCTGATGTGCAGCGTGCTTTAGCCTATTGCCAAAATTATGGAGCGCAAGGGATTTGGCGCTGGCCGCATATTCTGTCTCAAGAAGAGTCGGCGTTATGGAACAAACGCTTAACGCAGGTAGCGCAATGGGCGGAGCGTCCGGCGATCATGGTGGCGAACTTGGGAGCGCTGGAGATGGTGCGGACAGTAGATCCGGATTGGCCATTGGAGCTTGATTATCCGCTGAATATTTTCAATGCGCTGAGTGTAGCCTATTGCTTAGAACAAGGCGTGCGTAATATCACGCTTTCTCCGGAATTAAGCCGTGCGCAGATCGCTCAGCTCGCCTCATGGCCGGCGACGGAGATACTGGTGTTTGGTGATATGAAGATGATGGTCAGTGAATATTGTCTGTTGGGATCAACTTTGGGGGGCAAACAGGGTGAGCAGTGCAGTCAGCCTTGCCGCCGCCAACCCTACACGCTCCAAGACCGCTTGCGCCTGAATTTTCCCTTGGAGACGGATCATTCGTGCCGGATGCATCTCTTTAATAGTAAAACCCTGAATCTCTATCCGGTCTTGGATGATGTGGCAGGACTCGGGGTCAAGCGCATTCGCCTGGAGTTGGTTCGGGCGACGGAACGTCAAATCCGTTGGATTATTCCGTTGTTTGACGAACGCTGGACCGCGTTGATGAACCATCCGCAGGCCAAGCCTACAGAGCAGAAGATAGATTGGGAGTCCTACTATCCCGAGGGCTTTACCAAAGGGCATTATTATCGTGGCGTCGTGTAAACAAGGGAGGAAGCATGAGTATAAACGCGAAGGCGTTGGAAAAACTGGAATTCGCTAAGATCTTACAACGCTTAGGCAGCTTTTGCCTTCTATCGGCGGGGCAAGAGATGGCGGAGAATCTGTTACCGGAAATAGAGATTGCGCCGATACGCGTCAATCTGGAAAAAACGGAAGAAGGCAAAACCCTGTTGGATCTCCAACCGCTGTTCTCTGTGCGTGGCGTCAAAGATATCCGGCAATACTTAGCGCGCTGTCGTCGTGGTGGGCTGCTCAATCCGGATGAACTGCTCCAAGTGAAGGATACGTTGCGGGTGGGGCGGCACATCAAGCAGACGATCAGTGAGAGCAAGGTTCTCTTGCCGCATTTTCGTGAGATGGTCGCGGCTATCGAGCCGCAAAAAGGCTTGGAAGATGAGATCTCACGTTGTATATCTGAGGATCGGACAGTAAGCGATCACGCCTCCGCCGAATTGGCCGGTCTGCGCAAGAACAAGCAGAGACTGCAACAGAGGATCCGCGAGACGCTAGATGGAATCGTGCGTAGCGCAACCTATCAGAAGATGCTGCAAGATCCGATCATCACTCAGCGTTCCGACCGTTATGTCGTGCCCGTTAAGCAAGAGTATCGCGTGTCTTTTCCGGGGATTGTGCATGATCAGTCAGCGAGTGGGGCGACCTTGTTTATTGAGCCCATGAATGTCGTGCAGTTAGGCAATGAATTGAGAGCGGTCTTTATTCAGGAAGAACGGGAGATTCAGCGTATATTACAAGTCTTGGCGCAGGCGATCGACGCGCAGGCGCAGGCGATCGCCTGGTTATTTGCCGCGCTGGTGGAAGTGGATTTTGTTTTGGCTAAGGCACGCTTAGCCCGGGATATGAATGCAGGCGCGCCAAAACTAGTGGATCGGCGGATGATCCGGTTGATTCAAGCCAGGCATCCGTTACTGACAGGCCAAGCCGTGCCACTGACGCTGGAACTGGGCGGCGGATTCGATTTACTGGTGATCACCGGACCGAATACGGGCGGGAAGACAGTCGCCTTAAAAACGATGGGACTCTGTGTTTTGATGGCGCAAGCGGGCTTGCATATTCCGGCGGAAAGCGAATCTGTCCTAGGGGTTTTCCGTCAAGTTTTTGCTGACATCGGAGATGAACAATCCCTGGAACAATCATTGAGTACTTTTTCCGGGCATATGAAAAATATCGTCGAGATCGCACAGCAAACGGATCAAAGCTCGCTGGTGCTGTTAGATGAGATTGGCGCCGGGACAGATCCCAGTGAAGGCGCGGCCTTAGCGATGGCGATATTGAGCGAATTGTTGGAGGCTGGGTCTAAAGTGGTGGCGACTACGCATTATGGCGCTTTGAAAACATTTGCCTATCGGACGCCTCGGGTGGAAAACGCCTCCGTAGAGTTTGATGCGGATACACTCCGTCCGACCTATCGCTTGTTGATCGGGATCCCGGGTAAGAGTAACGCTTTCAATATCGCGGCTAGACTGGGTCTGAGCGGCGATGTACTGGCCAGAGCGAAGGATTACCTATCGGAGCGGGAAATGCAGGTATCCGATCTGCTCGAGAATTTAGAGGAAATACAACGGGATATAGAGACAGAAAAGCGCAAAGTAGCCGAACAGCGGCAAGTAACGGAGGAACAGAGCCGCTTCGCTGAGCAAAAACTGCTGCAAATGGAAGCGCATTATGAGCGTATTGTGGCGAAGGCACAGGACGAAGCCGGCGAGATCATCCGCCAGACGCGACGGGATGCGGATCAATTAATCAATGAACTGAAAGAAGCGCTGAAAAAGGATCAAAAGAAACAACAGGACATCGAACGGGCCCGCACAGGGATCAAGAGCTTGCAGACGAAGATGGCAAAGCCTAGCGCAGCGCACGCGGCAGGTGGTCTGCCTGCTGATCAGATCCTCTTAGGTCAAACGGTGCTGATTTCCCAAGGCCAGCAAAAAGGATATGTACTCAAGTTGCCCAACGAGCAAGGCGAGGTGTTGGTTCAAGCGGGGATCATGAAGATTACCGTACCCTTGCGTGATTTGCGTCTGGTGCAGGAAGAAAAAAAACCGCAAAAAAATCAACGCGTCGTCTCAAGCGGTCAGATTGGCCGCGAGAAAGCGCAAGAAATGCGCCATGAACTGGATGTGCGCGGTATGTTGGTTGAAGAAGCCTGTTATGCGCTGGACAAATATTTGGATGACGCGGTGCTGACAGGCATCCAGCAAATCTACATTATTCATGGCAAAGGAACCGGCGCCCTGCGCGCGGGTGTGCAAGATTTCCTGCGCGGACATCCGCATATTCAATCTTTTCGCCTGGGCTATCATGGGGAAGGCGATCTTGGGGTGACGGTCGCGGAATTAAAATAAGAGATTATTTGAGTGTCAGGATGGCGTTTTTGGATGCCGGGCCGATCGTGGCAGAGGAGTCTTGGAGTGCGGCTTGGAAAGCATATTCACCGGTAGTCATTTCATTTTGCTCGCCTAGGGCGACCGGACAGGCGGTCATAGTACCGGGAGCACCGGATGTTTTGATTTTGGTGAGCAGTGTTTCCGTCGCAGAAGAGCCGGGGCGTTGCAAATAGATGACGATCGTGTATTCATGGGCGTTGCCGGAGGCGCTGGTTTCAGCTGAACGTTCTACGGGGACAGCGACCGTTAATATGGCTTCGCGGGTTGCCGTTTTATACGTGATCTTACTGATCGCAGGCGTCGGAATGACGGAGCTATCGTGATTCCTATCGGGCGTGGTGGCTGGCGTCTCGCTTGGAGGCGTTTCCGGTTTCGGATCGATTAATTCTTCCGGAGTGTATTCTACAGGCGGCTTATACGGGTGTTCTTCCGTAGGCCAAACAGCGTTTGGCGATCGCCCGGGAATTTCCAGGAACACGCCTTTACGGCTGACTGCTGTTGCCGGACCAGCCAGGTATTCAGGATGTGCGGCGTCGATGTCTTTCTCTACCCATACGGTTCCTGGTTTAGAGGGTAGATTTCCTTGGGCGGCGATTTCTGAACTGATGAATTGACTAGGCGTTAAGGAACTGGGCAGTAAGCCGGATTTTCGGTCAAAAGAGCCGCTGACAATCCCGGCCGGTTGCGGAATGGCAGAAATCACCTCTTTACCCTGCAACGCAGCCGTCATGGTTTGTTTCCAAATCCGGGTGGGATAACTGCCGCCGTAGACTTGCCGTAAATAATGATTACTGTCAAGATCGACATCATAGCCCATCCAAACCACACCGACGTAGTTCGGCGTATAACCGGCGAACCAAGCGTCCGGGTTCCCGTTTTTGTATCCATACTTCTCGGGATCTAAAGAAGTTGTGCCGGTCTTGCCGCAGACATACCAATTGCCAATCTGGGCGTTGACGCCGGTTCCGCCGGTGACCACACCGCGTAAAAGATTGTTCATCAGGTAGGCGGTGGTTTCACTCATCACTCGTTGTTTGCTAACGGTTGGTTCGATGACCAGGCGGTCTTGCGCGTCCAGAACTTTCTCGACCACGTGATGCGTGATCCGAACCCCGTTATTGGCGAATACCCCATACGCCGAAGCCATATCGACAGTAGAGACGTTTGTGGATCCCAGCGCTAAACTCAAGTTATTCCGTTCATCGTTCTTTAACGGCAGACCCAGTTTATCTTTAGCGAAAGACCAGCCGTATTCTACGCCGATCAGATTCATCAGTTTGACGGCGTAGACATTCACCGAGTTTTCGACGGCATAACGCATCGTGATCAAACCTTTCCACCCGCTGGTTTCTGTATCGAAATCAACGGGTGACCAAGAGCCGCCTCCCGTACTGTAGGAAACCGGCATATCATCCAACACCGTACCTGGAAAAAAACCGCCTTTTTCCAGGGCGGGGGCGTAGACGACGAGCGGTTTGATCGTCGAACCAGGTTGCCGTTTCGCGGCCCAAGCCCGATTTAACCCGCGTGGCGTATAGTCGCGGCCGCCGACCATGGCGCGGATGGCGCCGGTCGCCGGATCCAGTATGGTGATGGCGGCTTGAACCTTGACGTTATCGACACTTTGCGGAAAATTGTTGTCGTTGGCAAAGGCGGCTTCCGCTTCTTTTTGAATTGCCGGATCAATGGCTGTATAGATCTGCAATCCGCCGCTGAAAATCTGTTCTGCCGTGATGTGATACGTGTTTTCCAATTCATCAATGACGTAATCAACGTAATAAGGAAATTGATAACCCACACCGGTCGTTGTGGGTTTTTCGGCGCCTCCCCGGGTTTCTGTGACATGATCGATATAGGAGAAAGGCGTTTCTTTATATTGCTCATAGGCCGTAGCAGAGATGATGTCGGCGTCGCGCATGACGCTCAGCACGACGGTGCGGCGCGATTTAGCCTCGTCCGGATATACGTACGGGTCATAACCGCTGGGCGCTTGCGGTAAACCGGCCAGCAGCGCCACTTCATCCGGCGTCAGTTCAGATAAGTCTTCTTTGCCGAAGTATACTTGAGAAGCCGCTAAGATGCCGAAGCAGGATTCGCCAAGATAGATTCTGTTCAAATAAAAGGTGAGGATCTCATCTTTGGTATATTTATGCTCCAGCTGCATGGCCAGGACGACTTCTTGGACTTTGCGCGTCAAGGTCTTCGCCGTAGGGTCACTGATAAAGGCATTACGGGCTAATTGAATCGTAATCGTGCTGGCGCCTTCTTTTGCGCTGCGGGAAAGGAGGTCACGGACGCCGGCGCCGACAATGCGGATGGGGTCAAAACCGAAATGACTGTAGAAGCGTTTATCTTCAATGGCGACAAAGGTTTGCTTCACGAGATCCGGGATGTCTGCGGAGGATACGTTTAAGCGATTCTCTCCGGCGTGCAGTTGGGCGATGACCTCTCCGTTCAAATCATAGATCCGGGATGATTGTTTGGGATTATCTAACACTGCGGGATCCCAGGACGGAGTATCAACCGCGGCGCTGCAGCCCCAAGCAGCGACGCCGACAAAGACGAGGATGATAACCACTAAAAAGATCCGGAGTACTCTGCGCAGTGATGGGTGCTTCTTGCGCTTTCTGGGTCTGCGTTTTTGGCTCTGTGCCATGCAATTTAGGCCTCCTCATATATAATGAATTGATCGCGCTATTTCCTTATTTTACCGGATGCTTTATACTATGTGAAGATAACGTTAATTATAGCATACTTTCGATATCGCAATGAAATAGGGAGGAATCACGATGCTATTGGATTTTGCAACTTACTCATCTATGGCGTTCTGAACGATTGTAAGGATTTCTGATTGAGGAACATCAGGTTTTTTATAGTAGTAAAATATTTCGACCAACGTGTGCAGTGTGTCCGCGTAGTTGTGCATAGAGATATACGGCGAAGCGCAAAATTCCTTGATCATTGCGTACTCCGATTGGATCGAGTGCGGTTTGATAATCAAGATAAAATACGGTAAGATAACATAGGTTTTGCTTCACTGACGGATAAGAGGTATGGAGGGTTAAATGTTGGATGTGTTACAGGATTTACAATACAGAGGCTTAGTATATCAGCATACAGATCTGGAAACCTTGAGCGCGCGCTTGCGGAAATCTCCGCTGACGTTGTATTGTGGTTTTGATCCGACCGCGGATAGTCTCCATATCGGACACCTGTTACCTGTTCTGGTTCTGCGCAGATTTCAATTGGCGGGACATCGTCCGATCGCGCTTGTGGGCGGCGGAACAGGATTAATTGGAGACCCGAGCGGCAAAACGACCGAGCGGGCGTTGAATGCTCAGGATCTCGTGGCCAACTGGGGTCAAAACATTCGCCGGCAGTTAGAGCAATTTCTTGATTTTGACAGTCAAGAGAACCCGGCGATCATGGCGGATAATTATACCTGGTTGAGTTCGTTGCAAGTGATTGATTTCTTGCGTGATATCGGCCGGCACTTTTCGATCGGGACGATGCTGGCGAAAGATTCAGTTGAGTCCCGGATGAATCGGGGCATTTCCTATACGGAGTTTAGCTACATGATCTTGCAATCGTATGATTATATGAAGCTGCATGAGACGTATCAGTGTGAACTGCAGATCGGCGGACAGGATCAATGGGGCAATATCACAGCCGGAATTGATTTGATACGCCGGATGTCGGTCAATGAAAATAAGGAAGCGCATGCCTTAACCCTGCCCTTGGTCACGAAGAGCGATGGGACTAAATTCGGCAAAACGGAATCCGGAGCCATCTGGCTGGATGCGACGAAAACGTCGCCGTATCAATTCTATCAATTCTGGCTAAACACCGATGACCGTGACGTGGTCAAGTTCTTGAAGTTCTTTACCTTCCTGCCTCCAGCGGACATAGATGCCTTAGCGGAGGAAGTCGCGCTGCAACCGGAAAAAAGAGCGGCGCACCAAGCCTTGGCGCGAGAGATGACCGCGTTAGTCCATGGATCTGAGGCGTTACAGCGTGCGCGGAAAATATCGCAGGCTTTATTTAGTGAGGACTTAAAGGAGTTATCGCCTGAGGAAATCGAGGAAGGCTTTATGGACGTGCCAGCCGCGACCTTTCAGGACGATTGCTTGAATTTTGTCGATTTCTTAGTGCGGTCAGGTGTTGTCACTTCTAAACGCCAAGCCAGAGAGGCGATTGCCGCCGGATCGATTTACGTAAACAATGTGCGCAATACCGACGCAGATGCGGACATCTCATCCTTTGAGCGTATCGGAGGCACATACGTAGTGATCCGGCGCGGTAAAAAGAATTATCATTTAATCCGTTTCGTTTAAAGGAAACGAGCGGGGTAGCGGTGCTCTTCGGATATCTGTGTCCTCTGGGTACGAGGACGGCGCGGCATTTAGGCTCGGTGCGGTACGATGCGCTTCGAGCAGACCGTCTTTACCACGATCCCCCATTTTCGCCTTATAATGACAGCCGCTTTTACTATAAATTAGCATATCGGCAGTCGAAATAAATGTGATAAATTGGATAGAAAAAATATAGAAATGGACGCTAAAAAATGTTTGACAACGGGTTAAGGGATGTGGTATTCTTATTGAGCGCCGCAAGACGCACAGGTCATTGAAAACTAAACAACAAGAGAAGCAAGACGGACCCGAGAGGGAAAAAGGGAAAAAAGGTAGAAATATTAAGTAATCAAAGAGCAGACTCAAACGGCTCTATGATAGAAACTTCATGGAGAGTTTGATCCTGGCTCAGAACGAACGCTGGCGGCGTGCCTAACACATGCAAGTCGAACGGAGATAAGAG
>JAITOV010000084.1 GCA_031289735.1 Peptococcaceae bacterium
TTGCGCCACAGTCAAAGCGATCCAAGCCCACCCTTCAATACGCGTATCAAAATGAAACCCGGCGTGCGCGCCGAAGAACTCCAGAAACATGGCTGCGCTCGTCGCTAACATAAAATATCCGGAGAACCATAAAAACAAATTCCCGCCCAGCAGGTTCTTATCTTTTAATTCGATCACTCCGACAATACACTGGATAACGAAACCGCCGATCAACCAACAAGCCAGCACCGGCTGCGCCGAATGATCCACCCGTCCGGTCAAATAAGCAAAGAACATGATCAACGTCGCCGCCAGCGCTACCAAGCCCGCCGGCGCCGGATTTGTAAAGGCGCCTTTTTCATTGGACACACGCATCCCTCCAGCCAAATATTACCACAAAGCGGGCACAGCAGGCACTCTCCTAGCCAGAGCGCTATGACCTGCCGTGCCAAACAGCCGCTCCGTTGCTCAAGCTTATTTCTTGTTCTTTAAATCTGCCTTTAAATCCACAATCGCTACTTTTACGTCGGTTTCCGGCGGGTACACGCGGTCAAAGCCCAATTTCTTAAACTTCTCTTCATCATCGTTGAAATCATGGCGCATCACGCCAAGAATCCCGCCGATATAGAGCAACAGGTCGTCCAGACCCGCCTCCAGGCATTTTTCCTTGAAACCCTGCAGGTCCATCTCCGCCATCCCATAGAGCGAACTCATAAAAATCGCATCGGCGGCTGTTTCCTGAGCCGCGCTAATGAACTCTTCCGGTGGGGTCTGCGCCCCCAGTTCCACGACATTGAATCCTTCGTCCCTTAAGACTCTGGAGATTATCTTTGTCCCGATCACATGCGCGTCCACGCCAACCGTTCCGGTGATCACCGTTATCTGTTCCGCCATGCTCTTTACCTCCTTACTCCTTACCTCAGCTTATGATTTAACTCCCAGCAGTTTGCCCTTACTGATCGCCCAGAAATCATCAATCGATACATAGTAGTCCATCTTACGGCCTTCAGCCGTTTCACGTTCCGCTACCTTCTGACGATGGAAGTCTTTGAGATCCTCCGGTATGGGTAGATTGCCAAATTCCAGATAACGGCAAGCGCCCTTCAAGTCGCGAATGCCCAGCACATTGTCCTTCGTGTGGACATTAATGGAGAACGGTGAATCCAGCACGCCGCTTGCAACCGCCTTGGAAGAACCCACGACGATATCTCCATCACCCAGATCCAGGACTTTATCCAGGATCGCGGTAACTTCCGCTTCCGTGATCTTCATCTCTTGCTGAATATCCGCGTTATCAATCACAAAATCTTGTTGTCTGACGACATCAAAAATCCAACTTCCGGCTTTATAACTCTGAATATGCGATTCTAAACTGGGCACGCCTACCGCTTCGTCAATGGTCTTAATGAAACAAGCCGGCACTTGGGACAGAGCCCCGACCATCGCCGTATAGGTGATATAGCCAAAAGCGCTGCCAATATCCTGCGGGAACGCGTAGAGCGGAACCTGGCTGGCCATCACGCCCGGGATGAACACATCTGTATAGCCTAGTTTATCCAAATATTTGCGATAGAGTTTTTCCGCTACGCGCAGATCACCTAAATCCTGCGCCATACAGCCTTGCAGATTAATCAACGGCACCAGGCTCTTCACGCCTTGTTCCGCCGCCACCAAACCTTCGATAATCTGCGTAGCAATATTAATGCTCATCGGGTATACGCCATTCGGCAGCCAGCCGTGACAGTCCGTACTGATGATCACGCCGCGATCCGCATAGTAACCGATCAGACGATCCATATACTGTGCGGTTTCGATACACTCTTCGACCGTGGCTTTCTTATCATAACCGCCTACCCAGCCGAAAAAGCTACAGGGCATCGCCGTCATGCCGGAGGCAAAAGCGACCTCCGCCACCAGGCTGTTAGCCATACGGGAACATCGCGGATCAAACGCGCCGTCGCAGGCTTCCACGACCTTGCGGGTTGTTTTCACGCCGTGGTTGATAATCGGATAGCCGTTCAGTTTCGGCTTGCCGGTCCGTATGCTCTCTTCCAAACCTTGCTGCGCTTTTTCCAGCTGCAGATTACGCGTATAACTGTCCGTAGTAAATGGGATCAGAAAAATCCCCAGCTTGTTCAGCGTCTGCACCAATTCGATTTCCTGCTCCACGATAGGCGTTCCGGAGCGGGGAAAATGGATTGTCCGCCTCTCTTCTTTGGCCTTGCCCATTACTTTGTAGAAGATTTTGCTGTCAGGCAGTTTCTTCTGGTATGCGACAGCTTCATCCAAGTCCACTTCTTTGCCCGTTGGCCATAGACTCAAGACACTTTTGCGGGATTCCAGAAATACCTGTTCATCAATCCTTTTTTGTCTGACGTCGCCCATTTCCCCTTTGCCCCCTTTTTAATGATGATCGTTTACCTAAAGCATCATCCTACCCATGATTACATTCCGCACGATCTATCTATATTTAGTAGCAAAATTCGTACCAATACACCGCCAAATTTTAAGAATAATTTCAAAAAAGAGACTAATTCTTCTCTTTAGACAGGTATACCCAGGCTTCTGGCAGGCATGGACGAAGGTTATCCCTCATTCCTGGCCAGCTGCGGCTCGCCTCTCTTTGTAGTATAAAATCTACAAAAAAGCCCTGCTGTCCTGACAACGCGTGACTATTATGCAACATACGCTGACGCCAGCATTCCCTTGCCCCTTAATGCGTACCTTGGTCGCGGAAACGCCAAATCACGATCCCAGCCGCTACTAGCGTCAAGGCTGCCGTCAGCATATAAACCGGTGAGAACGTCCCCATGGCATCCGCCAAGACTCCGGACAGTACCGGGCCCAACACTTGTCCAACCCCCATGAACACAGTCACACACCCTAGACCTGTCGCCGCCAGCCTTGGCCCGAATAAATCTCCGCAAACAGCCGCCATAATCGCCGGCACACTCAGCGCAGACAGTCCATACAGTACGGTTGAGACCGTATAGTAGACAGGCGCATGACCCAAG
>JAITOV010000078.1 GCA_031289735.1 Peptococcaceae bacterium
CCTCCGCTTGTATCGGTTGCGGTCTGTGCAAGAAACAGTGCCCGCATGACGCGATCACCGTGGAGAATAACCTGGCGTGGGTGAATGCGGCGATCTGCAACGAAAAAAACTGCGACCAAGCGATATGCTTAGAAAAATGCCCGACGAAGGCGATTACTGCCGTCAGCGCCGCCGCAGATGACCCGGTGAATGCAGCGCAGGCGGTATAAGCGAAATAAGACGATTATGAAGAAACAGATCTGTATACTCCTGATAGCGCTGGCATTGCTAGGCTCAGCCGGATCTTGCGCCAGGCAGTCAGCCAAACCACTGGAAGCCGATAATTTTGTCCTGGGAACCATCGTTACGCAGACGATTTATGGCAACGCTGCGCAGCAGGTTGCCGATGATGTGTGGACGGAACTGAACCGCTTGGAAGCATTGCTGACAGTTAATGCTTCCGGCGGGGATGCGAATTTACTCAATGCGCGGGCGGGTCAAGGCCTGGTCCCGATGGAGTTTGATACACTGCAGGTATTAGAGAGTGCGCGGAAGATTTCCGCTCTGAGTCAGGGCAGAGCCCTGGATATTACGGTCGGTCCCCTGGTCAAAGCTTGGGGGATCGGCACGGATCACGCGCAAGTACCGTCGGCGCAGCTCATCCGGGAATTGCTGCCGCTCGTCAATTATCAGGATGTGCGGATTGACCGTGACCAGGCCAGCGCGGAGCTGACTCAGGCGGGTCAAATGGTTGACCTGGGCGGCATCGCCAAAGGGTATGCCGGAGACGTCGTACGAGATATCTACCGGCAACACGGCCTAACCTCCGCCTTCATCAATATCGGCGGCAATGTAGTGACCTTAGGCGCGCGTCCGGACGGAAACCCTTGGCATATCGGAATTCAAAACCCGCGCTCGGAAACTGGGGAAATCGTCGGCTATGTCAGTGTCGTCAATCAGGCCGTTGTGACGTCCGGGGATTATCAGCGCTATTTCTTCGCTGAGAACGGACAACGGTACTGCCATATTATCGACCCAACCACAGGATACCCCGCGGAATCCGGGTTAATGAGCGTGACCGTGATTACCGAGTCCTCTACAGACGCCGATGGACTCTCCAAAGCCTTTATCTTGGGCTTAGAGGGAGGCAGGGAACTGTTGCGGAGTTATGGTCAGGCCGAAGGGGTATTTATTACGACAGATAAGAAAATTTATGTGACGCCGGGTTTGCGGGGGGATTTTCACTTTGAGGACGCCAGTCATGCGTATACGTACATTCAAGAAGGGTGACTTCATCCTGATCCTCGTGATCGCCATTGGCGCGGCCTTACTCTTCGTTTGGAATCATTATCCGGCATCGGGTCAGCATCAGGTGTTCGCGGTGATTACCCAAGACGGGCAGGTGGTGCGCGAGGTCTCGCTGGAGCAGCTGGGCGAATTGGAAGATATGGAGCTGCAAAGCAACGGCGTTGATCTGACGATTCGCCTGGAGCGGGGAAGAATCCGCTTCTCAGCATCTACTTGTCCGGATCAGATCTGTGTGCATAGCGGCTGGTTAAGCCAAGCGGGGGACCGCGCCGTCTGCCTGCCGGCCAAAGTGGTCGTGAAGGTTCTCGGCCAGAGTAACGGCGCCCCGGATAGTGTTGCTTATTAATAAGGTGGATGGAGGTACTTGGGGCATGAAGCGTTACGCATGATGGATAGAAAGAAAAAAGACGCGGTTCGCGTCATCTTAATCTGTAACGCCATTCTGATCTCCTTATTGGAACTGGTCATCCCCATACCCATTCCGTTGCCGGGGGTCAAACTGGGCTTGGGCAATATCATCACTCTGGTAGCGGTCGCTTTTCTGCAAATTCAGGATGTCTTGATCATCGTCGTCATTCGTTGCATCGTCGTGGCCTTGCTCAGCAAAGGAGTGACCATGCTGATCTTCAGCCTGAGCGGAGGGCTGGTAAGCGCCGCTGTCATGTGGCTGGTTTACAAGTATCGGCCTAATCTATTAAGTATTAAAGGGATTAGCGTCATCGGCGCTGTGACCCATAATATCACGCAGTTAGGCGTGGCGGCTCTGATCCTGAGCGAGGCGATGATGGTTTATTATCTGCCGGTATTGCTGATTACCGCGATTGTTACCGGCTTAATCACCGGAACGATCAGTGAATTGACGATTGCGGAGGTCAAGAAACGCCATATTCTACCGTAGCTCAGAAAGAATCGCTTGAGGATGTGAAGCCATCTGTTTTCATCCGGAGAAAAAACGCCAGAACAGGGGCGTAGCGGAGGGTTGGACGCCGGAATCAAAGCTCTCCTCATGATAGCGCTTGTGGTCATGGTGCTGATGCATGACCGGCAAAGTGTTTTTTTTATCATTCTGGTTTATCTGGCGCTGGCTACGCTGGTTTTGCCCAGTACACCGCGCTTCGTCGTGAAGAATCTGCTGGCTTTTGGGGGTTTTATCGTCTTCCCGTACCTATGCGCTCTGACGTTCGCCGGGTGTATGCATCTGCTTGTACTCCACACCTTCGGCTGGAGCCAGATCTTTACGCCACAGATAGCCACTCGCCTCCTGAAAATATTTCTCGTCTGGTATAGCCTGAACCTCTACTTCTTCACGACGCCGCTGGATACTCTGCTGAGTCTGCTGGATCAATCTTTGCGTCCATTGCGCCGCGTCGGCGTATCCGCTACGCATACCCTGATCATACTGAAATGTGTGCTGCTGGAAATTCAACACTCGTTAGACGCGTTTCAACGGAATATGTTAGCGCAAGCACGGGAGATCTTCCGTGCTACAGAGCATTCTTTTAAGACGAAATTACAGCATATCGCCGGCAGTATTGCCGGACTCTTAGCCGATTCCCTGCAAAAGGTCAATGAGATCCAGGATTTGCTTCAGCAGACCCGTATAGAAAACGACTATGCTCTGAAGATTACCGGCAAAGAGGTTCTGTCTATCCTGAGTGTGGGTTTGCTCTTTTGCTGTATTTGTTTCTTCGAATCATAGCCATGAATGTGCTATAATGAATAAGATTATCATTTCCACAGAGGTGACACAATGGAGATTTTAGCAGACCTACATACGCATACGGTATCCAGTGGTCACGCCTATAGCACCTTGACGGAAAATGCGCGGGCCGCGGCGGAAAAGGGGATGCGCCTGCTGGGTATCACCGATCACGGACCAGCTATGCCGGGAGGGCCTGATCTGTATCATTTTGGTAATCTACACGTTTTGCCCGGCGAACTGTTTGGGGTTAGAATCTTATACGGAGCGGAGACCAATATTGTCAGCCGCGAAGGGGAACTCGATCTGCCTGTGCGTTATTTGCGCAAGATGCAGATCGTCTTGGCAGGATTACACGTTTATTGTTATCCAGGCGGATCACGTGAACAAAATACCCAAGCACTAATCAAAGTGATGCAAAATCCGTTTGTCGATATGATCGCGCATCCGGAACGGGTCGGATTTGACGCGGATCTGGAGCGGATTGCTCAAGCGTCAGCCGAATGGGGTGTGCCCATCGAAATCAATAACGCTACGCTGAGATCGTCTAAGCAGGGAGCTGAAACGAACGCGTCGGCCTTAGCTGAAGCGGCGGCCCACTATCAATCTCCGGTGATCCTGAGCAGTGACGCCCACTTTTGGGATCGTATCGGTGAACTGGACCGGGCGCTGGCCGTGGCTAAAAATGCTGGAATTAGCGAGCAACAGATCTTAAATATTTCGCCGGACAGGGTGCTGCACTATCTGCATCACCGGCACGCCAAACGTCCTAAGTAAGTATGGATGAATAATTTAGTGGAGGCGCCAGCATTGAGCACATTAGAAGAAGCAGCCTTATTATTACACCTGAATAACACCGGTAAGATCGAGTTGCGTAATAAAGTCTCCGTGAAGAATAAACAGGACTTGTCCCTCGCCTATACGCCGGGCGTCGCGGAACCTTGTAAGGAAATCCATAAGAACATTGACGCGGTGTATGCTTATACCAATAAAGGGAATACGGTTGCGGTTGTTTCTGACGGAACAGCGGTCTTAGGTCTGGGCAATATCGGGCCGGAAGCAGGATTGCCGGTCATGGAAGGGAAGGCCGTATTATTTAAAGCCTTTGCCGGGGTAGATGCCTTTCCGATCTGTTTAGACACGACAGATCCGCAGGAAATTATTGATACCGTGAAGCGTTTAGCTCCATCTTTCGGGGGGATTAACCTGGAAGATATCTCTGCGCCGCGCTGTTTCCTCATTGAACAACGCCTGAAAGAGGAAATGAATATCCCGGTATTTCATGATGATCAGCACGGTACCGCTATCATCGTCTTGGCGGCATTAACGAATGCGTTGAAAGTCGTCAAGAAAGAAGCGGGAAACGTCCGGGTCGTGATTAACGGCGCCGGATCCGCCGGATCCGCTATATGTAAGTTGCTGTTGCGTGTCGGGATCCAGGATATCATCCTCTGCGACATCGACGGCATGATTCATGAGGGATTGCCTAAGCTCAATGCGAGTATGCAAGAACTAGCCAAGCTGACCAATCGTGGTGGCAGGCAAGGGACTTTGGGCGACGCGCTCAAAGGCGCGGATGTGTTCATCGGAGTATCCGCCCCCGGCGTCGTCAAACCTGAATTTGTTCGCGATATGGCGCAAGATCCGATCATCTTCGCTATGGCGAATCCGACTCCGGAGATCATGCCGGAATTGGCGCTTGAGGCCGGAGCGGCCGTCGTCGGTACCGGAAGATCGGACATGCCGAATCAGATCAATAATGTCCTGGCTTTCCCCGGAATCTTTCGGGGCGCTTTAGATGTGCGGGCCTCAGATATTAACGAAGAGATGAAGATCGCCGCAGCCTATGCGATCGCCGCTCTCATACCTGACCATGAACTGCAAGCGGACTATATCATCCCGGCTGCCTTTGATCCGCGTGTCGCGCCGGCTGTAGCTTGCGCTGTCGCTCAAGCAGCCATCGGGAGCCAAGTAGCGCGGCGTGTCGTTCCACCGGAGGTTATCCAGGCGAATATAGAACGGCTGAAAGCCAAAGATTGATCCGGACTACAACAGACAAAAGGAAGAATAAACATTGAAGGGATTCACGTTTTTCAAAGCCAGAGAACGCGAACAGATCTGCGCTAGAGCCATCGTCGTAAGTATTATTTGCTTGTTGGTTTGTGTCTTAGGCGTGCGCGGCATGACTGTGGACGTTCTGGATATGTATTTCATCAACGAGTCTTCGGCTTATGTCGTAGTGACGGAAAAGGAAACCGTACGTATCAAATCAACGGATGTCCTGCGCATCGAAAGATCATACGCTAAAACAGTGTTTACCGGCAATCCCATTGAAATGGATAAAATCTATACGCAAAAAGGGTTCATTTATTTATCATCCGCGGATACTTTTGCGGAGACGGGTAGACAATTAATTGACGCGGTGGATACGGATCCAACGGGTGAAACGGTTTGGATTCCGCCTAAAATGACGCTGGATGAAAACGCTCAACTCGCGCGGTCGTTGGATTATGCGATCGGTACGCCGAAACACTATATTCCGCTGATTCACCTCTTCATACAAATTCAGGTATTCATCTTTTTCATCTTGATTCTCGCGCTCTTTTTCTTGATTTTCCCACTCGGGGCATTGCGTAAAAAGATTTCGTCATGACTAGACGGTTGTAGTATTAGGAGGTTTTATGCGTTTTAAGTCAAAATTCACACGTATACTCGCGATATGGGTCGTCTTTTCTTTATGTCTGCAATTCGGAGTTTACGCGTTGGTCAATCAGCGAATCACCCGAGGGATTGCGGCCCCCCCCCCGATTACCAAGATCCTGGAGGCGGATATCCCGGATGTGGATTTGGAAAATATCCAGATTTCTTATGCCAAGGACTATTTGACGTATCAGACCCATGGAGTTTTTAAAGTCTATAATCTGACCCAGCAGAAAGTTGTATTTACGAAATCAGCGCCTGCGGGCAGCGACCAGAACATGGGCGTGATCGATTATTATTGGCTGCCGGACCGGAATACCCTCATCTATTTCTATGCGAAGAAAAACCCGAATCCGTATTCGATGGTTCTGGTCCAACCGGCCAAAACAATCACCGCGCCCGTGAGTGAAGACGCGCCGGAAGCCCAAGGAACGATTCCAACGCCAACGCCGGCTGAACCTACATATGAGCGGCGTGAGAACAATCCGCAAATCACGGAGTTGAATACCCTGCAATTTCCGGAAAGCGACGATGCGGACGCTGAACCGGAAGACCGCTATAATATCGATGTGGACGCCTTTCCGGCGGGAGGCAAAATCCAGCATATCGTAGCCTCAACCTTTACGAATCTGGTTTATCTGCTGATCAAAACCAGCGGAGGCGCTTTACAACTCATGGAGATTGACGTCATGAAAGACACGCGCTGGCTGCATCAATCAGGCGAGAGCATCAACAATATTGCCGCCTCAGACTTATACGGCACGCTATATATTGAAAGCAAGTCAGGCAACGCGAAACAGATTTTCGCGCTCAGCGGGAATCAACGTCAAAAGGTGGTGGCGGATAATAATAAGACGATTCTGGGAGACCGGGACGGCAAATTATATCTCGGAACAGTAGAAGACAAGCGTTTGACCGCGATCGAAGTGGGGCTGGATAAAACGGACATCAAGCAATCCATCGGTCTGACGTCTTTCTGGCAAGGGAGTATCCCTTTTGAGGACCGGCGCGTTCTGATTGGCGTGAGCGGGGAAGTGATCATCTATGACGATGAGCAAGCCCATGTGATTACAGAAACGGGGGATCAGGAAATCATGCTGAACGGGAACGGGCAGCGCGCGGTCATTTCGTCAGACGGGGTGGAGTTACTTCAGCTGTCTGAGCAAGATGGCTATACGCGGATTAAGCTGAAACCGTTTGCGGCTTACAACTAAATCTTAACCAGCCGTAAAAAAGAGCCAAGTTACACGCATCATGGGTAACTTGGCTCTTTCCTGTATCACCGGGTTAATGTTGCAGCAGATTTTCCAGTTCGTCCAGGTTCTTGCGCAACGCTTCGATCTGTTCCTGGATTTTTCGCGTATCGATCTGTGTGCCGGAGACGTTGTTCTCGGATGGAGTATCCGTTGGGGATTCCGTACCGTCAGATTCCGCTCCGCTGTCGCTGTTGCCTTGTCCTAAGGTGGAAGGCTGCGGCGCCCGCTCGCCGAAGACCTTAATCAGCGCATCCCCCAGGGTTTCCGACATGACGATGCGGTCGGCATAGGAGATAATCACGCGTTTCATTTCCGGAATACTGCTGTTATCCGATTGCAAATAAATCGGTTCGACATAGAGGAAATTACCGGCGACCGGTAAGACCAACAGATTGCCGCGGATAACATTGGAACCCTTCTGACTCCACAGGGCTAATTCTTGCGCGATACTGGCATCCTGGTTAATGCGCGATTCCAATTGCAGCGGACCGTCAATTTCGATGTTCTTCGGCAGTTTATAGAGAATCAACTGACCGTAATTCTCTCCGTCCATCCGCGCTCCTAACCAAGCCACCATGTTGTTGCGCGTGTTCGACGCGCTGGAAGCGGGGGTAAAGGGCAACATCAGTACATACTCGGCTACTTGGGATTCCGGCAGTTTGAGGATCGTATAGTAAGGTTCCATACTCTGCGGGGTCGCTTCATAGAGCTCTTTCGAGACGTCCCAGACGTCTTCTTTATTATAGAACACCGCCGGGTTGGTCATATGGAAGGTTTTCAGCATATCGAATTGAATCTGAAACAGCCCTTCCGGATAGCGCAAGTGAGGAATCAACGAAGCCGGCATAGCGTCGAAGGGTTTGAAGACGCCCGGGAAGATCTTCATGTACGTAGCCAGAACCGGTTCATTCGGATTGATCGCATAGAAATCTACCGTGCCGTCATAGGCGTCGATGACCACCTTCACGCAGTTACGGATATAATTAAACTGATGATCCGGCTCCGGATTGGAATAGGGCAGTCCGTTGGACGTGGTATAGGCGTCCATAATCCACTTTAAAGCGCCGTTGTCAATGACGAGATAGGGGTCGTCGTCATAGGCCAGGAATGGGGCTAACTTGGCTACCCGTTCTTTAATATTGCGGTGTACTAAAAGGCGGCTCTCCGCTGTCACTTCCCGCGACAAATAGAAACGTATGGTGCTGTGTTTGAGTGAGAGCATTAACTTATTCAGCGGCGTAAAATGAATACCGGTTTGCCCTTGATAAATATTTTCCGCGTTCTCATTGCCCAGCGGGAAGTCGAATTCCTTAATGGCCGTATCGACGACCACCCAATCGTTGGTGAGTTCTCCATAATAGATGCGCGGTTCATCCAGGTGCAGTTCCGGGAATTCGGTTACCGGCGGCACGTCTTTGATGGCAAAGGTCGGTAATCCGTCGGCCGTAACCGCGTTAGCGAATGAAGCGGAGATGCCAAATCCATGGGTATACTTAAAACGCAGATTCACAAAGGTTTGGGCTTTAGCGTCCAGATCCGGCGGATTAATCTCTCTGGGACTGAGCATGACCTGGCGATACTCCCCGTTGATCGTATAACGGTCCACATCGATATCGTGAAATTTGTAATAGAGGCGAATGCCCTGTTTCTGGGTATACGTTTGTAACATCGGCCGCGTATCGTTCAAGCGTATGTTATTCAGTGTCTCCATGTTCTGCCTGAGCAGGTCGGCATTCA
The DNA here is from genome assembly GCA_031289735.1 of Peptococcaceae bacterium. Lineage (GTDB taxonomy): Bacteria > Bacillota > Desulfitobacteriia > Desulfitobacteriales > Desulfitobacteriaceae > JAITOS01. The sequence continues at coordinate 8,680 of JAITOV010000078.1, forward strand.
GGGGTACATTCCCATCGTAATCTTTCTCCTGAATATCGTCTAAACCATAACCATAGCGGGTCGAAGCGATTTCATTCTGAATATAGGGGGCTTCTTTGGCTAATTCATTGGGCACGACGATAAAAGCTTGGACAAACGACGGCAGTCCGGTGTTAAACAAGAGGTATACGAGAAAAATCGTAACGACCGGCAGGGTCAATAAACGGATTTCTCTGGAGAATACACTGAGAAGTGCCGCGATGAACCCGAGAATACAGAGAATCGCTAAGATCTTGAGCATGACCAAATTGATATGAATATCCACAAACCCGGCGCCGGAAACATGGCCGCGATTCGAATACAACAGGGAATAGATATCCAGGTAATACCCGAAGGCTTTCAGGGCAAATAAAATAGCAATCAGAAAAGCAATGTGACGGCGAGCGGAAACATCAATCGTGAAAGATCCTGCCTGCCAAAAGCGCAAAGAATGAATATGAAACACCTGGGTAACGAAGTAAAAGAGGATCGTAAAGAAGGTGAGTAAGAAGATCGGGGTAAAGAAAGCGTTATATAGGGTTTGAAAGAAGGGTAATTGGAAGAAATAAAAAGCTAGATTGCGTCCAAAGATCGGATCACTGCGGTCAAAAGGCGTGGATTGGATAAACATCAGCACATCCAGCCAACCGGTAAACGAGGCGATGAAACTAGCGGAGAAACTCAGTACAGCCGAGATAACCAGCAGCCATAAAACAACATGTTTATTATTGAGATTTTTCTTTGGCTGGTTCATATCATGGACTAAATGCAGCCGCCGGTTTAAGCGGTCGTTCAACAGCGTTACGATGGCGTGCCGAACAGATAATAGGGTGATCGAGATAAAAATAAACAAAATGGCGCCATTGATCAATTGAATGACCAGCTTGCTGAGCAGCGGAGTCCAAAAGAGCTGCGGGTATCCGAGATCCTTATACCACAACCAGTCTTCATAGAAGCCGCTGATGGCAATTAAAAGAAATACTACCACCAAGATGAAGATAAACGGAATAGACCGACGCCAACGCAAATATAAAACCTCCTGCCGCTAATGAGTATTGCCTAATGAAATTCAACATAAAAATAGTATTCTGCATAGGGAACCCATTCTCCTTGATCTATTCTATGAACTTTTGACATAAATTAATCTTCAAGTGTAACATTTGGCTAAAAATACCATATTTTGTTACTAGAAGAAGCAAAATACAACAGGAAAAAGGAGGTAGCCTCATGTTATTTGGCCGTCATTGCAACTGTGTTGAACCCTATCATACCCCTCATACGGAGTTCGATTTTCAGACGCCTACCCTGGACGCGTCTCTCTTGGATCCGAATTATGCGGAAGCGAACCCGTATTTTAATGACTCGTCGTTCAATATGTGTGGGCAGGATCCGCGTGAATTTGGCTATGTATATCCTGAAAGATGCGCTAGTCATGTGATCATGTATACCGTCCAAGCGGGAGATACGCTGTATTGCATCGCGCGGCAGTATGGCTTGACCTGGCAAGCGCTAGCCGAGTATAACCATCTGGATAATCCGCGGTTGATCTACCCTGGACAATGCTTGCGCATCCCCGTTCAATATTAATTGCGGGTTGTTGGCCAAGTGCTGCTAATTTGTATTATAGCTGCCGCTTTATGCCGGTTATGATAAATCTTTCTTATGCTGTCCGTATGGTTTCAGATAATCAGGACAAAATAACAGGGAGTTCGCCCTTTCTTAGCGAGGTAATTTAGTACTGATTATCGATAGTTAAGAAAGGGCGTACTCTTTTTTTCTTATTATGATATAATGACCGCATGGCAGTTATTATAGCGAAAGGATCATACATACGTGAGCAAAAAGCAACGTAAGTTAAGAGAGTATTTTTCGCGTGAAATCTGGATTTATGCCGGTCTGATGTGCTTAGTCTGCTTGATTGCCGGCCGGTTAGTCTATCTGCAAGTCATTCATGCGCCGGCGCTGCGCGTCATTGCGGCGGAAAGAGGTTTGGGCGGAGGAAGCGCCACATTAGCGCGCGGCAGTATTCTGGATAGTACCGGATATGTCCTGGCTCAGAGTGTGCGCGCCAAAGCGGTGAAGGCTGATACCAAAGAACTAAGTGAGCAAATCGCTCAAAAGAAATTCACCGAGAGTAAAGAAGACGTAGCTGCTGCATTGGCTGAGATATTGGATCTGGACGCGGCGGATATCCTGGATCTGCTGAATATTCAAGATAAAACGGTTACTTTAGCGCGGCAGGTCGATTTGGATACGGCGGAGGAGATCAGTTCCTTGCGGATTCCCGGCGTGGCTTTTGATGATGAATATAAACGCGTCTATCCGCTGGGGCGGGAAGCGGCTTCCGTTCTGGGGGTCATGCGAGATGAAGGGCATGGTGTAGAGGGAGTAGAAGCATTCTATGACAAGGAATTATTCGCTGGTACGAATGTTACATTAACCTTAGATGCGACGATCCAATACTTGATGGATCAGCAAGCGGATATCCTGATGACGGAAACCAAAGCGCAACGGGTTACGATCGTAGCGATGGATCCGCTCAGCGGACGCGTGTTAGGCATGTCCAGCCGTCCGGATTTTGATCCTAACTATTTTAAACAGTATTTAGAAGAAGAGCGTCGCAATACCTGTGTCTCGATGACCTATGAACCCGGATCGACGTTTAAGATTATTACCGCCGCGGCGGCCTTGGAAGACAGGATCGTTACCGCGGATGAATTATTTGACGATCCCGGTTATTATAACGTCGGGTTCCGGACGATTACCAACTGGGATTCGGATCAGAAAGCGCATGGATTTATTACCTTAACCGAAGGAATGAAGACTTCTTCGAATGTCGTCTTAGCGCAGGTTGGGCAGAAGATCGGTAAAGAGATTTTTTTCAAATATTTGCGGGCCTTTGGCTTCGGACAGAAGACAGGAATGGATATTGCGGGTGAAGAGCAGGGACTGTTAGTTCCGCTCGAACAAACGCGTGAGTTGGAATTAGCCACCATGTCCTTCGGCCAAGCCAACTTGGTTACGCCCATCCAGATGTTAACGGCGATCTGTTCCATTGCCAACGGCGGGCTGCTCTACAAGCCCTATATCGCTGAGAAAATCACATCTGCTGACGGCCGGATTTTACAAGAGTATCAGCCCGTTGTGGTGCGTCAGGTGATCGCCCAAACGACCGCTCAGCAGGTGAATGACATCTTACAGCAAGTTGTGGATAGCGGAACCGGTGGCTTAGCAAAGATTCCCGGTATCAAAGTGGCGGGGAAAACAGGTACGGCGCAAAAACTGGATCCGGCCAGCGGAACCTACTCGGATACGGATTATATTGCTTCCTTTACCGCGTTTGCCCCGGCGGATGCGCCTAAGATTGCGGTCCTGGCAATTGTCGATACGCCGCTGGAGGGTTCGCACCAGGGCGGTACGCTCGTCGCCCCCAAAATCAAGGCGATTATCGAAGGAGCGCTGCAATACTATAATATACCGGTCGCGGGGGACACGCCCAGTGTCATTCATCTGCCGGATCCTTTGGCGTTAATAAATGCTGAACCGATACGTCCTGTAGCGCGGGAGGTAGAGCCGGAGCGCCCGCCGATCAAAGGGGAGAGCGTAGTTCCCGATCTGACGGGGATGACCATACGCAAAGCCGGGGAGAGCCTGGCGCAAGCGGAGCTGCATTTTAACTTCAGCGGGTTTGGTCTGGCTGTCGAGCAAAACCCAGTGGCTGGCAAGGTCGTTCCGCAGGGGACCATGGTGGAAGTCAGGTTTGCGTCCATGATGCGTGAATAAGCAGAGGAGAGAGCGTATGGTACTGGAACAACAGGTCGAACAAATGCAAGACGAACTGATCCGTCATATACAGGAATGCGTGCGCTTGCGTAGCGTGAAGGACCCGGCGTCCGTGGGACCCGGCGCCCCTTTCGGACAGGGCGTACAACAAACATTAGACTGGTTTTTGGCGACTGCCGCGCACATGGGATTTGCGACGAGAAATATTGATGGGTATGTGGGCGTGGTAGAATGGGGCGAAGGGGATGTCCTGGGAATTCTGGGGCATTTGGATGTTGTTCCGGAAGGGGACGGCTGGAGCGTGCCTCCTTATGCGGCGGAGATTCATGATGGACGGATTTTTGGCCGCGGCGTTTCAGATGATAAAGGGCCGGCCCTGGCAGCGCTCTATGCCATGAAAGCCTTGAAGGACGCCGGATACCCGCTGACCCGGAAGATCCGCTTGATCTTGGGCACGGATGAAGAATCCGGCTGGGCGGATTTAGCGTATTATCAAGAGCGGGAGCAACTATGCGCCGAAGGATTTACCCCGGACGGCAAATTTCCGTTAATCAACGCGGAAAAGGGCATTTTACATGTCGAACTCCGCCGGGAGACCACGGATTTCCCGCATATCATTGCCTTTAACGCCGGCGAGCGCCCGAATATTGTGCCGCATTGTTGCACCGTCCAGGTACGCGGCGTTGCCGCCAGTGAATTACAACAAGCGATAGCGTCTTTCAGCTCGCCTCCCGGTGTATTGGTTACCTGGGAAAGTAACGGGGAAATGAGTCAGACGCTGTGCGTACATGGCGTGAGCGCCCACGGTAGTCTGCCACAAGAAGGCGTGAACGCCGCGCTGTATGCGGTACGTCTGTTACGCGGACTACCCTTGACGGAGGAAGAAGCGCGGCTGCTGGCGTGGATCGACGAAGGTCCGGGAAGCAGTGTATACGGGGAAGGCGTAGGTTTAGGGTTATCTGATGAGGTATCCGGCCGATTGTCCCTGAATGTAGGCCAGATGGAGATTGCCGCCGGTTGGGCGCGCTTGATCATCGATATTCGTTATCCGGTCAGTTTAACGGAACACGCGATCGTCGCGCGGATGCAAACCGCCGCGGAGCAGGCCGGATATACGGTCAGCGTGTTGCTGAGCCAGGATCCGCACTACGTACCGCAAGACAGCGCTTTTGTCCAAACCCTGTTACAGGCGTATACGGATGTCACCGGGCAGGACGGGCGCGCTCTGGCGACGGGCGGTGGCACCTATGCCAAAGCGCTCTCATGCGGGGTAGCGTTCGGACCGGTATTCCCCGGAGAACCGGATTTGGCGCACTGTGCCGACGAATCCATCCGTATCGATCGGGTGTGCCAAATGACCAAAATCTATGTCCAGGCGCTCTACCGCTTAGGGGTGGCGAACGCGGGCAGCGCAGAGGGCGGAAAGGATTGAGTCATCATGCAAGAAGCGAAAACGAAAAACCAACAGATTGAGCAGAGCAAAAAGTTCTTGAGCGCTTTATCGGCGGGTTCCGCTGTATCCGGATATGAGCATGGCCTATTGGAGATGATCGCTGAGGGCTTGCGTCCTTATGCGGATGAGCTCAAACACGATGCTTTTTACAACGTTTATGCGAAGAAAAAGGGGTTGACCGGTCAGGGGACGATCCTCTTATCCGCGCATTCAGATGAGATTGGGCTGATGATTACGGATATTGACGCGCTGGGTTTTCTGCATTTTGCCCAGATCGCCGGAGTAGATGCGAAAACCCTCTTGGGGCAGGAAGTCGTCGTGCATGGCCGGCAGGCTACCCCCGGACTGATCGTCCCGATTCCGGAATCCTTACTCAGCGCTGACGACAGGAAAAAGGCGGCCAAAATCGAAAATATGCGTATCGATATCGGCTGGACGCAAGATCAAGCCCGGGAACGCGTCAGCATCGGCGATACGGTGACGCTCAAACGAACCGTCAGTGAATTGCTCAATGATTGTCTGACCGGTAAAACATTCGATGATCGAGCGGGAGTAGCCGCGCTGGCCGTGTGTCTGGAAGAGCTGAGCAAGCTGCGTCATCATCATGATGTGGTGGCGGTCGCCACGGTTCAGGAAGAAGTCGGGGTGCGGGGCGCCTCGATCAGCGCTTATCGCCTGAATCCGGATTTGGCGATCGCTGTTGACGTCACGCATGCGGTCACTTCGGATTATAAAGCCGAACCGATTGAAATGGGCAAAGGTCCGGCCATCGCTCTCGGCCCGAATATCCATCCGGCCCTGTATCGCAAACTCTGCGACGTCGCGCTGGAGCAGCGGCTGCCGTACCAGAGTGACCCGAATCCGGGCGTTACCGGGACGGACGCCAGGGCGTTTCAGATCACGCAATCCGGGATACCCACAGGATTGGTCAGTATTCCGCTGCGTTACATGCATACCTCCGTCGAAACCTTGCATATGCGGGACGTTGTGCATACCGGCAAATTATTGGCTTACTTCATTGCCGCTTTGCCGGAGGATTTGGAGGGGATGTTATGTTATTAAAAGAACTATCTGAGTTGGATGGCGCCGCCGGGGCGGAAAAACCGGTACGCGATGCTTTAAGGCAGTTCCTCCATCTGCACGTCGATGAATCTCAGGTCGATAAGCTCGGCAATTTGATTGTGCTCAAAGGCCAGGGTTTGCCCGGTCCGAAAGTCATGCTGGCGGCGCACATGGATGAAGTCGGCTTGATGATCACGGATATAGATTCCGACGGCATGTTGAGATTCCGCACCGTCGGTTCTATCGAACCGCGTTTACTCGTCTCCAAACCCGTACGGATCCACAGCGCGCCCGGGACGCTGCCCGGTGTGATTGGCTCGAAGGCGATCCATGTACAGAAAGCAGCGGAGCGCGGCAAGGTCTTTACCCAAGAACAGTTGTATGTAGATATTGGCGCGTCTTCGAAGGATGACGCCGCTAAACACGTGAAGCTGGGCGATTACGCTTATTTTAATACGGCATTTGCACCGTTCGGCGATGGCTATTATAAAGGGAAGGCGCTCGACGATCGAGCCGGTTGCGCCGTGTTGGCGGAGATATTGCGGAACGCTTACGACCTGCCGCTGTATGGAGCTTTTACCGTGCAGGAAGAAATCGGTTTGCGCGGCTCGCAAGTCGCCGCGTATCAGATTCAGCCGGATTTCGCGATCGTCTTGGAAAGCACGCGCGCCGCGGACTTGGTTCCGGACGAAGGACCTTCCTGGATCACACAGATCGGCGCCGGACCAGCCTTGTCGATCGTTGACGGCGCTACCATCTATCGCCCGGATTTGCTGCGCTCTGTGCAAGATCTGGCTCAACGCCAGAACATCCCCTTACAATTGCGGCGGGGCGGACAAGGCGCGAACGACGCCGGACGCATTCATGTGAGTCAGACGGGCGTACCGGTCATTACGCTCAGTATCCCCTGCCGCTATGTCCATTCCCCCGTGTCGGTCATTGCCGAGCGGGACTACCGGCACTGTATTCAACTCGTGGACGCACTGCTGAAAAATTTACCGTTAGGCGTCCAGTAAAGAAATATAGAATGGAGTGTTCCATCCATGAACGTTACCGACACACAAAACGCCTACCCTTTCTTGCAACAATTAACCCAGGCGTTTGGCCCTTCCGGATTAGAAAACCCGGTATTGAGTTTGCTGGCTGTGGCAACCCAGGGTTACGCCGATGAGACATATCGTGACACGTTAGGCAATCTCTATGTGATCAAACGCGGAACCTCCGGCAAACAGGTCATGGTTTCCGCACACGCCGATGAGATTGGTTTGATCGTTACCTTTATCGACACGGACGGCTTTTTGCGTTTCACCACGCTCGGCGGCGTGTCCGTCACGAATCTGCTGTACCGCAGAGTTGTTTTTGAAAATGGCGTCAGCGGGGTGATCGCCGTGGAGAAGCTGGATAAACCCGGCGATTTGAGTTTAGAGAAGTTGTATATTGATATCGGGGCAACTTCAGAAAGCGACGCCGCGGCCAAAGTGCGGATCGGAGACAGTGCTGTGTTCGTCGGGGAATACACAGAGACCCAAACGCGCGTGATCTCCAAAGCCCTGGATAACCGGATCGGCTGTTTTGTCCTGAGTGAAGCGCTGAAACAGGTGGTTTCTCCGCATACGCTGGTGTTTGTCTTCACGACGCAAGAGGAAGTCGGTTTAAGGGGGGCGCGCCCGGCTGCCTATGCCCTGGATCCGGATTGGGCGGTGACTGTAGACGTCACCCGCACAGGGGATACGCCAAAATCGGCGCGTATGGCCGTGCGCTTAGGGGCTGGGGTAGGGATTAAAGTCATGGATCGCGCCATCGTCATCGCGCCGTATGTTAAAACATGGATCAGTGAGCAAGCGCGAAAACAGCAAATCCCGCATCAATTTGAAGTGCTGGAATCCGGCGGAACGGAATCCGGCGCGATCCAACTCACCAAGAGCGGTATCCCGGTCGGCGTGTTATCCATCCCGGCCCGTTATGTACACAGTCCTGGCGAGATGATCGATAAGCGCGACGTAGCCTCGGCTATCGCGCTGTTAGTCGCCTTGCTGCAAGATCAGGCCGGGCCGCAAATCCCGATCTACTAGCCAAGGTTTAAACTGTATTTTTTACAGGTATTTCTTGTTGCATTTGCGCGGGAAAAATAGTAGAATATATCTTGTCTCGTTTCGGCATCTTATTTTCAAGCGCCACTAGCTCAGCTGGTAGAGCATCCGACTCTTAATCGGCAGGTCCTGGGTTCGAATCCCCGGTGGCGCACCAACTAAAACGCCCAATTTAGATATTGGGCTAAAAAACCCAGTAGTGATGCGGGATAAAGGGTTTTCAGAGAGAGATTGCTGAAGGCCCGTTTTTGTGGATATACGAGAAGCAAAACGAGCCAAAAAAGGACTTGAACCACCTATGTCTATTGTATCACTCCAGGTAAATTCTCTTTCCCTGCGGGTATGTTTTTGTTTATTCAAGGGCAATTAAAACTCCCGTTTTTGATAAAACGATAGTGACAGCGAGTAGGATATATATGTGATAAGAACTAATGCCAAAATCGCAAGGAACGCAGTCAAAATGCCGTTGTTTAATAACCGCTCGAAGAACGCTGACAATTCGACTAATGCGCCGCTGTCTTTAGTCATACGCATAAACGCGCTGTAACAGCCCATAAAGATGGCAAACGGCAGAACGCTCATAAATTTGGCTTTAGTATATCCCAATTTGAAAAATATCGGCAACTGAATCGTCTGAATTAGAACCAGCAGCGCCGACAACACCAAGATAATGGTAAAAGAGTCGCCGCTGCCATTTTGAAAGACGTTTGCTAACCTTGCGCCGAACACGCCAAATGTAGCGAACACAAAAGAAAATACGATAGCGCAAATGTTCAGCAGAAACGTGAACAAATATCGCCCTAAAACCACCGTTCTTCGGTGGACGGAAAGGGTTGTATATAGCGCGTCCATATTGCTTTTCTCTCCGATAGCGAACGGATAACTGATAAACAGCGTACCGAGCATAAACCCTATGCCCAAGCTCATTTCAACCGTGCCGTTTATGGCGGACAGGAAGATCGCTATCGCCGCGAAAATCAGCAAATTTTTAATGGTGAGGTAGGGTTTAAGCGTCTTGAAATCTAACCGCACGAACGATATTAGCTTATTCATTAATTCCCCCCCCTTTGTTCATAAAGATAATAATTTCGTCAAGCGTAATCGGCTCTGTCAGTATTACGCGCGGCAACTTGCTGATGTCGGTTGTTTCAATCATACCCTCAAAGCCCGTGCCGTGTTCACGATAGCCGATAACGAGTTTCTTTTGCTCGGCGGTCAGTTCTCGCAAGCCGCCCGTCACGCGAGCGTACTTTTCAAGCAAAGCCTCTTTCGCGCCAGTAAAAACGATATTCCCGCCCAGTATAAACGTAATGTAGTCGGCGGTCTTTTCCAAGTCCGTAGTGATGTGCGTGGAAAAGAAAACGCTCTTGTTTTCGTCCGTCACAAACTCACGGAGCAAGTCGCAGATTTCATCACGCGCCACAGGGTCAAGCCCGCTTGTCGGCTGGCTCGTCAAGAATGAGCAGTTTCGCGTCGTGTGACAGCGCCGCCGCGATTTGCAGCTTGACTTTCATTCCGCGTGAAAGCTCTTTGACTTTCTTTTTCACGTCAAGCCCGAATTTTCTAACGTAATCGGCAAACGCCTTTTCGTTCCAATTCGGGTAAAATGGCGATACGGAGGCTTCCATGTCGCCGACAGTCCACTCGTCAACGTAGAGTGGCGCGTCCATCACAACGCCTATCTGTCCAATCTGAACATCTGGAGTTTCACGAGACCCGAACAGCGTTACGCTTCCCGAATCGCCATTGATTATGTTCAGTATCAGTTTGATTGTGGTGGTTTTCCCCGCTCCGTTGGGGCCGATAAAACCAAAACCCATTATATAGCCGGCACGGCACGTCAAAACTCACATTGTTCAGCGCGAACACGCCGTAGGTTTTGCAAAGCCCCCGAACCTCTAAGATGTTATTCATAGTCTACCTCCCACAGTAGGTTAATCCTTTCGATTACTTCTTCTTTGCCGATACCCTCCGCTTTTGCGGCGATTATGGCGACGGTCAGCCCGTTTTCAATCTTATGCAGTGCGTTTTCCCGCGCCAACTCCGTGTTTCGCGGCAGGACGAAACAACCCCTGCCCTGCATTTGAGAGATGAATCCCTCCTGCTCCAAGTCGCTGTAAGCGCGGGTAGTCGTGATGACGCTCACTTTCAAATCTCGTGCAAGCCCGCGAATTGAGGGTAAAAGGTCGTCTTCTTGCAATTCGCCGGAGAATATCGCCGTCTTTATTTGTTCTTTAATCTGCTCGTATATCGGTGCGCCAGAGCGATTGGACACTATAATTTTCAAAGCCCCACCTCTTTTCAATAACACTATATACAGTATATACTAAATACATTCTGATCTCAATAGACTAAATTGTAAATTTTTTGTGAACAAGAGCAGATATCAAAGGGATGAATAAAAATAAGCTCATATGTTTTACCGGATATATCTGGCCGAACAAAGTTTTTGCTAACAAATATCCTACAGCTACGACAACTTCAAACAGTTGCAACAATGCATATTCACATTAAAAGAGCAATCGGCTGAGATATGGTCGATTGCTCTTTTAATGGAAAAATACGGGGCAAGGATGACGAGAACTTAATGGGAATTATATAGGATGTTAATAAGATTAAGTATTTTGCATTTCTGTGCTACCCTTAAGAAAGAGATGTCAAAGGGAACTTTGCGAGAAATATATAAGAGCAACAAAAGATGTTTACGGGATGTATTAAAAAGTTTATTACCTGAATACTAAAAAAATAAATATCGGAGGGTCACTATGGAACGGATACTGGCGGTCGATACAAATGTTTCCGTCCATGAGGAGAAAACAAAAAAGTGGACAAAATACGGTATTGGCACGCAGCGCGTCAATACAATGAATGACGCTATTGATAAGCTTGTCCAGGGCGACGAATTTCTTTTTGTCGTCATAAATGAGGACACGATATCTGATTTTATGAAACAGTTGCCGATTATGCGCGACGCAACAGAACTGCCGCTTTTCGTTGTGACTTCGGCATATACACTTGACAAAAAGATCAAGGCCATGAGTCTCGGAGCGGACGTTTACGAGCCTTTTATTGCATATGCCGAGCAAAATGTACTTTTGGCGCTGGAAATATTAAAAGCACAAAACCGATGGGCGAAGCGCCCACAAAAGCAATTAAGCATTTTAACCGGCGGAGATATCATTCTTTCGCGGCTGCGCCGGAAGGTATTTGTAAAAGACACTGAAGTGAGCCTGGCAAAAAAGGAATTTGATATTTTGCGTTATTTGATGGCGAACAGCGGATGCGTTGTGGAACACAAAGAGTTAATAGAAGAGATATGGGGCAAGGGTTATAACGAAAAAGACACCGATATACTATGGCGGACGGTGAACCGTATCCGTACCAAGCTGTCGAACATCTATCCGGATAAAGAATACATACGCATTGAACGCGGCGTTGGATATGTATTTGAGCCGTAAAGAAAACAATCCTTGGGGGGATTGAGGGGGAACAGTATGGGGAAAGTTTTTGGCGAAAAAAATGTATTAGACGCTTTTATGGAGCAGATGGAGTTCGTTTTTTCTAAATTTGATCATATTGTCGTGGCATTCAGCGGCGGCAAAGATTCGGGTCTGCTGCTTGAACTGGTAAACCTGTATTACGCGGAACACAAACCACCCGCCAGGGTGTCGGTTTATCATATCGACTATGAAGGCAATTATCAGCACACCATTGATTATGTTTCGAGGTGTATCGGAAAATATCTGTATTTTGATTACTACCATTTCTGTATGCCGATATCTGCCTCCTGTGGCGTGTCCATGCACCAATCCACATGGATGCCGTGGAATCCTGAAGAAAAAGACATATGGATCAAAGAGATGCCGGAAAGCGCTGTCTCGCTGGACAGTCATAGTTTTGATTTCTTTGAAATCGGGATGTCGGACTACATATTCCAAACGAAACTCGGAAAATGGCTGCATGAGCAAAACAATGCGAGCAGAACCGCTATTTTGGTGGGAATACGCGCACAGGAAAGTTTGCATAGATATCATGCGGTCACCCGGGATGACGACTCGACCTGTTTTGAGGGAATCAGTTACAGCACAAGGATATTTGACGATATATATAACTTCTATCCCCTCTATGACTGGACGGTAGAGGACGTTTGGACGGCAAATTATCAATACGGCTTTGACTACAATAAATTATATGATCTGTTTTATCTAGCCGGCGTGCCGCTTGCGGAAATGAGGGTCGCCAATCCCTATCACATTTGCGGTGTCAACGCGTTGAAACTGTACCGTGCCATTGATCCGAATACCTGGGGTAAGCTTGTCGGTCGGGTGAATGGCGCGAATTTCGGCGCGATTTACGGTGGGACAAAAGCAATGGGTTACAAGGATATCTCGCTTCCCAAGGGGCATACCTGGAAAAGCTATACGGAGTTTCTGCTGGACACTTTACCGGAACACACCGCCAATATTTACAGAAAAAAATTTGAAACCTCGCATTATTATTGGTTGAAAAAAGGCGGTGCTTTGCCAGTCCGGGTCATTGAGGAATTGGAAAGCACGGGCGTGAAAATGGAGCGTCTCGGCAAACCGCAAGGGAATCGCAAATACAGTGTCGCGTATGAGGTGGTGCGTTTTTACGAATACCCCGACCGTATATACTCAAAGGATTTCAGGTTGATTCCAAGCTATAAGCGGATGTGCATCACCATTTTGAAAAATGACACGTCCTGTAAATATATGGGCTTCGGTCAAACCAAGAATGAACTGCAAAAACAGAAGGAGGCGATGGAAACATGGGAGAACATTATGTGAGCCCCGTATATCATGTCATACGGGTACCGATTGAAAAAATACGGGCAAACATCTATAATCCAAACAAAGTCTCCCCTCCGGAAATGAAGCTGCTCACGAAATCAATACTGGAAGACGGATATACCATGCCGACTGTTTGCTATTACATCGCGGAAGAAGATATATATGAAATCGTTGACGGGTTCCATCGGTATCTGGTGATGAAAACTTGTCCGGAAATAGCGGAGCGTGAGGGTTACTGCCTTCCAGTATCGGTGATTGACAAGCCCCTAACGGAACGTATCGCAAGCACGATCCGGCATAACCGAGCAAGAGGAACCCATAGCATTGATTTGATGGTGGATATTGTTGCAAAACTTACAGAGGCGGGCTTAAGTGACGACTGGATCATGAAGAATATTGGCATGGATGCCGACGAGCTTTTACGGCTCAAACAGATCAGCGGATTGGCTTCGCTTTTTGCTGGCAGAGAGTTTTCAAAGTCATGGAAAAGCGACGGTACGGCAGCTAAAATGGATGAAATTATATTTGAAAACGGAGAGGAGAGCTCTGACGGGATGACGGATAATTTTTTTTGAAAACCGATACAAAAAGCATTGGAAATAGGCTTAAATATCTGCGTGAATACAGCGGATTATCAAGGGAAAGATTCGGACGACTGTTCGATTCCGAAGAGGGCACCGTGGGAGCGTGGGAAACGGGACGGTGCGTTCCCAGACTGGCAAAACTCATCAGTATTTCTATATATTTCGACATTTCTTTAGATTGCCTATTAAGCGGCAAAGCAATGGGCGAAAGTCTTTTGGAAGAATCTCTGAGCTTAATATTCAGGGATAATGCATATGTTCGCGCCCGTGCCCGCGGAACCGGCCAGATGATAAGTCGGTACAACTCTTTGTCGGATAAAAACAAGGAGCGCCTAGTTGGGTATTTGGATGCTCTCTCTCGGAAAAATGATATGTAATGTTTCATTTTTAGCCAAACAATATCACCTCGCAGATATTGTTTCACACAAGGGAGCGGACCGCGGCAAGCAGTTTCTCCTTGACGTTGCGATAGCTTTCAAGTTCGTCGGGGACGCAACCCACGCGCCCCGCAATACGGTTTTCTTCAATGGTCAGAAGATCCTCGTTTAAATCAACATATCGGAATCAACCTGCGAAAACCGGAAGAGTTGAGACAATATCTTTCAACTCTTCTGGCTTTTTTGCGGTGCGGCGGAAAAGACATGAGGATAGTGTTATATTCGCTTTTTTCGCAAAGTATACTCCTTGACTGATTACGCCGGATGAAATCGTGCAGTTAGATCGGAAAGTGAGTGCAGTGAAAACGGAATTTGAGTGCGCTGCCGCCGGAGTTCAGAGCAGCTAAGCATTTCGCGGTAAAATCTTGTTGCGCATCCAAAAAGATGTGACAACTTCCAGAAACGCTAACGGTGTGAGAATAAAAGGCCCCTGCGGAAAATGCTTTATATTCCCGGTAATCAGGTATGCGCCCACGCTTTTTGCCGCATCATAAAAAACGCGGTCATCTTCGTCAATCATGGCGCCCGTGCTTGGCACCGGACAAACCATTTCCCCGTATTGCCGGACGGCGGCCAATACTATGAACCGCAACGCGGAGTTAAAGGCCGCCATCGTGGATTACGCGAAAATCCGCCCCGTGTTCGAGGAATACAAGGCAAAGAAATACAGCCGGAAATATCTTGCGGAGCATGAGGCCGACATTGCCGTTCACCGGGCGGCGCGGGCCTCCATGCAGGAACTTTTGCAGGGCGCGAAACTCCCTAAAATGGTTGCGTTCAAAGCCGAATGGCAGAGGCTTCTTGCTGATAAAAAATCCGGCTACCAGGACTACCGCGCCGCCAAAAAAGATATGCAGGAGGCCG
>JAITOV010000076.1 GCA_031289735.1 Peptococcaceae bacterium
TTGTCCCACGCCCACGGACGGCGGTAACGCTTGCAGCGCGTAATAGAGCGGCTCCGGTTTCAAGAGCATACCCGCCCCGCCGCCATAGGGTACGTCATCCACATTCTTATGCTTGCTTAGCGCATACTCCCGATAATTCACCAGCCTGATCCGCAGGAGTCCGGCCTGCTGAGCGCGCTGCAAAATACTCTCATGCAACGGAGCGAACATCTCGGGAAACAGGGTCAGCACTGTGATCTTCTTCATGATTTCTCATCATCCTCAAGCATACCCGGCGGCAGCATCACCCGCATGACCCCCTGAGCGAGATCCACCTCCTGCACCACGCTCTTCAATGCCGGTACACACACCTGCCCGCGCGGGCCTTCCACCACATACACATCGTTCGCGCCGGTTGCCACGACCTGCTTGAGCACCCCCAGATCATCCTCCCGGTCATAGACGCGCAAACCTTCCAGTTCGAAATAATACCAGCCTTCCGCTAAAGGGCGAACATCTTTGCGATCGATCCGCACTTCCCAGCCACGAAACGTCTCCGCCAGATTGCGGTCATGGATCCCCTCCAGCGCTAAATAAACGGCGTCCGCCTGCACCTTAGCCTGATGGACCGCAAAGCGCCGCCGCGTTTGCGCGTCTGCTTGCAAAATCACTTCGCGCAGTTCTTCATAGCGTTTGGGATCATAGGTGAATGGCGTCACCCGCAATTCACCGTGTACGCCTTGCGCCCGGGTCACTCTGCCGATTAGCACCGTCTCCACTGGCATGGATATCCTCCTTCAGTCCAAAGAAGGGCTATCGCCCTTCTTCACATCACTGATCAATATCAACATGGACTCTGCGTCCATCTTTAACCGCCGCTGCTTTTACCAGCGTACGCATGGCATTCGCGATCTTTCCTTGTTTGCCAATCACCTTGCCCATATCATCCGAAGCGACCAATAGTTGCAGATTCACGGTCTTCTCCGTATCCGTCTGCAAAACCGTTACCTGATCCGGATGATCTACCAGGGCTTTGGCCAAGAGTTCGACAAGTTCTTTCATCATAAACCACCCCCGGACAAGCCCTGCCCTTAGTTCTTGGTTTGCAACTTAGCGATGATCCCCGCTTGACGCAGCAAGGATTTTGCCGTGTCTGAGGGTTGAACACCATGTGACAACCATTTCAGCGCTTTTTCTTCGTCGATTTTCAATACTGCCGGGTTCTTCGTCGGATCATAATATCCGAGTTCTTCAATAAAGCGTCCATCACGCGGCGAGTCGTTATCCGCGACCACTAAGCGGTAGAACGGGTTTTTCTTAGCGCCCATACGGCGTAAACGAATTTTTGCAGCCATCTTTTCACCTCCTCATCCGGATAATCTCTTATCTAGCAGAGTACACTCTGGTAACACGCCTTAGGGAAATTTAAAGGGAAAATTCAGCGCCGGTTCTTTGCGCTTGTTCTTTTTGCCTTTCTTTCCTTTGCCTATGCCCGGAATCTTACCCAGCCCGGAAAACTGTTTCATCATCTTTTGCATCTGTTCAAACTGCTTCAGCAATCTGCCTAACTCCTGAACGCTGCGCCCGCTGCCTTTGGCGATCCGTTTCTTGCGCGAGTCTTTAATGATGGACGGACGGCGCCTTTCCTCCGGGGTCATCGAATAGATCAGCGCCTCGATATGCACCATCTCTTTCTCGTCGATCTGCACATCTTTCAGTTGCTTGCCTAATCCGGGAATCATTTCGAGCAAAGAGGACAGCGGTCCCATCTTCTTTAACTGCTGCATCTGATCGAGAAAATCGTCCAGCGTGAACTCCGCTTTTCTGATTTTCTCTTCCAACTCCTGGTTCTTTTTCTCATCGAAATTCTGCTGCGCTTTCTCAATCAGGGTCAGCACATCACCCATTCCCAGGATCCGGGAAGCCAAGCGGTCCGGGTGAAACGCTTCCAAGGCGTCCATCTTCTCACCCATCCCGACAAATTTTATCGGACAGCCGGTGACGGCTTTCACGGACAGGGCAGCGCCGCCGCGTGTGTCGCCGTCGAGTTTGGACAGGATCACACCATCCAGGCTTAACTCCTTATGGAATGCTTCCGCCACATTTACCGCGTCCTGGCCGGTCATGGCATCTACGACCAGCAGGATCTCATGCGGCCCGGTCAAGCGTTTGATCTCCTGTAGTTCGCTCATCAGTTCTGCATTGATATGCAACCGCCCCGCCGTATCAATAATCACCACATCCTGGCCATGCGCCAGCGCATACGGGATACTTTCCCGCGCGATCACCGGCGGGGTTTTCCCCTCCGCGTAAAAAACCGGCACATGAATCTGCTCACCCAAAACTTGCAGCTGTTTAACGGCCGCCGGGCGATAGGTATCACAAGCGACCAGCAACGGACGCTTGCCTTGTTGCTTCAGCATATGAGCCAACTTGGCTGAATGCGTCGTTTTACCCGAACCTTGCAACCCGACCAGCAACAGCACCGTCGGCGGTTTGGAAGCGATCTCAATCTTGCTCGCCGCCCCACCCATAAGCGCGATCAGCTCTTCGTTCACGATCTTGATCACTTGCTGCGCCGGCGATAAGGACTCCAACACATCCACGCCAATCGAACGTTCTTTGACTTTGGCGACAAACTCTTTGACGACCTTGAAACTCACATCCGCTTCCAACAGAGCGACGCGCACCTCGCGCATCGCTTCGCTGACGTCAGATTCGCTCAGCTTCCCTTTGCCGCGCAAACGTTTAAATGTTTCCTGTAGTTTATCACTCAGGCTTTGAAACATGCGGTACCCGCCTTTATATCATACTGTTTCTTACGATACTTGCTTCCTAAAATATACCTAGGTCTCGACAAATTCAGCGAGTGTATCAGCAATCAGCCGTCTGGCCAGAGAAAAATCTTCCCAGCGCTGTTGAGCCCGGAAATCCTCCTTCTCCAGCGGTTTCAGGAGCTTCAACGCCTGATTCAGGTTCTGTTGCTCACCCAGAAAGCGCTCCATCAAGCCCAGCTTCGCTTCATATTCCGTCAGGAGTTTCTCCGTGCGTTTGAGCAAATCATGCACCGCCTGCCGGCTGATGCCTTCACTCCGGGCGATTTCCTGCAAAGATAAATCCTCGCTAAAGTAGAAATCCCAAACCATTCTTTGTTTGTCCGTTAAAAGCGGCCCGTAAAAGTCCGCCAGCAAGGCCATTTTCGCCCGTTTATCCATGGCTCCCGCTCCTTATGTAAAGCAAAAATGCTTTACAGGTATTTATTCTAGCGCTTTAAAGTATTTTTGTCAAGCGCAAGTAGGAACACTTGTTCCAATGTTCTGCGAATGATAAAATATATGATGGGGAGGTAGAAACGCATGGACATCGACCTACGCAGAATTCAGGAGTACTTTGCGACAGATCTTTTCGCCGGCAACAGCGGCGCCGTGGTTGACCATGTCACGCCAGAAAGTGTACAATGCAGTATGGAATTGACCCCATTGCACGCGAATGCCGGCGGAGGCGGCGTGCATGGCGGAGCAATCTTTACACTGGCGGCTTTCGCCTTTGCAGTGCATGCCAACTGGCCTTATGCCTGCGGCGAGCCTATTGGCAGAACGGTCGGACAGTCCTTAACCATTTCTTTTCTCAAAGGAGCAAAAGGGCAACGGCTGATCGCCCGGACCGCCTGTCTCAGCAAAGGCCGGACGATGTCGGTTTATCGCGTCAGCATCACGGATGATCTGGGCACACGGATCGCCGAGCTTCAAGCCAACGGCTTTACCACCGCGCCAAAGGATTGAACTCAGCTTCCCCTTCGCAGTCCCTAATTCTCGAATGCCGCGGCGACTTTTTTCAATTCCTCGCGAATAGACAGTCCTTGCGGACAGTGGCTTTCACATTGACCGCACTCAACGCAATCAGACGCGCGCGCATTCATACGCGTCATGTTCAGATAGCGAAATTTGAACGCAGGCGCTTGCTCATGAATCCAATAATTGTTATACGACGCGAAACTAACCGGAATATCGATATTCGTTGGGCAAGGCATACAATACCCGCACCCAGTGCAGGGGACTTTGATTCTGGCTTTAAACAGATCGCGCGCTTGATCAAACAACGCTAATTGCTCAGCGGTCACGGATCCGGCTTCTGCGTCCCGCGCGCTTTGTACATTTTCCACCACGTGTTCCATCGCGGTCATTCCGCTCAATACCACCGAGACTTCCGGATGATTCCATACCCAGCGCAATGCCCAATCAGCCGCGCTGCGCTTAACAGGAGACTGATCGAACAGCGCCTGAATGTTATCGGGAAGTTTGGCCAGATTACCGCCGCGGATCGGCTCCATGATAGTCACGCCCAGCCCTTTATGCGCGGCATATTGCAATCCTTCGACGCCGGCTTGATAGTGTTGATCTAAATAGTTATATTGGATTTGACAGAAAGACCAATCATAATCATCGACGATCTCTTTAAACAGATCTAGTTTGTCGTGAAAGGAAAATCCGGCGTAACGAATTCGCCCGTCCTGGAGCGCCCGGTCTAAGAATTGCTGAATACCCGCCGCTTTGACGGCCGGCCAACCGATCTGATTCAGGGAATGAATCAAGTAAAAATCAATATGATCCGTTTCCAGACGCCGCAACTGTTCGTCCAGATAACGATCCATATCCGATTGTGTTTTGATCAACCATGTAGGCAGTTTAGTCGCCAAATGAACGCGTTGGCGATATCCGTCTTTGAGCGCTTTGGCGACAAAAGGTTCACTGGAACCTCCGCTCTCCATACCTGTGCCGTGATAGGGGTACGCGGTATCCACATAGTTGACGCCGGAGTCAATGGCGTAGCGAATCATCGGGATCGCCTGCTCCTCATCGATATCCGACGGGTTATTGTTACGTACAGGCAACCGCATGCATCCGAAACCCAAAATGGATACGCGTTCATTGGTTTTCCCAAAAGTTCGATACAGCATTCTATCCCCGCCTCTCTATTTCCCCTACGCTTTTATTCTATGAGTATACTACACCGCCAACGAAAAACCAAAGGAGGAAAAAGATGTTCATTGATTTAACTTACCCGCTCAAAAAAGAGTTACT
>JAITOV010000112.1 GCA_031289735.1 Peptococcaceae bacterium
TGATACACCATCACCGACTCCGACGCCAACTGATTCACCAACACCGACCCCTACGCCAACTGCTTCACCGACGCCAACGCCAACTGATCCACCGACACCGACGCCAACTGATTCACCATCACCGACCCCGACTGAGTCACCGACGCCGACGCCGACAAATACGCCGACGCCAACTGATTCACCATCACCGACGCCAACTGATCCACCATCACCGACCCCGACAAATACGCCGACGCCAACTGATCCACCATCACCGACGCCGACCGATTCACCGACGCCGACTGATTCACCGTCACCGACGCCTACCGATACGCCAACACCAACGCTGGCGCCGACCGATACGCCGACACCGACGATCGCGCCAACCATTACGCCGACGCCGACGATCACGCCAACCATTACGCCGACGCCAACGATCACACCAACCATTACGCCGACGCCAACGATCACACCAACGCCAACGCTGACCATTACGCCGACACCGACGATCGCGCCAACACCAACGATCACGCCAACACCAACGATCACGCCAACCATTACGCCAACGCCAACGATCACACCAACCATTACGCCAACGCCGACAAACACGCCAACGCCAACGATCACACCAACCATTACGCCAACGCCGACAAACACGCCAACGCCTATTTCCGAACATGAAGGCAAACTCACAGTCGCGTCGGGTTCCGGCAGTCCGGGAGGTGAAGTGACCGTACCAGTTTCTATTTCATCGAATCCGGGTATAGCGGGATTTAGAGTACGTTTGACGTATGACAGCGCAAAGCTGGAGCCTGTTGGCATTGTACAGGCGGATCTCTGCCCAGGCGCTGTACATGAGATCATTACAGAGGGCGGCTCTTCCTATGTGCAGGTATTTTGGTACAACACGTATAACGAAAACATCACAGCGGACGGCGTTCTTTTCAGTGTGAACTTTAAAATCGCGGCGGAGTTCACGGAAGGCTCTGCGCCTCTGCGCCTCAGTTATACCCCCGGCGATATATCGAACAGCGAATTTAAAGATGTGAGCCCCGTTTGTGAAGACGGATCCGTGACCATCAAGATTATTATGTACGGGGATATCTACACGGATCAAAAAATCAATACCAAGGATATCCTGAAGCTCTCGCAGTATCTCGCGGGCTGGAACGTCACGATGACCGAAGACGAACGCAAAGCAGCGGACGTGTTCTATGACCAGAAAATCAACACAAAAGACATTTTGCTGTTGTCGCAGTACCTTGCTGGCTGGAATGTCAAAATAGGCCCCGTGGATTGACAGGGCATTTTACCCATATAGAAAGGAACTGATGACAAAATGAGAAGCAAAAAAACAAGACGCTGTATTGCGGCGCTGAGCGCGTTTTTTTTGATTTTCGCGGCGACGCATTTTACGGCGACGGCTTTCGCGGCGGACGACGGGGCGATTAAGACGTCAGCCGTTTGGGCGGACGATAAAAATGTTGACGTCACCGTGACGCTTGCACGCAATCCGGGACTCTGGGGTTTTACATTTTATATGAATTTTGACAATACGAAGCTGACCCTGGTCTCCGCCGCCAAGAAAGCGGTATATCCTAGCCTCAAAACCAATGCGGACGACGGCGCGGGTACTGATTTGACGTCGTTGGATCGGATTTCTATGTCGTGGCAGAATTCAGACTTAGTGGACGACACGCAAACCGGAGATTTAGTAACGCTGCGCTTTCAGGTAAAATCAGGCGCGCTTCCTGGCAATGTCACGGATTTCACGATTGAGATTGACGACCCGGATGATTTTTCCAATGTGGACTTTGACACCATTCCGATCAATGTAGATGATTCGGGCAGCGTCCATGTTCCCGTGCCGGATCCCGCAACGCCGACACTGGCAAGCACTCCGACAAACACACCAACCCCGGCCTCGGCAAACGCCCCGACAAACACGCCGACACCGATCTCGGCAAACACACCGACACCGATCTCGGCAAACGCCCCGATCCCGACATCGGCAAATACGCCCACCCCAAGGCCGCCTGTACCAACGCCAGTGCTCAGCCCCTCTGCTACGGTGATCCGTTTAGCCATCAATAACGCGGTCTACACGAAAAACGACGTTTCTTACACCAGCGACGCGGCTCCGTATATTTCCGCCGACAGCCGCACGATGGTCCCCATCCGCTTGATAGCGGAAGCCTTCGGCGCGAAGGTGGATTGGGATGCGGCGTCCCGTACAGCCGTGATCACGCAAAACAATAATACCCTGCGCATCGTGATCGATCAGCCGCTGCCCAGCGATATGGGCACAGCCGTGATCAGCAATGACCGGACATTTGTACCGATCCGCTATATCTCCGAAACCTTCGGCGCGAAAGTGGATTGGGACGCGCAAGCACAGACAGTCACCATTACGCAATAGCCAGAAAATCTTGTATTTGATCAACCGTTCGGGCAGCGGCAAAAAAAAGTTATTTCTTGACATGCCCGCATACGAATTTCTGTTATGAAAACGGGATAGAATTGCTTTTACGCGATTCTATCCTGCTTTTTTATTTTTCTCAAAATTTATCCCCCCGGGAGGCTTGTGGAAGAAAAACCTGCAAATGTATAATGAGCAACAGATACGTTGCGTGTACCCATCGCAACGGCAAACCAATTAAATTTTATGGAGGATTGTAAATGAAGCTGAGAAAAATGAAAAAGGCACTTGCATTAGCCCTCGCAATACTTCTTGCGCTTCCGCTGCTCGCAAGCTGCGCCTCAAAAGGCGGCGCACAAACGACCGAGCCGCCGGAAATAACCGGCAACCCGCCGCCTGCAACCAGAGAACCTAACAGCCCTAACGCCGATGACGAAGCGGCTGCTGTTAAAACCGAAGTCACTATCGGGATCAGTCCGCCGTCAAACTTTGATCCGCTCGTAGCAGCAGGGCACGGCACATATGTCAAACTGATTTACAGCTCGCTCGTTGAGTTTGATTCAGACGTAAACATCGTTCCCGACCTTGCGGAGAGTTACTCCATCAGCGACGACGCGCTTACCTATACGTTCAAACTGCGCCCTGACGCTAAGTTCTCTGACGGTGAACCGGTCAAACCCTCGGATGTCGCGTTTACATACAACACAATGCAGACAAAAGCTACGCAAATCGACATTACCGCGCTTGATACCGTTACTTTGGACAACGATAACGTTGTTATGAAACTGAAAGAGCCGCAATCAACTTTTATCCTGTCGGTTGCGGGTATCGGTATCGTTCCCGAGCGTTCATACGGCGATGATTTTCAAATGAATCCCATCGGTTCGGGACCATACAAACTGGTGCAGTACGATGTTGACCAACAAATGATTCTGGAAGCCAACGAATATTATTACGGCAAAGAACCAAAAATTAAACGCGCCGTATTCATTAAAATGTCTGATGATGATACGCGGCTTATGGCGGCGAAATCCGGGCAGGTCGATATTACCATCACGAGTTCAGCGTTGGCAGAGGCGACGACAATTGACGGATATAACCTGCTAGTCGAAAAAACAGTTGACAATATGGGCATTGTTATGCCTGTTATTCCCGCGAACAGCGCGACAAGCGTCAACGGTAATCCAATGGGCAATGACATTGGCTGCGACCAAAACCTACGTAAAGCGATTGCATACGCGCTTGACCGTCAACAACTTGTCAATGAAGGGCTTAACGGTTATGGAACCCCGGCATATTCGGAGAATGACGGTATGCCGTGGTGGAACCCCGAAAGCGTTATTGATGCAGACGTTGACTATGCAATACAATTGCTGGAAGAGGCTGGTTGGTTCGACACGGATGGCGACGGTATCCGCGAAAAGGACGGAGTAAAAGCAAGCGTACCCTTGTACTACTTTGCGGGAGATACCGCTCGTCAGGCGGTTTCGATGTCGGCGGCTAAGCAAATCAAGGAAAAAATCGGCGTTGAGTTGCTCGTCGAGGGTACCAACGTTACGGAAGAACTTTTCGTCAGAGAACCGATAATTTTAGCGTGGGGCAGCGCAAACCCCAGTACAAGCTATTATCTTTACCACTCATCCAGTGTCGGCAAGGACGACTGGTATAACCCCGAAAGCTTCAGCAACGCGACTATTGACCAGTACCTGGACGCGGCGCACAGTGCGCGAAGTCTTGAAGAGTCGCTCGAGTTATGGAAGAAAGCGCAATGGGACGGAACAACCGGAACATCAATGCGCGGCGAATGCCCGTATATTTTCCTTGTAAATAAAGACCACCTGTACTTCCGCCGCGATGGATTGAATACAGGCGACCAGATGATTCACGCGCATGGTGATGCGTGGCCGCTTGTTATGAACTTGAGGGATTGGTATTGGGAAAGCTAAAATCTGTCATGATATATGCTGTGAGGGGCATTACACTGCTCCTTGCGGTAAGTATACTTGCGTTTTTTCTCGCGAATTTGTCGCCGATTAAGCCTGAAACTGTGTATCGCCTTTCGCATCCCGGCGTGTCCGAGGAAAACGTGGAAAAAATGAAAGACTACTGGGGCGTCAACGATCCGCCAGTGGAACGCTACCTCGGCTGGATCGGCGGTGTGCTGCGCGGAGATTGGGGAGAATCGACTTCGTTCCGTCAACCTGTGCTGACCGTTATCGGAATGCGTTTCCAGGCGTCGTTGGCATTAATGATGACGGCGTGGGCGTTGTCGGGATTGCTTGGCTTTGCCGTCGGCTGTGTGATGGGTATGTTTCATGGGCGCTGGGTAGACAGCATAGTCAAGCGGATTTTTATGTTCTGTCCCCACTTTTTGGATAGGGCTTGTGCTGCTTGGAGTGTTCGCCGCGAAACTCGGCTTGTTTCCATTTGGATTGGCGGTGCCTCCGGGCGTACCGCCCGAATCGGTTACACTCGGGCAACGTATCCACCACCTGATTTTGCCCGCGGTAACGCTCAGCTTTCTCTCGTTTGCTAGTCTGGCGTTACATACCCGCGAAAAATTAATTGACGTGTACGACAGCGACTACGCTCTGTTTGCCCGGGCTCACGGTGAGAGCGATGTGCGGATTTTATTCCGTCACGGCATACGCAACGCGCTGATTCCCGCTATGACGATGCAGTTCGGCTCCTTTGCCGAACTCTTCGGAGGCTCGGTATTCGCGGAAAACATATTCAGCTACCCCGGGCTCGGTGCGGCTACTAGCGCGGCAGGGACAGGCGCGTCCGATATGCCGCTGTTTCTGGGGATTGTACTATTTTCCGCGTGTTTCATTTTTGTCGGCAACCTCATTGCCAATATACTGACGCAGGTCATTGACCCACGTACGCGGGAGGGTAGGTAAATCCGTGAGTAAACTAAACAGGCGAACGGTAGCCGCCGTTACTGCGTCGGCCATTCTTATAATTATCATCGCCGTATACGTCGGCGGAGCGTTACTGCCAAACTCCGCGCTTGAGGCGGACTTCTCACAAAAAGGGCAGCCGCCGTCATTCGCGCACATATTCGGCACAGATTTCCTCGGCCGCGATATGTTCGTCCGCACAGTAAAAGGGCTGTCGATTAGTCTTGTTGTAGGCGCGGCGGCGTCAGTAATAGCGTCCATAATTGCGCTTGTCGTCGGGGTGACGGCAGCAATGGGTCGCGGTTGGGTTGACCATGCCGTCAACTGGTTTATTGACGTGTTTATGAGCGTCCCGCACACGGTGCTGATTATCCTGATTAGCATCGCGCTTTCACGCGGCGTAATCGGGTTGTTAATCGGCGTTGCCGCTACTCATTGGGTCACTCTTGCGCGAATTATTCGCGGCGAGGTGTTGCAAATTCGATCGCAATCGTACATAGCCGCATCGCGGCGGTTTGGCAAGTCTCCGCTCTTTATTGCTCGAAACCATATTCTGCCGCATATGATTCCGCAGTTTTTCGTCGGGCTTATTTTGTTGTTTCCGCACGCGATTATGCACGAGTCGGGGCTTACGTTTCTCGGGTTCGGTATGCCGCCCGAACAGCCGGCAGTTGGTATTATACTGTCGGAGGCGATGAAGTACATCTCTACCGGCGCGATTTGGCTTGCATTCTTTCCGGGATTGTCACTTGTGATACTTGTGCTGCTGATTGACAAACTCGGGAACACGCTGAGGTTCCTGTTCGATCCGAAGGAGGCGCAACTGTGACTGTGAACACGCTTGAAGTAAAGAACCTCTCGCTTGCGTTCAGTATGTATGACAAGGGATTTGTCCGGCGCGAACTGAAAGTCATATCCAATTTGAACATTTCAGTAAGTGAAGGTGAAATTTTGGCAGTCGCAGGGTCGTCAGGCAGCGGGAAAAGTCTGCTCGCGCACGCGATACTGGGAATTTTGCCGAATAACGCTGTCATAAGCGGTGAAATGCTGTGGTACGGCGAGCCTCTGACATTAAAACATCAGCGCAAAATGCGCGGACGCGAACTCACGCTTGTGCCACAGTCGGTAACGTATCTCGATCCGCTGATTCGCGTCGGGCGGCAGGTGTCCCGCAACAAGGCGACAGTACATAAACTGTTTGACCGCTATCACCTTGACGGCGGCGTTGCGCGTCAGTTTCCGCATGAACTTAGCGGTGGTATGTCGCGTCGTGTACTCATTTCTGCGGCAACATCGGGTAATCCGAAATTGGTAATTGCCGACGAACCGACGCCCGGATTGTCGCTGCATCTTGCCGAACACGCGATGAAGCATTTCCGTGAGCTTGCCGATAATGGCGCGGCCGTATTGCTCATCACACACGATTTGGAGCTTGCGATACGCTTCGCCGATCGAGTGGCAGTATTCTACGCAGGGACGACAGTAGAAACGGCGAACGCGTCTGATTTTGCGGATGAGAATGCGTTGCGTCACCCCTATAGCCGTGCGCTGTGGCGCGCTATGCCGCAAAACAAGTTTGCACCCACGGCAGGGACACAACCGTATGCCGGCAGACTGCCGGATGGTTGTCTGTACGCGCCGCGCTGCGCGTTGTGTACGCCGGAGTGCAAAGCCGCGCCGCCGGAATCCCGAATCATCCGCGGTGGGGAGGTGAGCTGTTACCATGCGGATTGAGGCCAGAAATATCGTGTTCGGTTACGACAAATCGCATAACATACTGGACGGTGTAAGCCTTGCAGTGCAGTCAGGTGAGCGCGTCGCGCTTGTCGGCCCGTCCGGCTGCGGGAAAAGTACGCTATCACAAATTCTCGCGGGGAATCTGCGGCCTAAGTCCGGAACGGTGTTCTTTGACGATAAGCCATTGCCTGAGCGCGGTTTTTGTCCTGTCCAGCTTATTTATCAGCATCCTGAAAAGGCGATAAACCCGCGCTGGAAGCTCGGCAAGACACTTACCGAAGCGTGGGATCCCGACGACGATTTTCTCTCTGCTTTGGGCATTGAAAAAGCGTGGTTAAATCGTTATCCGGCAGAACTGTCGGGCGGGGAAATGCAACGGTTCTGCATTGCTCGTGTACTTTCTCCGCAAACCAAATTCATCATTGCCGACGAGGTGAGTACAATGCTTGACGTAGTAACGCAGGCCCAAATCTGGGATGTTTTGTTACGCGTGGCGAAAGAGCGAAACATAGGATTGCTCGCCGTGACGCACAGTGTGGAGCTGGCCGCACGGATTTGTCCGCGCCTTGTAGAATTTGCGTCGCTGTGATGATATGCCAAAGAAGAGACCCTTGCCTGTGTTAAGCAAGGGTCTCTTTGATAATACGCAGAATTGATTAAGATTATTTCTTGAAGTCGTAATTTTCTGGTTTGAAGTTTTCGCAATCGTCAATGATCTCGGCTGTAAATTTGGCTTCGTCTTCCGGCGTAGCTTCCAGTTGTTTCAGCAGCGTATCCAACCAGCCTTTTTCCTTCTCGTCCACTTGCAGTTGGCCTTTCTGCACGCCTTCTTTCATCTTCAGCAGGGCGCAGATACCGGCTCTCCTCGTGCGGAGATAGTGACCTTTTTCTTTAACGATCGCTTTCGCAATGTCCAAGATGACATCAGGACGCAGAATATAGGCGTGTGGATCCAACGCGGCGTCGGATTCAACAAGCAGATCTCTCAACAAAAGCGCTGTGGCTTCGCTTTTTTTGCGGGCTGTGTTCAGCAGGCGACAATCATAATTGAGCATTTCAAAGCTGGCAACAGGCGCATAGCCGCTCAACAGTTTAATCTGCTGTACGGACTCATTGCTCCACAGGTCAGCCAGGGCGCAGGAGATATTACCAACGGAGCTAAGATGCGCAACAGCCGCAGTCTTACCTTCCATAGAAATCGGGATACCAGCGATGGCTTTCTCATAGGGGCCTTCATAGCCGCAGTCTTTATCAGGGCCTTTGGCGCCGCACTCAACAGCAATCAAGCTTCTGACAGCCGCCATAACGCGATCCGCCGCGGCGAACACTCTGGGGATATATTTGCCTTCAGCAAGAACCATAGCGGTATTCGCAAAACCGCAAGCCGTATCGCCAGCAGGAATCGCACCGGTCTCGTCTGCGATGCGAACAATTTCAGTCCACAATTTTTCCATGTCTCTCGCGCCGACAACGCCCAGGGAGAACAGCGCTTGAGGCAGATTACAATACATCATCGCGTCGTCATGAATTTCTTTAGAGCCGCAGGATTCAATAGAGAAGAAATCCGCGCCGGCTTTGCCGCTGCCGACAAAAGCTTTAAGGGTATCATTCCAGTTTTTATCTTTGTACACGTGCTCTTTGAGACCTTCGCGGTTATCATTCGGCGTGATGCGGACAGCGCCTTTGATGCCGTATTTCGCGCTATGCTCTTTGATGATGTCCACAACGGTTTTGCAGACTTCAATACACCATTCCGGATTGAATGTCATATCCGGGACAGTCTCGATCTCAGCGACAAAACCTGGGGTACCCAGTTCTCTTGCGCGATCGCAGAAACCTTCGGCGATTTCTTTGTAGATGCGGATGACTTCAGGCCAGGAATCTTTCGTGACAAGCATGGTAGGCAGAGTAAAATTGAGCTCCGGATAGATGGTTCCGCCGCCGATGACCATACCGTTCTTCAGCGCGACAGGCTTCTTGGCGATGCCATAAACAAATTCGTCAAGTTTGTCATACGCCGTGGTATTGAATTCTTGTTTTAACATACATACACCCCTTTTGTAATGTAAGATAAGGAAGCACAACACAACTAACTGTTGATACTAATAATTTATTGTATTTTAGGAGGGTTCTCTTGTATATAATCGTGTTAATTGGTATTATTTTAATGGCATTCGAAGAATTAGTTTTTTGTATAAATTTGCGAAGTTGGTAATATTCTATGGTTTCATTGCCTATATTGATTCATGGATTTATCTTTTTTTGCATTTATTTATGATATTAGAATTTTTTTAATGCATTTTCTCCTGGCTGCGCTTATTTTTTGTTTTTGTATTATTTTAATATGTTAGTATTATTTTATCTTTATTCTCACTGTCTGCATTTTTCATATTTTTTTTTGCGTCTTTGGGGGATTTTCGGAAGCGGGATAGGATTTTAATTCTATATTTTTCTATTATTGGAAATTCTTAAACAAAATTTCCTTAATTTATTATTATTTTACACAAATCCAAACAATATTGATATATTACCAGGAGTGTGTTATAATATATTTGTTTAGTCTGCATTTTAACCAGATAGGAGTCCCAACGTTATGAGTGCTGTTAGAACATTTCCAAGCGGCGTTCACCCCCATGACGAAAAATCATGGACAGCTGGGAAAGCCGTTCAAACCATTTTGCCCAAAGCGGGCAGTGAAATGGTTTTTCCCATGTCGCAGCATATTGGCGCGCCATGCGAACCGCTTGTTGCCGTCGGCGATAAGGTTCTGCTTGGGCAAAAAATCGGCGACAGCGAAAAGTTTGTCACTTCACCGGTTCATTCCAGCGTATCCGGCGCCGTGACGGCTATACGGAAGGCAGAGACGCCTTCCGGCACATCCTGCCAGGCCGTCGTCATTGAAAATGACGGCCAAGATCAGGGCGTCAAGCCGAAAGACGATAAGCTGCAAAGCCTTCCAGACAAGGCCGAAATCCTCCGGCGCATCCGGGAAGCGGGCGTCGTTGGCCTGGGCGGCGCGGGTTTCCCCACGCACATCAAGCTGTCGCCGCCTCCCGAAAAAAAGATTGACACACTGATTGTCAACGCGGCGGAATGCGAGCCGTATCTGACCACTGATCACCGCGTCATGCTGGAAATGCCCGATCGGATGATCAGCGGCTTTAAGATCATTCTGTCCCTTTTTCCTGGGGCGAAAGGGTATATCGCCATTGAAATCAATAAACCTGAGGCTATTGAAAAAATAACCAAATTGGTGGAAAAAGAATCCAATATCGAAGTCGTCAGCCTCAAGACAAAGTATCCGCAGGGCGCGGAAAAACAGCTGATCTACGCTTGCACCCATCGAGAGGTGCCCTCCGGCGGCCTACCCGCAGACATCGGCTGTCTGGTAGACAATGTCGATACCGTAGTCGCGATCCAACGGGCTGTTTTAAAAGAAAGGCCCCTTATCCGCCGGATTATTACCGTCTCTGGCGGGGCAGCCGCGAACCCCGGTAATTATAAAGTACGTATCGGTATGAAATATTCGGACATGATGGAAGCCATCGGCGGCTTTAAATCCGATCCCTACAAATTAATATCCGGCGGGCCGATGATGGGCGTGGCTCTTTTTACGCTGGATATTCCTGTGATCAAAACCTCTTCCTCGCTGTTGTGTTTTACGGAAGAGGAAGGTAAACTTCCGGAAGAACGCAATTGCATCCGCTGCGGCAAATGCGTGGATCATTGCCCGATGCGCCTGATGCCTTTGGATCTGAATCAATATGTCATACATAACGAAATGGATTCGTTTGTGGCAAATCATGGCTTAGACTGCATTGAGTGCGGAACCTGCTCTTACGTATGTCCCGCGAAAAGATATTTGGCCCAATCGATACGGACGGCGCGCAAAGAAATGCTGGCGCGCAGAAAATAGGAAGGGGGGAGAAAAATGCGGCTTGTTGTTACATCAACGCCTCACACCCGTTCAAAAGACACCATCGAGCAAACGATGCGGGAAGTCCTGCTGGCGCTGGCGCCGGCCACAATTATGGCGGTTTACTATTTTGGCCTGCGCGCGCTCCTGATCATCCTTCTGACCATGGCGGCCAGTGTGGCGTTTGAATGGCTTTATCAAAAGATTACCAAGCAAACCATTACCGCTTTAGACGGAAGCGCCGCCGTGACAGGCGTGCTGCTGGCTTTTAACCTGCCAGTCTCCTCGCCGTTTTGGATGCCGATCGTGGGAAGTTTTTTCGCCATCGTCATCGCCAAACAGCTCTTCGGCGGCCTCGGGCAGAATTTTCTCAACCCGGCGCTGGCCGCGCGCGCGTTTTTAATGGCGGCTTACACGCCGCTCATGGCCAGCCGCTTTACCGCGCCTGCGCGTAACTTGTTCTCGCTCTCCGTAGACGCGGTGTCTGTTGCCACGCCCCTTACCCAAATGCGGGAGAGTCCGTTCATTCCCGCCGCGGGCGACATCCTGAACGCGTTTCTCGGCAATACCGCGGGATGCCTCGGCGAGACCTGCGCGCTGGCTTTAATCATCGGCGGCGTTTATTTGCTGATCCGCCGTATTATCACCTGGCATATCCCTGTCGTCTATACCGCCACGGTTTTTCTGCTCAGCGTTTTTTTGGGCCGGAGCGGGCTGATGACTGGCAATGGGCTTTTCGAGATATTCAGCGGCGGTGTGATGATGGGTGCGTTTTTCATGGTGACAGATTACGCGACCTCGCCGGTAAATGACTTGGGCAAAATCATCATGGCCTTGGGCTGCGGCGTTCTTACGGTGGTCATACGTTTCTACGGAGGTTATCCGGAAGGCGTGTCTTACTCGATTCTGCTCATGAATCTATTTGTTCCGCTGCTGGATAAATATTGCGCCCCCAGAGTGTTTGGCGTTAAGAAAAAAGGAGGGGCTCAAAATGCGTGAGATTTTAAAGCCCGCTTCCGCGCTGCTTATCATAACGCTTGTGGCCGCTGTGTGTCTGGGCTATGTGCACGCGATTACGCTCCAGCCGATTGAAGCGCAAAAAGTTATAACGGAAAAAAATGCCGTTCAACAGATTTTTGGCGATTTGGATAATACCCAGCCGGTGGATTTCACGGCGTCAGATTCTGACACGGTCAGCAAGGCGCTGGCCTGCAGCAGCGGCGGATCGGTTGTGGGGTACGCGGTTTTTGCCGCGCCTAAAGGGTACAGCGGTTCCATTGAATTAATGGTGGGGTTTGATACGGACGGCGTCATCAAAGGTCTGCAAATCCTTTCGCAGTCAGAGACGCCTGGGTTGGGTGCGAACTGCGTAAACCCCGCGTTTCTGGATCAGTTTCCCAATAAATCCGGCGTGCTGGCTGTGACAAAATCCTCTCCGAAGGATAATGAGATTCAGGCCATGACCAGTTCCACCATTACCACCACCGCGGTCGTAAAGGGCGTCAACGAGGCGGCGGCGTTCTTTGAGCAATATTTGAAAGGGAGGTAGGGCCATGAACGCGGGAAAAATCATGCGCAACGGCATATTCGAAGAAAATCCCATCTTTATACAGGTCATCGGCATGTGCCCAACGCTGGCCGTGACCACCTCCGCAACCAATGGCGTGGGCATGGGCATCTCAGCCACGATCGTTTTGATCTGTTCCAACATCGTGATTTCCCTGATACGCCGTTTGGTGCCAGACAAAGTACGTATACCGTGTTATATCGTGGTTATTTCTACATTCGTAACCATGATTCAGTTTTTATTGCAGGCGTTTTTCCCCGCGCTCAACAATTCTTTGGGGATTTTTATACCGCTTATCGTGGTAAACTGCATTATTCTGGCGCGCGCGGAAGCTTTCGCCTCCAAAAACAGCCCTGCCGCCGCCGCTTTGGATGGCGTCGCGATGGGTCTCGGCTTTACCCTTGCTTTGCTTATCATCGGCTGCATCCGGGAATTGCTGGGGGCGGGCAGCGTGTTCGGCTTAACGCTTTTACCCTCGTTTTTCCCCAGAACCATCATCATGATTCTGCCGCCAGGCGCTTTCCTGACCCTTGGCCTCTTGATGGCGTTTCTGAATGTCATGCAGCGGCGCCGCGGCGTTACGAACGCCAAAACCAACCAGGACCCGTCGTGCGACGGCTGCGCTAAAAGCGCAGGCTGTGCCGACTGTGGCCAGTAAAAATTGGAGGGGGAACTATGCAGACACTGTTGATTTTTATGAGCGCCGTGCTGGTGAATAATTTTGTGCTCAACCGTTTCCTGGGAATCTGCCCGTTTCTTGGCGTCTCCAAAAAGATGGAAACCGCTTTGGGCATGGGCGTCGCCGTCATTTTTGTTATGGCTCTCGCGTCCGCCGTCACGTATCTGGTGTATAATTTTATCCTTGTTCCATTGGATTTGAATTATCTTTACAACATCGCCTTTATTTTGATTATCGCCTCGCTGGTGCAGTTGGTGGAAATGTTTCTGAAAAAATTCAGCCCCAGTCTTTACCAGGCACTGGGAATATTTCTGCCGCTTATCACAACCAACTGCGCAGTGCTGGGCGTGACCGTTATCAATATGGAAAGCCAGTACAATCTGGTGATATCCGTTGTTCACGCCGTAGGCGCGGCCATCGGTTTTACACTGGCGATTGTGCTGTATGCCAGCATCCGTGAACGGATTGCCAAAAATCCGATTCCGGCCGCGTTTCAGGGCTTTCCCATCGCGCTGATTACGGCGAGCTTGATGTCCATCGCGTTTCTAGGTTTTTCCGGCTTGATTAAAGTCTGAGGGGAGAGAGCTGGTTATCATGACTGTTAGCATTATTTACGCCATGCTGGCGCTTGGGGGCATGGGGCTCCTGCTGGGCGTGGGCTTGGGGATCGCCGCCATCAAGTTCAAGGTGGAGACGGATCCGAGACTGCCGCTGGTACGCGACGCACTGCCCGGCGCCAATTGCGGCGGCTGCGGCTTTGCGGGCTGCGACGCGTTCGCGGACGCCATCATCAAAGGCGAGGCCAAACCCAATGGATGCCCTGTGGGCGGAAATGAATCGGCGCGGAAAATCGGGGAGGTCATGGGCATCTCCGTAGAGGAACAGGCCAGGAAGTGCGCTTTCATCCGATGCGCCGGCTGTGAAAGCAAAAGTAATTTTCGATATGATTATAAAGGCATGACCAGCTGTCCGTCTTTGATGCAGCTGGCGGGCGGCGGCTCCAAAGCCTGCGTTTACGGCTGCCTGGGCGGCGGAACCTGCTTGCTGCAGTGCAAATTCGGCGCCATTTCTATGGTAGACGGCATTGCGGTCATTGACAATGAAAAATGTACCGCCTGCGGCATGTGCGCGGCAGCCTGCCCTAAAAGTTTGATTCAGCTGGTTCCCCACGATAGCAAAACCCGTGTGGCTTGTCATTCCAACGACGCGGGTAAAGCGACGCGTGTCAACTGCAAAGTCGGCTGCATTGGCTGCAAGCTCTGTGAGAAAAACTGCAAATTTGACGCTGTCCATGTCAAAGACTTTCTGGCTACGATCGATTATGAAAAGTGTACGCAGTGCGGCGCTTGCGCGGCGAAATGTCCGTCGAAATGCATTATCTCCGTTTAACCACGATTGCCGAAAAGTCGCCTGCAATAAGTAAAGCCGCACGGATGTTGAACCCGTGCGGCTTTTATGCGATCTGCGGGAATCGAACCCGCAGCCTCCCGGAACTTCTTGATACTTGCATAGGGTTATATAGGTTAATAAGTATCCACCTATATGGTGGCATTTTAAACATAGCGTTGCTATGGGTTGGTACATTTGCAAACGGAAACCGGAAATGAAGTGGGAACATAAAAAAACTAGTGCATACATCCTAGACGGGTACACGCGCGGGAAAAAAAAAGCCGGATCTAAAAAATCATTTTCAAATATGCCCTGAATCGTGTCACCATCACCAAAAAATGCCCGCAAAGCCCGGAATTCCGCCATTCTGATAGTGACATTTGGCCGTGTCACCATCAAATCAAGATAAATGCCCACAAAGCCCGGAATTCCGGGCTTCTTGATAGTGACACGATTATATTTGATGGTGACACGGCGTGTCACTATAAAATTTAGTAAGCATCGCGCGCGGGAATTACATGCTTAACCCTGCGGGGCTTCCCTGTGAAGGAAAAAGCGTAGTCTTGGAACGAACTACGGAAATTCCGCAACTGGATCTATATCCGACTCGTGGGCAGATTGCGAATGGGTTGGGCGTTGATAAAAATACGGTGAATAAGCAAAGAGAAAAATTAGAATCACGTGGTGAGATTCCCCACGCCGAAACAACTATCGACACTTTAGCCCGAATTCAACCACGTGAGCGTAAGCCCGCCGCCGTTTCCAGAACCCTCGAGAAGGCCACTTTTAAGCCGTCTGAGACGTTTTATTGAATTTCATATATAAATGCCTTCCGTTATCCTTAATACCCGTTATAACGAGCGTATGCGGCTACTACAGGGATTAAGGCTACTACATACACCTATGTGCATACCCATCTGCATATATCTGTGTGCATATCCATGATATTTACTCTAATGCCGGGTAGGTTCCGT
>JAITOV010000119.1 GCA_031289735.1 Peptococcaceae bacterium
GGTATAACATCAAAGGGAAACAGTATTTGAAGACGCTGGAGAAATATTACGCTGTGGACATCGGGATGCGCTATCTTTTGCTGGGCAAGCGCGGGGCGGACGTGGGGCACATTTTGGAAAACGTGGTCTATTTGGAACTGCTCCGGCGCGGGTATCAGGTGTATATCGGCAAGTTGGACGAGCTGGAAGTTGATTTTGTCGCGATGGATCAATCCGGGCGGACGTATTTTCAGGTAGCCGCGACGGTACGGGAGCAGGCTACGCTGGAACGCGAGCTGGCGTCCCTGCGGAAAATACCCGACCATTACCCGAAGGTTATCCTGACTCTGGACGACGACCCTGACGCCGACTACGACGGGATCCGCCGGACGAACGCGCTGGAGTGGTTGATGGGAAGTCGGCGTGGTTGACGCCCTGATAATGAAGGACTGGAGATATAGAGCATGATTTACGCCTGCGAAAAGTGCCACTTTATTTTTGAGCGCATCGGCGCGGTGGACGCCTGCCCTGACTGCGGCAAACCCAGCCTCCGCGAGGCGGACGAACGGGAACGCGACGAATTCCGGCGGCGGACGCGCCGTCTGGGCAGTGAGCCTGGAACAGGGTCATTGCCGCCATTAGCTGATTCAAGTGAGGAGTGATTGGTTTGAAGATATATGCCGCCATTGCTTTCATCCTGCTGTTCACGCTCACGGGATGCGCGGGCTCAGATCCGCCGCCGGAAACGCCGTCCGCAAGCGCGGCTCCAATTGAATTGCCCTCTAGAGTGCTTTCGGATACTCCGTCCGCACAATCGGTGGCAACGGGAGAAGTGACGATTGCCTTCGACTATCAAAACCAGTCCGGTCACGCATCCAACCAGTTCGCCGTCTGGATCGAGGATGCGGACGGCAGATATGTCAAAACACTGTACGCGACCCGCTTCACGGCGAACGGCGGCTACAAAAACAGGCCGGACTCCATCCCAGTCTGGGTGGAGAAAACCGGCCTTGCTGATATAGAGAACGTGGACGCAATCACGGGCGCGACACCGAAATCCGGCACGCTGGTTTATACCTGGGACTTGACCGGCGTGGACGGCGCTCCCGTACCGGCTAGCACGTACCACTTCTTCGTCGAGGGTTCGTTGCGCTGGAAAAACCGCGTCCTCTATACCGGCGCGCTTAAGATCGGCGGCGGCGCGGCGACCGTCGAAGCGGAGGCGCGATTTATCTATGAGGCGTCGCCGGATCAGCCCGCATTAAACGACGATTCCCCGGAACACGATATGATCGGCGCGGTCATGGCGGTCTATACGCCATGACGCAGGCAACCCCCACTATCGTGCCATCCGCCAGATATACAGACCTATCGCCGCGAACCGCGCTCCATCGGCGTTTTTTGTTCGTTTATGGCTTATCTCTGCCGACAAACCTGCCGTTTCCCAGCAGAAAATTGATTGCCTTTTCAACATTCTGGTCAACGCTCTCCTCTGATTTTAAGAATGAAATATATCTGATGATTTCATGCCTTTTCGATGGAGACAAGCCGTCGAAAACCTTCTTCGCATCAGGATTTTTTCTAACGCCGTCAATAATTTCAGATGCGGTTCGATGGTTCTGGGTGCCGGGTCAAAAGCTATCGTTACTTCAACTTCCTCTCCGATTCGGTTC
This sequence comes from Peptococcaceae bacterium, assembly GCA_031289735.1. Taxonomy (GTDB): domain Bacteria; phylum Bacillota; class Desulfitobacteriia; order Desulfitobacteriales; family Desulfitobacteriaceae; genus JAITOS01. The sequence continues at coordinate 1,653 of JAITOV010000119.1, forward strand.
GGAGAATCCTTGAGCATTGCTGTATTGACGTAAAACCGCCATGAACCCTTATATTTCACCAGCGGGCTGTCGTTGACAGTCCCCTTGACGGGAATAAAGCCCTTGCATTTGTCGGCCAGCGCGGGACACGCTCCACATTACTCAAACAGCATATCCAGCGTAACAAGCCGCAATTTCTTGTTTTTCTGTGCCAGATCCAGCGCGGCGTCCGTGTATGGCGCTTTGGAAAAAAACATGAAGAAATACTCAGAGTAACCGGGCAGCAGATAGGATTTATCCAGCAGCTTTTTCACCTCTCCGGCGTCTGTCGACCCATTACGCCATTTGCACTCGCAGAGCAGAACCCTGCCTTGCGGCTTATTATCGGCGACAATGTCGATGTCGGCCGTCTGCTTCACACGGTTGTCCGTGCCCCACCAGGTTCCGTAGTTGGTTGCCAGGATCGGCAGGGATTTTTCATTGTTCTTGCGGATGACATACTGGCGGCATATGTCTTCAAAGGCGGGTTTGCCGATGAAAACGGATAACTCCGGGAACACCATACTCTCGGCAATGATCCGCCCGGTGCCGGTCTCCACACCGGCGCTATAGAAGAAAACATATTTATACCAGAAGCGGTAACAGTTATCGGCAATCTGATACAGCGTTTTGCGGGAGCGCGCCGGGTTTTCTCCGAAAGGAACCTCCCTGCGCAGAATCCGCAGATCCACCAGCGTCTTGATATATTTGCCCGCCGTGGAGGTTTCCTCGCCGATTTTCGTAGAGATGTCATTGAGGCGGCTGGCGCCGGTCGCGATGGCGGAGATGATCGAATTATACATGGCCGGTTCCCGTAGCTCCTGTTGGAGCAGCATGGCGGGCTCACTGAACAGATACGACTGCGGCTCAAAATACAGCTCGATGATGTTTTCCTCAAAGGAAAGCGCGGGGTCAACCTGCCCCAAATAGTGCGGCGTCCCGCCGACGCAAGCGTAATATCGGATTTTATCCTCATCGGAAACGCCCGGCAGCATCTGAGCTGCGTCTAAATAATCGAAGCCCTCAATCCGAAACTGGGATGTGCGCCGTCCGAACAGCGGGCTTTTCGCGCCCAGAACCTCTTTTTCCATAAAACTGATTTGGCTGCCGCAAAGAATCAGGAACAGGCTGGTGTCCTTCATCTCGTGATCAATGATGTTCTGCAGAATGGACTTGACGCTTTTATTCTTGGTCGCCAGATACGGAAACTCGTCAATGACCAGGATGAATCGCTGTTCCTTTGCTTTTTCCGCGATGAAAGAAAAGGCGTCGTGCCAGTTCCTGAAATCGCCCGTGCTTTTGGGCAAGCCGAAAAACGCGTAAACCTCAGCGGAAAAAAGCTGGAGATTCAGGTGTTCGTTCGCCTCTTGAGCGGCAAAGAAGATAGCGGGCTTGTCCTTGACGAACTCGCTGATCAGCGTCGTCTTCCCCACGCGTCTGCGCCCGTAAACGACCGCCATCTGGAAAGAATCCTTGGCGTACATCCGGTTCAGGGCGGAAAGCTCATTGGTTCTGCTGACAAACATGCTAGCACCCCTTTCAAAATAACTGAAACAAAATTAGTATAATCTTATTTCAGTTATTTTAACATATCTATTTTCAAAAGTCAATCTTAAAATCCCTGTTGCTTTTCCCCAGTAGCCGCGGTATAATCTCAATATAAAGTTTCAGTGATTCGCTCCGGCGGTCAAAGTTTTCCGAGTACACACAGCGCCCAGAGGCATTTTTGCCTTTGGGCGCTTTTTTCATTTCCCGGCTCCTTCGGGAGCCTATAACAATCGGATCCGGTCGGACACACGCCCGCCGTATCCGGCCATATTTGTTTACAAGCGCGCGGATTTTCTCAGTTTCCGTGCGCTTTTTATATATAACCTCTCTGAATCAGAGGCCCAACCCTATGTTCCGAGTCTTTGACCCGTTCATATACAAATTCTTACAACACTCATAGAAAGGAAAAGTATAATGCAAGTAACGGCTCGGGCAAATTCGCTTTCGGCTGCTACGGCAGTCTCAGCGGATTCCTTGACGATGATTGTGACGAGCTGGATCTGGACGCTTTCTACGACGCGCTGCAGGATGTGCTGTCCGATGGCGACGCCATCATCATCACTGAGCTTGGGTATGAGAATCTGCGTTATCTGATAGGGGTATGTACCGTCATCACAAAGAGCGAGATCCGATTCCTCAATCTGAGCGACCACGCCGTCAGTCTGGCGCGGACTATGCTGGATGACAGCGCTTTCACAACTCAGATGGATGAATGGGCGTTTTACAGCCTACCAGCGCCGAACCCAGCGACAACAAGGGCGTCAAGGCTTACTTGGCGCCCTATTATTTTTTACAGGAGGTTTGATTCAAATGGGTCAATATTACAGACCGGCCATCATCGCGCCGGACGGGCGCATGCTGCCTCTCCACCCCAGCGCGTTTGGCGGCTTCAGCAAGCTGACAGAGCACGCGTGGATCAGCAACGAGTTTGTCAGCGCCGTCTGCTCACTGATCTACAAAAGTCCAAAACGGGTAGCGTGGATCGGTGATTACGCATATCGGGAGTATGAAACGTGTGGAGAAGCGTACACCCGCGCCATGTCGATGGATGAATTCCAAAAATACTATGACACGGTCTGGGGTAAAGATAGTGAGAGCTTGACGGCCAATCTTTTTTCCAAGCGGGATTTGGCGATCCTCGATTACGACACCAAGCGGATGTTCCTCATCAACCACGATAAACGAGTCTACATCGACATAGCGGCGTACATCCGCGACAACACCGTAAAAGGCGGAGGCTGGGAGGGCTGGTGCATGAACCCGCTGCCTTTACTCACCGCCTGCGGCAACGGGCGCGGCGGCGGCGACTACGGCCGTGATTATCCCGGCTACGCGGACGTCGGCGTATGGGCCTTCGACAGTCTGGAGTACACGGATAAAGCACCGGATGGCTACACTGAAGCCAAATATTACTTTGATGAACACAAGGAGGCAACAGCATGAGTTATTCCATTTATTACGACCGGGCGTTCATCCGCGTGGACGACAAATTCATCCCGCTGGTCAACTCCGGCAGCAACAACTGTTTTGAGTTCAAGGGAAACCGCGAGGTACCCGAAAAAAACTGGGGCGTCCTGAA
>JAITOV010000129.1 GCA_031289735.1 Peptococcaceae bacterium
CGCTCTGTGATCTCCTGACATACCGCGTTCCCCCTGGAGAGAATCCAGCGATCTTCCAAGGGCGCATCCAATGCCAGAGCGCCTGCCTCAGCAGCTCCGCCCGACAGCGGCTGGGCAAAATCCTTCAGGTTGAGAATCACGAAGCGGGAAGCATTCCAAATCTTATTCGCAAAATTGCGCGCCGCTTCCAAGCGTTCCTGATGAAAGCGCACATCCGTACCCGGCGTATTCCCAGTAATCAGCATAAAGCGCAAAGAGTCCGCTCCGTATTCGGCGATCACTTCCAGCGGGTCGATGCCATTGCCCAGAGATTTGCTCATCTTGCGTCCCTGGCTGTCCAGGATTAAGCCGTGAATCATCACCTTGCGGAAAGGTACGTCTTGTTGAAATTCCAAAGCCATAAAGATCATGCGGGCGACCCAGAAAAAGATAATATCTCGCCCGGTGACCAGCACGCTGGTCGGGTAGAACTGCTTTAATTCCGGCGTTTGCTCCGGCCAGCCCAGGGTGGAAAACGGCCACAATCCGGAGGAAAACCAGGTATCCAACACATCTGGATCCTGTTCGAGCTGCGTACTGCCGCAGGCCGGACATTGCGCCGGATCCTCCCGTTCACAAATCTCAGCGCCGCAATCCCGGCAATACCAAACCGGAATACGATGTCCCCACCAGAGCTGGCGGGAAATACACCAATCCCGAATATTTTCCAACCAGGTCAAATAAATCTTGGCAAAGCGTTCGGGAACAAATTCGACCCTGCCCTCCCGCACGACCTGCATCGCCGGATCCGCCAAAGGCTGCATTTTGACAAACCATTGCCGGCTGATCATCGGTTCGATCACCGTATGACAACGATAACATTCACCTACGGCGTGACGATGCGCCTCAGTCTTAAGCAAAAGCCCCTGCGCCTGAAGATCCTCTACGATCTTACGCCGCGCTTCATAACGTTCCAGCCCCTGATAGATCCCGGCTTGATCATTCAGGCGAGCTTCCTGATCCAGCACGGTAATCTCGGGCAGTTGATGCCGCAATCCCAGCTCATAGTCGTTCGGGTCATGCGCCGGCGTGATCTTAACGGCGCCGGTACCGAACGCGCGATCTACATATTCGTCCGCGACGATCGGAATCTCTCGCTGCGTTAACGGCAGCAAGACCATTTGCCCGATCAAATGCGCATACCGTTCATCCTGTGGATGCACGGCTACCGCCGTATCACCCAGCATCGTCTCCGGCCGGGTCGTCGCTACGGTAATCCATTCCTCCCTATCCTTCACCGGATAACGCATATGGTACAGATGCCCGTCCCTTTCCTCATGCTCCACTTCAATATCCGAGATCGTGGTCAGGCACTTCGGACACCAGTTAATAATATAGTTGCCACGATAGATGAGTCCTTTTTGATACAGCTGCACAAAGACTTCCCGTACCGCTGCCGAGCAGCCCTCATCCATCGTAAAACGTTCATATTGCCAATCACAGGAAGCGCCTAAACGGCGCAATTGCTGGGTAATCTGTCCCCCATAACGCGCTTTCCAATCCCATACGCGCTCTAAGAAGGCTTCCCGGCCGAGATCGTATTTGCTCTGGCCTTCCCGCGCCAATTGCTCTTCAACTTTGGCTTGCGTCGCAATACCCGCGTGATCCGTTCCCGGTAACCACAGAGTATTCAAGCCTTGCATCCGTTGGAAACGAGTTAGCATATCCTGCAAGGTATTGTCCATAGCGTGCCCTAAGTGCAAAGACCCTGTCACATTCGGCGGCGGCATGACAATGCTGAAGGCTTGTTTTTCCGGTTGTGTCTCCTGGTGAAAATAACCGTGCCGCTCCCAATACGCATACCATTTTTGTTCTACCAGGGACGCGTCATATACGCTGGCCATATCTTGATGTTCGCACATTGCCTTACAGCTCCTTTCCGTGGTCTCCCACGTTCGCGCTATCATTCACGATTATACGGCAGATTTTCTTACTTTGTCAAAACACGCGCCAACGGCTCACAGCGCGCTATCAAAGCACCGCTCCACACCCGTTGTCCCAGCGCTGAGAAATTTTCTTACTAGAATCCGTAAAAAATGATAAAATAGATAGGGGTTTTATATTTTAACTGGGAAACCAGAAACGGAGGTTTCACACATGTATCGTATAGGAGATTTGATTATGTACGGTCGTACGGGCATCTGCAAGGTGCAGGGGATTACCACGCTGGATTCGCCCAATGTCGATCATACTTTAAGCTATTATGTACTAGAACCGCTCTACCAGGACGGCATGATCTATACTCCGATTAACAAAATCCAGGCGCCGATACGACCGGTCATCTCCAGGGAAGAAGCAGAAAAGCTGATCGATATGATTCCACTGATCCGCGCCGAGGCCTATCATAACCGTAATCTCAGTGAACTGACCCGTCACTACGAATCGATACTCAACACGAATAATTGCGCCGATTTGATCGAGTTAACCCTGTCGATCTATGCGAAGAAGAAATACTGTGAAGAAGAAAAGCGCAAGTTCGGCGTCGTCGATTCTAAATATATGAAGCGCGCGGAGGATCTGCTCTTCGGAGAACTGGCGCACGCTTTAGATATCAGCAAAGAGGACATCCCCGCCTACATAGCCGCGCGCGTGTCCTAGATTATATCAGGAAAAGCAAGGGATTAAAATGAAAATCAAGAAAAACATCTTTTTTATGGGGATGGCGCTATTGCTGGTTGTGCTAATAGCGGCAGCTCTGTTTGTTCTCGCAAGGCCAGGCGGCACAAAGTCCAGTCAAGCTGACAGCTTGGTGAGCAACGATGGCAGTATCACATTTTCCCAGGCCGGCGGATTGTATGAGCAGCCGTTTTCTCTGTTGCTGTCCACGAAGATTGCCCAGGGCGTTATTCGCTATACTTTAGACGGAAGCGACCCGGCAAGTGATTCAAGCCAATATACCACAGGAATAACCATCGCTGACCGAACCGATGAGCCTAACGTTCTTGCCGCGATCACGAGCAGTGGCGGCAATGGACCAGGCGGCAACATGCCGGGCGGAGAAAAGCGCGGAATCGGCAATGGAGGAGAAATCCCCGGCGGCGGGCGCGGCGGAAACAGGGCGGGTGCAGATATGCCGCAAGGTGACAAACCGTTTTCGGGCGGCGGTCCATTCGGAGAAAATCCGCCCGTGGGTATGACGGACGGCACACCGCCTAACGGCGACCCGTTCGGGGAGGCTTCTTCTTCCGCGGCAATGGACAATGTATTTAAGGGCACCGTTATAAAAGCGGCGGTGTTTTCAGCAAGCGGAGAAATGCTGTCCGGCATATCCTCCCAGTCCTATTTTGTCAGTGAGGATATCTTTACCCGGTACAATCTGCCGATCGTGTCCATCGTCACCGACGCCGGCCATTTCTTTGACAGCGCGACCGGAATTTATACCAATTACAGCCAGTCCGGTTCGGACTGGGAGCGTCCCGTGTATTTTGAAATGTATGAAGCGGACGGCACAAGCGCCGTCGCCTTAAATATGGGTGTGCGGATCAACGGCGGTTCCACGCGCTCCTTAGCGCAAAAGGCGCTCAGATTTTACGCGAGAAAAAATTATGACGAGGAAAACGCGGCGGTTGATTATGCATTGTTTGCGGGGCTTACCACCTCGTACAGCGATGATTTGCTGACCTCCTTCAAGCGAATCATCCTGCGCAGCAGCGGCAACGACAACAACAGCACCTTGTTCCGCGACGCGCTGATGCAGTCGCTGGTCAGCGATTTACATGTGGACACAATGGCGTCCCGCCCCTGCGTCGCCTTTGTCAACGGTGAATTTTGGGGGATCTATAACATCCGCGAACGCTATGACGACCACTATTTTGCCGGTCATTATGACATTGACGCCGATAAAGTAGCGGTGTTGGCGATAGAGAGCAGCAGTACGCCGGAAATAAGCGAAGGCGACGAAAGCGACCTGGCTCGGTATGACAAGATGTACAGCTTTTTTGACAGCTATTCTATGACGGAGGACGCGAATTATCAAAAGGCGCAGGAATATCTGGATATAGATAACCTGACGGATTATTATATCGCGAATATCTATTCCGCCAACACCGACTGGCCGGGGAATAACAATGTACTCTGGCGGTATAAAACCGATAACGGTGGCTATGACAGCACGGCGGTTTGGTATCAGGACGGGCGCTTCCGCTGGGTGATGAAGGACATGGATTGGGGCTTTGGGCTTTGGGCTCAGGGCGGACCAGACAAACAATACTTTGCTCCACGCTTTGAATGAAACCTCGTCCTCGGCCGGAGGGGGCAGAAATGGGGGCGGAGACATGGGCTTTACCTCCGATTCAAGTACCCTGTTTTTTAGAAAGCTAATGGAAAACGAGGCGTTCAAAGAAAAATTCATCAACCGCTTTTGCGATATTATGAACACGAATTATGAGACGAGTACCGTTACCGCCGCCATCCAGGCCATGAAAGCGGAAATCGCCGCCGCTATCCCTGAACAAGCGTCACGGTATCCCAGTTCAATAGCCAGTGTTAGCGCCTGGGAAGCAAGCGTCAACAAAATGCTTCAGTTTGCCGGGGAGCGCACCGGCTATATGCAGGGATTTCTGGCGAGCAGGTTTGGACTGGACAGCGTCGTGACCGTGACCTTAAAAACCAATGACGGCGGCTATATCCGCCCGAACGATACCGACATCACCGCCGGAACCAAAGGCGTAACCGACGCTGCCCTGTGGAGCGGCAGTTATTTCGCGGGAACCACGCAAACGCTGACCGCTGTTCCGCGGGAAGGGCGCGCCTTGGTAAAATTCATAGTAACCGATACCGCAAACGGCACAGTGCTTGAATATACCACCAACCCTATGCAACTCAAGCTGGGCAGCGGTGAAACGACCATTCAGGCCGTTTTTGAATAAGGCGCGCCGCAAATCGCAATTCCGCTGGAAAATCCACTTTGCCCGTAGTATAATAAATTCCATGAGAATTGCACTTATTTTTTAGATTCTCTAACACTTGAAAGCGTGGTATGATCATGGTATTTTCTAGCCTGATTTTTTTATATGCGTTTTTGCCGGTCTGTCTAATCCTATATGCTTGCGCGCCGGGGATCCGTTCGAAAAATATCATCCTGCTGATTCTATCCCTGGTCTTCTATGCCTGGGGGGAACCGGTGTGGGTATCTTTGCTCTTCGCCATCTCGATCGTTAATTATTGCGGCGGGCTCATGATCGGCAAATATCACGGTCGTTGGCAGGCAAAAACCGCCCTGATCACAACGCTGGTATTCAATTTAGGCTTGCTGGGAGCGTTTAAATATCTCAATTTTTTCTTAGACAATCTCGGATTGCTCTGGCATCATACCTTTATGCTTTCTCCGATCGCTCTACCCATCGGATTATCTTTTTATGTCTTCCAGGCGCTTTCCTATAACATTGACCTCTATCGCGACCAGACGCAAGTGCAAACCTCCTTCGTGAAATTCTTCCTTTTTATCTCTCTATTCCCCCAGTTAGTCGCCGGCCCGATCTTGCGCTATAGCGACATTGCCCCGCAGCTTAGCCAGCGCCAGTCCACCTGGCCCCGCATCTCCTATGGACTCGCGCGTTTTTTATGCGGACTGGGTAAGAAAGTTCTGCTCGCTAACTTCGCCGGACAGACAGCCTCGACCCTACTGAACGGACAACTGGAATCCCTCGGCGCCGCCGGGGCATGGCTGGGCCTCCTCATGTTCGCTTTTCAAATCTACTTCGATTTTTCCGGCTACTCCGATATGGCGATCGGCCTGGGCAGGATCTTCGGCTTTACGTATAAAGAGAATTTCCTTTTTCCCTACACCGCCAAATCCATCACCGATTTTTGGCGTACCTGGCATATCTCGCTCGGCGCCTTCTTTCGCGATTATGTCTACATCCCCCTCGGCGGCAATCGGCGCTTTCAGATGCGCAATATCCTGATCGTTTGGTTTTTGACCGGTCTATGGCACGGCGCCAGCTGGAATTTTATCCTTTGGGGCCTTTATTTCGGCTGCATCCTCGTTCTGGAAAAATATTTTCTCTTAAAGATCTTACGCGTCATCCCCAGAATCTTTTCTTGGCTCTATGCTTTTGTGCTGATCCTATTCGGCTGGGTATTCTTCTACTTCACCGATCTAGCGCACATCGGCGCCATGTTTCAGGCTTTGTTCGGACTCAATGGGGCTCCGTTATACGATTTTTCCATAACGACCCTCTACCTGAACAACCTCCCGCTATGCGTCATCTGTATCTGCGCCTGCACCCCTTTACCCAAGTATCTTGCCCGGCGTATCGTTTCGCTTAACGCTTTGAACGCCTATCCGGACTCGGTCTTATCCGGGTTGTCTATGCTCATCTATAACCTGGTGGTGCTCGGGCTTTCCACCATTGCCCTGGTTGGCGCCAGTTACAATCCATTTCTGTATTTCAGATTTTAACAGGAGGCAGCCTTATGAATACCTTTGCTCGCAAGCGTCATAAAAAAGCACGGCAAAAAAAATTCCAGGTACTCTCGTCCGCCATCATCTTGCTCATTTTCATCTCTTTCGGCGTATGGAGTTTCTGTGATCAGGACCAAGAGATCTCTGTCCTGGAGAAACGAACTTTGGCCCAGCAGCCCGCCTTTAGCTTAGCAGCGCTGTTTTCCGGGGAATATACCCGCGGTTATGAAACCTATTACGCCGATAATTTTCCGCAACGGGACAGGTTAATCAACCTTAGTTCCGTATTGAATTACCTCCACTACTTCGACTTTGGCCAGAATACCGTCATTGTTGACCGCCGTAACGAAGGCGGCGGTGAATCCTTAGCGCCGCCGGAAGAGCCGAACGCCGCTGAACCCGAAACCAGCCTTCCCGAGAGCATCCCACCCAATGACGATGAACTGATCCAAACAGGCAGTATCCTGCTCATCGGCGATCGAGCCATGGAAGCCCCGTATACCGCACCGAGTCAAGTGACCCACTATGCCGCCACGATCAGCCGGACGCAACAATTGCTGCCGGATTGTCGTACGATTTCGCTGATCATTCCCAATGCCGCGGAATTTTATTCTCCGGAGAAATTTCATACCGGATCCTATGCCCAGAAAGACATGATCACCAGCGCTTATGCGCAGATGGATGACCCCGTCTTCACGATCGACGCCTACACGGCGCTGCGCAAGACCATTGACCAATACATCTATTTCCGCACGGATCATCATTGGACTGCCTTAGGCGCTTATCAAGCCTATCTCGCTTATTGCGCGTCCTTAGGCTTCGCCCCCGTGCCGCTGGAAGCATTCCAAACCGGCGTCTATGAGAATTTCGTCGGATCCATGTACGGTTGGACTTCCAACCTGCCTCAGGCGAAGAAACTCTTAGAGCATCCGGATACCGTACAATACTATGTACCGATCGCCGAGTGTACTGCCGCTTATTACTTTTCTCCCGCCATGACCGCGCCTTATCCGATCCCCGTCGTCGATACCGAACTGTTCGAGACATCGAACAAGTACCTATGCTTCATCCGCGGCGACACGCCGCTATGCCAAATCATCACGAACAACACCACAGGCCGCAAATGTATCGTGATCAAAGAATCTTATGGCAATGCCTTTGTGCCCTTCCTGACCTCGCACTACGATGAGGTTTACGTCGTAGACCCCCGGCTCTTCAACTGCACCGAACACCCAACCAGATTTAACCTGCCTGAATTTGTCCGGCAACAGGGGATCAATGACATCGTATATATCAACTATGCTTTTATTCCCAATAACGAGAGCTTCATCCGTATGCTGGATAAACTGCTCGGACAGTGAGGTACACGCGTCCTCTATCTCCGGCTGCTACTCTCTTCTTCCCACCACAGGGAAGAAGCATTGCTCTCGGCCGGTTCTTCAGGTTTTTTTTCCGTGTGCATACGCGAGCTTTTCCACTCCGTCGCGAAGATAGGCGGTTGTTTGAACTTATATCTGCTTTTGCTCGCTCTGCTCATCCCCACCACGCCGGCTAAAGCTCCCAACCCCACACTCTCCAGGACCACCTGAGCCGCTCCGAGCCAGGTCACCGGCCAAAAGAGCGTCATCACCGCCACGCACAAGGCAATAAACACAGCGCCCGCCAGAGAGCCTAACCACCAACGACCGCTCACTCCGCCGGTCTTATATCCGGCTGCCAAACAGCTGAGGATCACCCCTACATCCACCCAGCGGGAAATATCCCCGGAGCCAAAATCTAGCGCATACCAGGCGGATCCGGCCAAAACAGTCAACGCAGCTGTCATAAAAGCCATTTGGATCCCCTTCATTACGGCGTTCCCTCCGTCCATACCCTTTCCTCCTCTCACGTTCTCAGAGAATGAGTCATGGCTACATTATACGCGCTACTTGTCCGGTTTATACCTCTAAATGAAGGATCTCCTCAATCGCCTGATGCAGATCCTGAACGCCTTCCCCCGTGACCGCCGAAAAAGGCAGAATCACCTGCCAATCAGCCAGATTCAAGGTCTGAGCGATGTGTTGCAGCTGTTTCCGCCACTGCCCTTTGGCGATTTTATCCGCTTTCGTCGCGGTTACCAGGACGGGCAAGCCAAGATTTAACAGCCATTGATGCATTGTTTGATCGTCCGCGCTTGGCGCATGACGCATATCCACAAGCTGAACCACGGCTTTCAAGTTCTTCTTGCGGCTAAAATATGTTTGCATCATCCGTCTCCAACGCTCCCTATCCACCTTCGAGGCTTTCGCGTAGCCATAGCCCGGCAGATCCACCCAGAACCATTGATCATTGATCGTATAAAAATTCAGGGTCTGCGTCTTACCCGGCGTATTACCCGTCCGCGCCAGATTACGCCGGCCAAGAAATTTATTGATCAACGAGGACTTCCCCACATTCGAACGTCCGGCTAAAGCAATCTCCGGCCAACCGTCCGTAGGGTATTGATCCGGACGAACCGCTGAACAGATATATTCGGCTTTCCGGATAATCACGACAGCCCCTCACTTCCCATGCCTTCATTCATGTGATCCCTAGATCGGATATCCGAGCCAAGGATCGCTCTGAGATTTAACCTCTTCGTTGCCCAGTAAGAACGGCAAGCGATCCGGCTCTTCCTCAGGCTGTATCAACGGCAACAGCGCGATCTTCAGCACTTCGTCAATTTTGCTTACCAGATGAAACTCCAACTGCTCTCTCACCTTATCCGGTATGTCCTCCAAATCCTTTTTGTTCTTCTGGGGGATAATAATTTCTTTGATCCCCGCACGATGTGCCGCCAGCACCTTTTCCTTCAATCCGCCGATCGGCAGTACATTCCCGCGCAGAGTGATTTCTCCGGTCATGGCTACATCGTCGCGCACAGCTTGCCGGGAAAGCGCGGAGGCCATAGCTGTAGCCATCGTGATCCCCGCTGACGGTCCGTCTTTGGGAATCGCGCCTTCCGGTATGTGAATATGCAAATCGATCTTGTCATAAAAATCTTCCGCTATACCTAATTCCTTGGCGTGAGCACGGACATATGTCCAGCCGGCTTGGGCTGATTCCTTCATGACGTCTCCCAGTTTGCCGGTCAGAATCAGCTGTCCCTTACCCGGCAACGGCGTCACTTCAATCGTCAGCACATCTCCTCCGACTTCCGTATACGCCAGCCCGGTAGCGGCGCCGATCTGCGGCTCTTCCTCGGCCATCTGGTAAAAATAACGCGGGGAACCCAGCAGCTCTTCCAGATCCGCTCCGCGCAAAACCCGCGGCTGCCATCCTTGATTGACATACCGCACGGCGATCTTGCGGCAGAGGTTCGCCAATTCACGTTCCAAACCGCGCACCCCGGACTCTCGCGTATAGCCCTGAATGATCTTAACAATCAGCTCATTCGGTAAGATAAACGTGTCGTCTTGCAAGCCGTGCGCCTTAATCTGTTTCGGCAAAAGATACTCGCGCGCGATATTCATCTTTTCATCTTCCGTATACCCACTGATATGGATCACTTCCATGCGATCCAGCAGCGGACGCGGAATCGTCTGCCAGGTATTGGCCGTCAGAATGAACATCGTTTGCGTCAAATCAAACGGTACTTCCAGATAATGATCCGTGAAGTCATGATTCTGCTCCGGATCGAGCACTTCCAAGAGCGCGGAAGCCGGATCTCCCCGGAAGTCCGAGGCCATCTTATCAATCTCGTCCAATAAGAAAACAGAATTGCGCGTTCCGGCCGTGCGCAACCCTTGAATAATGCGGCCCGGCAAGGCGCCTACATACGTGCGGCGATGACCGCGAATTTCCGCTTCATCCCGAACCCCACCCAGAGACATCCGCACAAACTTTCTGTCCAGGGAACGGGCAATCGATTGACCCAGAGAGGTCTTGCCGACGCCCGGCGGCCCGATAAAACAGAGGATTGGACTTTTCATCTTATTCTTCGTCAGTTTGCGCACCGCCAGATGTTCCAGGATACGCTCTTTCACCTTCTCCAAGCCATAATGATCCTCATTTAAGCATTCTTCCGCCCGTTTCAGGTCGTGCTTATCGCGTGAAGCTTTACTCCAGGGCAGCACCAGCAGCCAATCCAGATACGTACGGACGACCGTTCCTTCCGCAGAAGCCGGAGGCATCTTCTCCAAGCGGTCCACTTCTTTCAGCGCTTTCTCTTCCGCTTTCTTAGGCATCTTCGCTTTGGCGATCTTCTCCCGATACTCTTCCGCTTCCGCCTGGCGCTCATCTTTCTCGCCCAGCTCTTTTTGGATGGCCTTAATCTGCTCCCGCAGGTAGTATTCTTTTTGCGCTTTCTCCATCTGTTTGCGCACGCGCAGACCAATCCTGCGTTCCAGCTCCAGGATCTCAATCTCGCGCATGATATATTCGGTCAGCAATTCCAAGCGCTCACCGATGTCCAGCTTCTCTAACATCGCCTGCTTGTCTATGACATTCAAATTCAAATGCGAAACCATAAGATCCGCTAATTGACCCGGATCATCCACGGCCAGAACCGTACCCACTGTCTCGGTCGGGACTTTCTTGCCCATTTTGGCATACTCTTGAAACTGATGCGTCACACCGCGAATCAGGGTCTCATGTTCCGCTCGCAGTCCCTTTTTTTCCGAGGGGCATTCTTCCACCAGCACTTTAAAATATGGCTCCTTCGTTACATAGGTCAAGATCCGGCCACGTACGATCCCTTCCACCAGAACCCGCATGGTCCCGCCCGGCAGTTTCAGTAATTGTTTGACTTCCGCAATCGTACCGATCTCATAGATATCTTCAGGGTAAGGAGATTGAACCTCCGTATCTTTCTGCGCCGAGAGAAGCATCTTGCGATCACCCAGCATCGCTTGCTCAATAGCGGCGATCGACCGTTCCCTGCCGATATCCAAATGAATCACCATATAGGGAAAAACCAGAATCCCCCGTAGCGGAAGCAACGGCAATTCGCGTTTTATCACCCTGTCACCCTCCCTTGCCAAACATAACCTATGCAAATACGATTCTCTGATAATATGTTATTATCAGAGAATCGCCCTGCACCACTTTATTCAGTGGGACTAGTATAACACGGATCAAATTCTTTTACCAATCGGTCTATCGGGTACAAAGCGCATCCGTCTAAAAAAGCAAATGCAAGCGGCCGATTGAACGACGACCTCTTGCATCCGGTTGCACATCTTATTAGCTCTGGCCAGCCTTACGCGGATTCTTCTTTTTTACCCTTTTTAGTCTTCTCCACGGTAATCAGCAACGGCGCTTCTTCCTTCAAGATGACCTTCTCCGTCACGATGCATTTTTCCACATCCGTGCGCGAGGGAACCTCATACATCACATCCTGCATGATATCCTCAACGATGGCCCGCAAACCTCTGGCGCCGGTATTACGCTGAATCGCTTCCTTAGCAATCGCCCGCAGAGAATCATCGCGGAACTCCAGATTCACCCCGTCCAGTTCCATTAGCTTTTGGTACTGGCGGATCAGGGCGTTCTTCGGCTCCATCAGGATGCGGATCAAGGCTTCTTCATCTAGCGCGTCCAGCGTGACGATCACCGGCAGCCGTCCGACAAACTCCGGAATCAAGCCGTACTTCAGCAAATCCGCCGGCAGAATCTTCTTCAGCGTCTCACCAATATTCAAATCATGCTTCTTCTGGATATCAGCGCCGAAACCCATGACTTTTTTACCGGTACGGTTCTGGATGATCTTTTCGATCCCGTCAAAGGCGCCGCCGACGATAAAGAGAACATTCGTGGTATCCAACTGAATAAATTCCTGATGCGGATGCTTGCGTCCGCCTTGCGGAGGTACGCTGGCTACCGTCCCTTCCAAGATCTTCAACAGGGCTTGCTGTACGCCTTCACCCGATACATCGCGGGTAATAGACGGATTCTCAGACTTTCTGGCGATTTTATCGATCTCATCGATATAAACGATCCCTTTTTCCGCCTTTTCCACATCATAATCCGCCGCCTGAATGAGCTTCAACAGAATATTCTCGACGTCTTCACCCACATAACCGGCTTCCGTCAAAGAAGTCGCGTCAGCAATCGCAAAAGGAACGTTTAATACCTTGGCCAGGGTCGAGGCTAACAGGGTCTTACCGGAACCGGTCGGCCCGAGCATGACGATATTGGACTTTTGCAGTTCCACATCGTCAATCTTCATCCCCATATTAATCCGCTTATAATGATTGTACACCGCTACGGACAGTGCTTTCTTAGCCTTTTCCTGGCCGATCACATATTGATCAAGAATCGCGCTGATCTCCTGGGGTTTCGGGATATCATTCATTTCTACGCCCAGTTCTTCGCTTAATTCCTCTTCAATGATCTCATTGCATAATTCTATGCATTCATCACAGATATACACGCCAGGTCCAGCGACGAGTTTCTTCACCTGATCTTGTGTTTTGCCGCAAAAAGAACACTTTAATTGATTCTTCTCATCCGTATACTTTGCCATCTGCTCACCTCTTTACCTCAGAATCTCCGTTGATAGAGTATACTATTCATTTCGGTTTTGTTCTTCCAAAAGTTTAATAGTTTTTTCATTAACGATGCCCTGACGGTAATTTCCTAAGTCACCCTTCTGAGCCAACATTTGTTTCAGCGCCACAACATCCTGCTTATACAATTCCGCCATTTTTCCTATTTCTTCGTCCACTTCTTCATCCGCGACTGCAATTCCTTCCGCTTTAGCAATTTGCTCCAGAACCAGTTCAGTTTTTACCGACTGTTCCGCCTGCGAGCGAAACTGCTCTTTCATTGCTTCCTCGGTCGTATGGACGTATTGCATATATCTTTCCAGATTGAGACCCTGATAAGCCAGATTCTGCTCAAATTCGCGCACCATCTGTTCCGCCCGGTGGTCAATCATCACTGGGGGGATATCGACCGAAGCGTTTTCCGCCGCTTTGGTGACGATATCATTACGATAATCATTCTCTACCTTATTCTCCACCACCTTCATGAGCTGAGTCAAAATATCCGCCCTCAGTTCATCGAGTGTGGCAAATTCACTGGTATCTTTGGCAAACTCATCGTCCAAAGGCGCAAGTTCTTTACGTTTTACCATATTAACTTTAACCTTAAATAGAGCTTGTTTACCTGCAAGTTCTTGACTATGATATTCATCCGGGAACTGAACATTCACGTTTCTTTCTTCTCCGGCGGCGGCGCCGATTAACTGTTCTTCGAATCCGGGGATAAAACTGCCCGAACCGATCGTTAAATCATAATTCTCTCCCGCGCCGCCAGGAAATGGCGCGCCATCGACAAATCCCTCAAAATCGATTTCAGCGATGTCGCCGTTTTCCACGGTTCCTTCTTCCAGTGTCAAAAGCTTGGCATGTTGCGTCTGACGCCGCTTTAAGCTCTCTTCTACCTCTTCCGGAGCAACTACGGCCGGTTTCTTCTCGATGTTTAAGCCTTTATATTCTCCCAATTCAACATCAGGTTTAACCGTCACTTTCGCTTTGAAAATTAAATCTTTTCCCTCTTCTATTTGCACAAAATCAATATCCGGCTGATCGACCGGTTC
>JAITOV010000032.1 GCA_031289735.1 Peptococcaceae bacterium
CACAAATAAAATGATCAATGTGCGCCGCCTGCCGATGAAATCCGAGATCCAGCCCCAGAGCACGCCGGAGATCAAACTGATCCAGCCCATCAGCATATAGAGATTCGCCGCGGACGTCATCGGTAATCCTATATCCGCGACCAGATGCTTCACATGGAACGTCATATACGAAATATAGGTAAATCCGAAGATCAGGTAAACCACGCCCAACACCCAAATCAGCGGCTCACGATACACCGATTGCCAATCCAGCGAACCCGGGCGGGCCGCCCCCGCAGCCGTTTGTTCCTGCTCCCCAATCGCCCTGCATCCCTTTTCCGACGGGTGATCACGCAAAATCAGGAAGCTGAACACAGCCATCGCCAACGTATAGGCGCCAAAGATCAGCCAGCTGACCTGCCAGGCCTTATTCGCATACAACGGGGTTAAACCCTGCAAAGCGGCGCTCGCCAAGACCATGCCTACCGGTCCTCCCGCTACGCAAATACCGGAAGCCAAACCGCGTTTACTCTTAGCAAACCAGGCCGGCCATAAACCAAAGATCGACATATGTACCGCGCCGCTGCCCAATCCCGCCAATGTGCTGAAGATCGCCACCCATAGATATGTATCCGCCAAAAACAGGGACACCATCCCCGCTCCACCAACCACGAGTCCGGCCGTGGCGATTTTTCGGTTGCCGAAACGCGCGATCAACGGGCCGCCCAGTATCGCTAGAATCAGATATCCGGTCAGCCCCAAGGTAACCAAGAAACCGGCCGGCCCATTCGCCAGACCTAAATCAGCTTGCATATTCGGCAATACCGTAGAATAGCTGAATCGCCCGAATCCTATACCGCCGACAATCGCCAGTGTACCAACGGCTAACACCAGCCAGCCGTAATGCACTCTGGCAGAACCTTGTTGATGATCCATGATCCACCTCTTTACTGCTGTGCGCAACAGTCTCGCCCAGCTTTAATACTCTATCCCTTCACGCGCCGGGACGCCTTTTTCATACGGGTGTTTGATCTGAACCATCTCGGTGACCAGATCCGCTTGTTCTTGCAGCGTAGCGGAGGCGTTCCTGCCGGTCAGCACCATCTCCAGCGTCGCCGGACGCTGTCGCAACAAGGCAATGAGTTCTGCCTCGCTGATCAGTTCAAACCAGACCGCGTTAACGACTTCGTCCAGAATCAGAATATCCCATTGTCCGGACTGCATCACCTCGCGCGCTCGTTGCAAAGCTAGCGCCGCCTGCTCCAGATCCTGTGGACCGGGCGCTCCTTTCTTGACAAAGCCCGCTCCGCCGAATTTTTCCACCTGGCAATCCGGCGCGAATTTACGCAGCGCATCGACTTCCCCGCTGTTTTCCCGGCCTTTCATGAATTGAATAATATACACTTTCAATCCGTGACCCAAAGCCCGCACAGCCAATCCGAATGACGCCGTCGTCTTACCCTTGCTATTACCTGTATAGATCTGAATCAAACCTTGTTCCAAATGTTTTGTCATACTTTCCTCCTTCGTCCGAATCATTGTAGCTGATCACTGGTTTTACTCCATCATAAGATTCTGCAAAAATGATGCCAAGCAGTATCATTTTTGCAGATATATCACGTATCTTTCATGGCCTATGCTCACCATTAGGAAGAAATTCATCAGCAAGCAACGCTCCATTGTGATACAATGAACTTAAACGCGCCTGTTCAGTGATCTGGCAGGCGCAACTTGTGGGAGGATTGACGCATGTCGCTGCAGAAACTCTGGAGCAAAAACTTTCTCATTTCTATCATTGCTAACTTTTTCACAGCCTTGGTTTTCTACCTTTTAATGACCACACTGGCCATGTATTCCAGCCATACGTTCGGCGTCAGTCCCAGCATCGCCGGATTCACAGCCAGTATTTACGTCATCGGCGCTCTGTTCGGTCGGATATTTACCGGAAAATATATGGAACTCATCGGACGCCGCGGCGTGGTTTACGGCAGCGGCATCTGTTTTTTTCTTGCCACACTGACCTATGTAATCCCGCTAAACCTCTACCTGCTTTTACTCATTCGCCTGGTTCACGGCGTCACCTTCGGCATCCTGAACACCGCGCTGTCTACGGTCGTCGTCTCACACATTCCGGCTGAGCACCGCGGGGAAGGGATCGGCTTCTTCTCCCTCAGCGCCACCTTGGCCACGGCGATTGGGCCCTTTATCGGTATGTTCATCATCCAGCGTTACCCGTTTACCTATATCTTTTGGGCTTGCACCCTCTTTGCCAGCTGTACAGCTCTGTTGCTCTTTTTCGTGCGCATCGACAACCTCGCTCTAACTCCCACGCAAGTTCTCAAGATCAAAACTCAGTTCCATTTCACCGACTTCTTCGAACGCCGGGCGCTCCCTATTTCCGCATTCGTCATCGTCGCCGCGATGTGCAACGCCAGCGTGACGGCCTTCGTCACCAGTTATGCGACGGAACTAAATATCGGTTCGCTGAGCAGCCTGTTCTTTCTGGTTTTCGCCGTTTTTATCCTGCTGTCTCGGCCCTTCACCGGCCGGTTACTGGATCGCCGGGGAGAGAACATCGTTCTGATCCCGGCGATCCTGTGCCTGGCTGTTGCCCTTCTGCTGCTCAGTTTGGCGCACAGCCCGGCGACGTTCCTGCTCGCCGCTGTTTTCCTGGCTTTAGGCTACGGTAATATTTCGTCTAACGGTCAAACCATCGCCATTCAATCGATCCCTGAACACCGTGTCGCCACAGCTACCTCGACGTACTGCGGCAGCATCGACACCGGTATCGGCCTCGGTCCGGTATTGATGGGTTTGATCGTTCCCCGGTTTGGCTATGACGGCATGTATCTGACAGGTTCGTTCATCGCCCTGCTCTCTCTCGTCATCTATTATACCCTGCATGGACGCAATGCCGCCCGACGGGCTAAGGAGAGGAAAGGGAGCGTCTAATTCGGAATGCCTATCAGTGACGCCTAGCCCAATGCCGATGCGTCGCTAACTGATGAATGAATTCCCAGCTAAACGGCTGAAAATCCTTCGTTCCCTGCGCCACGACAACCCCCTGGTTCACCCATGGCGTCGTCATGGTATCCGAAGCGCCTTCCAGAAACTCAGACGCATCGGTCATTCTCAAGAGTTCAATCGCTTCATCTGTCGCGCCGACCGTCTTTGCGTGACGTAGCGCCTGATTGATAAAATTACGGGCGTCGCTGTTCTTTTTCAGCGCGTTGACCTGATCTACCCCACCCGGTATAAACAGCGCGTCGTACAGCACGGCGTCGGCTGTGGTAAAGTCCTTATTTAATTCGATCTGCTGACCATCCAGAGCCGTCGCTGTTCCCAAGCGGCTCCCCACCGTTTCAGCCGCCGCCCCGGCGGCTTTCAGCTCGTTCAGCATCGTTTGCATCGCCAGCGGACAAAAACCGTTTTCGATGAGTACGGCAACCTTACGGGTTTTGGCTGTTTTGATCGTATTTTCCTGACTCAGTGACGGCGCTATGGTGGTTACCTCGTTCACCTGCACTGGTCGCGGCCGCTGTACGCCGATACGCAAGGCAATCTGTTCCCCTAACTCCGGCGCCACATGGGCGAACATATCCGCTACCGCCTGTTTAATATGCCTATTCTTGACACTTCCGGCCTCGAAGTGGAAAGCGTCGATGACATGTTCTTGCTCCGCTTGCGCTAAACTCTGCCAAAACAGCGTCGCCTGGCTGTAGTGATCGCGGAAACTCTGACTGCGGGCGCGCACCTTATATCCTTCGATCCGCCGCGCATAATGCGCATAACCACCGTCCGCTTCACTGACCGGCGCAGGAGAATTCTGCGCCAGGGAATTTGGGAAATAGCTCACCGGCCCGGGATGGATCGTCATGCGATGCATCCCGTCACGCTGATTATTGTGTACCGGCGCGATCGGACGATTGATCGGAATCTCCCGGAAGTTCGGCCCGCCTAAGCGGGAGATCTGCGTATCTTCATAGGAGAATAAGCGGCCTTGCAAAAGCGGGTCATTGCTGAAATCGATTCCCGGTATGATATTCGCCGGACAAAAAGCCACCTGTTCCGTCTCGGCAAAGAAATTATCTACATTGCGATTCAGCGTCATCTTGCCGATGATCTTGACCGGGATCAGTTCTTCCGGCCAGAGCTTCGTCGGATCGAGCACATCGAAAGGGAAATCAAATTCCTGGTTTTCCTCAATCATTTGTACACCGAACTCATACTCCGGATAATTCCCCTGCTCGATCGCATCCCAGAGGTCATGCCGATGAAAATCCGGGTCCTTACCCGCAATCTTCTGCGCTTCATCACGCACGAGGGAATGTACGCCCAGCAGTGGTTTCCAGTGGAATTTGACAAAGCGCGCCTTGCCCTGGGCATTGATGAAGCGGAACGTATGAATACCGAACCCTTCCATCATACGATAACTCCGGGGAATCGCCCTGTCCGACATCACCCACATGACCATGTGCGCGGTTTCCGGCGCATTGATGACAAAATCCCAGAACGTATCATGCGCCGTACTCGCTTGCGGCGTCTCGTTATGAGGTTCCGCCTTAACGGCATGAATCAAATCCGGGAATTTTATCGCATCCTGTATGAAGAACACCGGGATATTATTACCCACGATGTCATAGTTGCCGCTCTCCGTATAGAACTTGGTCGCAAAACCGCGTACATCACGCGCCGTATCCGCTGAACCGCGTGAACCGGCGACCGTTGAGAAACGTACAAATACCGGCGTTTTGACACGCGGATCCTGCAGGAAACTCGCCTTGGTGTATTCCGCCATGGACTCGTATAATTCAAAATAACCATGCGCGCCAAAACCCCGCGCGTGCACAGCGCGTTCAGGGATGCGTTCATGGTCAAAATGCGTAATCTTCTCGCGGAAATGAAAATCCTCCAACAAGGCCGGGCCACGCTCACCGAGTTTCAGGGAGTCGTCGGTATTGGTTAGTTTCAATCCGCTGTCGGTCGTGAGCGGCTGGCTTAGATCATTGACTGTATACGCCTTGAGTTGCTCCGTCTTTTTCAGGCTTTTATCGTTGGGATCTTGGGAAAACAATAGGATCGCTCCTTTCCTTATTAAGATGCTACTGAAATCTTTACCACCTCATCTTAATATCCCAAACGATTAGCATTTTATTCGTCTGCGCGCCGGAGTTCAAGCAAACACGGCCGTTCGCTTACGTATCGCGTATGGAGCGTAGAAATCGGCTATGCGTCAAGCAGAGCCACGCTCCGCCGCATAACACGCCGAGGGAAAGATCAATCATTCCCACCGCCAGAGCCGGATTGTCCATCCCGAAAGAAATCAGCGTTACGCCGATACTCCCGCTGATCATCGCCATCGAGGTAATCAAAGAAGCAGCGGATCCGCTATCCGCCGTCTGTTGATTCAGCATCAAATATGTACCCGGCGGACGCAGACCAATAAAAGCGAGTGAAGCCGGCAATAACGCCAGCGCGAAGATCCACGGACCCAGCCCATGCAGCAGGCTAACCAATAGACCGCTCACGATGAATACGCCAAATCCACTGGTGACGATCCGATAACGCGTAAAACGCGCGGCCAAACGCAGATACACCAACGGTCCCGCCATCATCACCAAGGCGTTCAAGGCAAAATAAAAGCTAAACATCTGGGTGCTTAAACCATAAAAATTCTGATAAATATACGACGACCCGGAGATGAAGGCCATCGAGCCGATATTGAGCAGCGAAAGCATAATTAACAACGCTGTAAAGCGCGGATTTCTGAGCACCGTAACCAGCCGGCCCATCGTTTGCGCCACACTGCCGCTGTTGGTTGCCGTATCCTCCAGGGTTTCCGTAAAAACAAGCGCTCCGGCAAATAACGCCACGCCAAACACGGCTTGCGTCACAAAGATCCCTCTCCACGAGGTAAATCTCAGCAGCAGCGCCCCAATAACCGGCGCCACCGCAGGCGCCAGAACCACCATAGATTGCACCATCGCTAAAATGGTTTCTCTTCTTTTCGCCTGAAACTCATCCTTGACGATCGCCGTCGCGATCGTCGTCGCCGCTCCGCCGCCGGCAGCCTGCAAACACCTGCATAAAACCAGTTGCAGATTACTGAGGGATAAGACACACAGGATAGCGCCTCCCGTATATAAGGCCATGCCTGCCAGCAAAATTCGCTTGCGTCCGTATTGATCGCTCAATGGCCCCCAAATCAATGACGAAAGCGCAAAAAAAATAAAGAAAAGCGTCAACGACAAATTAATCTGGTATTCCGACGCTTGGAAATAATGCGTCATCGCCGGCAACGCTGGCAGATACAAATCGGTTGACATGGCCGGAAAGGCGCTGAGCAGCGTCAAAAAAGCGATGAGACCCCTATAGCCCAAAATGTTCTGCGCAACCTTGAGCGCGCGCACTGACTCGGGGCTATTTCCCGGCATCAAAATCACCGCGATATCCCAACGGATGTTTCCGATGCCATTCCCAGGCGCTCTGGATAATGGTCTCCAACTGACTGTTGCGCGGTGTCCAGCCCAAATCACGTTGAATCTTATCCACTTTTGCGACTAACACATCCGGATCTCCCGCACGGCGGCTTGATTCTTCCACCAAAAAATTAATATTCGTGATGCGCTTCGCTTGCTCCATCACTTGGCGCACAGAAAATCCCGACCCGGTCCCGACATTGTAGACTTCCCTCTTGAACCCCTGATCCAAGCCTTCCAAAGCCGCTATATGCGCTTCCGCCAAATCAAGTACATGGACATAATCCCGGATACACGTCCCGTCTGCCGTTTGATAATCCGTGCCAAAGATCTTCATCGCCTCCCGTTGGCCTAACGCCGTTTTTAAAATGAGCGGAATGAGATGCGTTTCATCCAAGTGATCTTCTCCCAGGGAGCCATCCAGCATCGCACCGGCGGCATTAAAATATCTCAGGACAATATATCTCATTCCATAGGATAACTGCATCCAATCCAGCATCTGTTCGATCATCAGTTTAGATACCCCGTAGGGATTGACCGGTTTGGCTACGGCTTTTTCCTCCACCGGAATGAATTCCGGGGTTCCATACACAGCCGCCGTCGATGAAAAAACGATTTTATCTACGCCACCCATCAGCAGGGAAGCCAAAAAACGGTTGGTCTTCGCCACATTCTCGGTAAAATAATAATCAGGATGCTGAATCGAATCATGTACGATACTGGATGCCGCGAAATGAATGACCGCCTCAATCTTTTCACTCTTTACTATGTTGATCACTTCGCCGCGATCGGCTATATCACCATAGTAATATTTGACCTCTCCATCCAGAGATTTCACATGCCCGGTGATTAAGTTATCCAGCACGACCACCTTATAGCCTTTTTCAATTAAGCACTTGACTGTATGACTGCCGATATATCCCGCCCCACCCGCAACTAATACATTATTGATCATCCTATTTCCTCCATCTTCCGGTTATTCAATCGGACTATTTTGCGCGCACAGAACGCAATAATCTGCTTTTCGTCAACACCAACCATAAGCCGCCGCTCAACACGCCGCACGTGATATCGATCACACCCACGGAGAGAACCGGATGTGCCATCCACAGCGAAACCAGCACGATCCCCAAACTACCCATGACCATAGCCGCAGATCCGATCAAGGACGCAGCGGAACCGGTATCCGTTTTCTGTTGATCCAACATCAAATACGTTCCCGGCGGGCGCAACGCTCCAAAAACGATCGTAGCCGGCAGTAAAACCAGAGCGAAAATCCACGGGGCGGATCCCGCGAACAGGCAAATCAGTGTACCACTCAAAATAAGGACCATGAATCCTCCGTTGATGATCTGGTAACGATTGAAATGCGCCGCCAAACGCAGATACACCAGAGGCCCCAGCAAGCAGCCCACAGCGTTGAAAGCAAAGTAATAACTATAAACCTGACTGTTCAACCCATAAGCATTCTGATAAATATACGACGACGATGCAATGAAGGCCATCAAGCCAACATTGAGCAGGGAAAAGATCAAGAGTAATACACTGAATCTTGGATTTTTCAAGACCACGATCAGCCGTCCCATCGCTTGCGCCACACTACCGCTGGTTTTTTCTTGCAATGTTTCCTTAAAGACGAGCGATGCAGCGAACAAGACCAGCCCTATCAGCGCCTGGACCACAAAGATCCCTCTCCAGGAAGTGAAGCGCAGCAACAGCGCGCCAATCACCGGCGCTACCGCAGGGGCCAGCACCACCATGGATTGCACGATCGCTAAAATAGTTTCCCGTCTTTGCGCATGATATTCATCTTTGACGATCGCTGTCGCTACGGTATTCGCCGCCCCGCCGCCTGCGGCTTGCAGACAGCGATAGAAAATTAGCTGCGTATTACTGAGCGCTACGGCACAGAGTACGCTGCCGAGTGTGTAGAGAACTAAGCCGGTCAGCAGAACCGGCTTGCGTCCGTATTTATCGCTCAATGGCCCCCAGATCAGTGTCGTCACCGCAAAAACGAGGAAGAACAATAACAGCGTTAGATTGACCTGATATTCCGGCACCTGAAAATACTCCGTCATCAACGGCAACGCCGGCAGGTACAAATCGGTCGACAACGGAGGAAATGCGCTCATCAGCGCTAAAAAAATGATAAATCCTCGCTTACCTAAGGCTTTTTGCGGCACCTTGAGATCTTTGACAGACTTAGCGCCATCTCTTTCTTGCATGCTCTTCTACTTTGTTCCTTACTTATTTCATCGATTACTTCAAGTACATATCTGCTTCACCTGAATTCCTTCCTTAATATTGTACCAAATTATTGATTGATTTAAAATCAATTTCAACCCGTCTGCTAGTGTTATCGGCTATTTTCCCACAAAATTACAGGCTGCGCCAAACGTTTAAGCGTTCGCGCAGCCTGGCCTGAGGACGCCTGGAAGGCGTATGCAGGAATTTATAAGACTTTATGCTTAGAATAAGATGCCCAGAGCGATCAGGATCAGGGCGGCAACAGCGATGACGCCAACACCAGCCCAACCGAAATTGCAACCGCCGGTATTTCCGCAGCTATATCCGTACATGCATTTCTCCTCCTTTCTGATGTTGTGCTGATCTGTTTACCTGACAGAGATTTAGAATAAGATACCCAAGGCAATCAGCAGAAGAATAATGATCACGACGATAGCGATACCTGCGTTTGTTCCTAAAGACATGAAAAACACTCCT
This sequence comes from Peptococcaceae bacterium, assembly GCA_031289735.1. GTDB lineage: Bacteria > Bacillota > Desulfitobacteriia > Desulfitobacteriales > Desulfitobacteriaceae > JAITOS01. The sequence goes on from JAITOV010000032.1 coordinate 9,183, forward strand.
TTTATCTTAAAAATTATTTATAAGAATTTAGATTACAAAAATGAAGGTCCGCTTTTTAGAAGATAACACCTAACGCGATCAGGATCAGAACGGCGATAGCAATAACCCCTACGCCGGCGCCCCAAGGGCCGAACGAATCATAATTACCCTGCATGAATACCCCTCCTTCCTCGTT
>JAITOV010000055.1 GCA_031289735.1 Peptococcaceae bacterium
CCTTTTATGACTTAGAAGAAATCACGCTCACGATTGACGGCAACCCGCCCGAAACCGGGCATGACCTATACGACTACCCCCTGCGCTTTTATGAAAACCAAACCGCCGACTTCGGGGACGCGCCCGTAACCCCGCCGTCAGAACCTCCGGCTTCAACCGGCAGCCTGCCTGCCGCCCACCTGCCGGACGGTCAGGGACAGGCGGGCGGTGATTCCGCGCCGAACGTATCGGCTCTGCTGGGCGCGATAGCCGGTCTGCCCCGCAGCGACGCCGTGGATATTCTCTGGCAGTTTATCGGCGGCTACTGGACGGCTGCGGACAATCTGTTCGTCGGCTTCGCCTATCAGGACGACGTACCCGCCATTACTTACGGCCTGTGGGCATCCGAGGGGAGCGGCTTCGGGGAACTGGCGGACGGCAAAGCCACAGGCGAATACGCGGCGGAGTTGACCTTCCGCTTCTCGGCGACGGAAGCGGACGAGATATACGACGCCCGCCCCGAAAGCACGGTGACGGTCTACATCGACGTGAGCGGGCTGGACGACGACGGCAAGATAAAGATTAAAATCACCGGACACGGTGACGGGGACTGGTATACCTACGCCTACGGCGGCAAGACCGCCGAAGAAGCGTACCGGAGCGTAAATCTGTAGATACGCAATGCCATCACGCTTGGCGACAGGCGGTAAAATCGCCACCCGCCGCGTTTTCCCGCCACGAGGGGTGGGTCTACTGGATGGAGGCCAACGGGAACCCGAAGCTCATCGCCCTCAAACACGAAAATCTCCGACCTGGACGGTCGCAAGCGGTCGCTGGCGAAAGATATTGCCGACCTTATAGGGCACATACCGAATGGAATTTCGTATTTGATGAACGACGCATCGCTAAGACGCAAACGTTTTCGTAAATGCATCTTGCTTTCCAGCAGTTATCTGGTAGAATCTTTATAACTACCAAACATATGTGAATAGGAATTATAGAGGGGGAAACCAGAATGAAAAAGTGGTTAGCATTAATTACTTCAGTCTTGCTCATACTTACCTTGGTATCCTGCGGTACGCAAGCGGGTGCGCCGGGCACTACGACCACGGGTCCGGAAGCAAAACCTCCGGTCGAAATCGTCAACGTGTCTTATGATCCGACACGTGAACTGTATGCCAACTATAACAAGCTCTTTCAAGCGTACTGGAAAGATAAAGCGAATCAAGAGGTTACGATCACCCAGTCTCACGCCGGATCTGGTTCGCAAGCGCGAAGCGTTCTGGAAGGCAACGAAGCTGACGTAGTCACGCTCGCCCTGGAAGGCGACATTGATACGCTGGTCACGGGTGGTTTGATCAAGGCAGGGTATGTGAACGAATTCCCGAATGACTCGGCGCCGTACACCTCCACCATCGTATTTCTCGTTCGCGCCGGTAATCCGCAAAACATTCAGGATTGGAACGATATCGTGAAACCCGGCGTACAGATCATCACGCCGAATCCCAAAACAAGCGGCGGCGCGTGCTGGAACTTCCTGGCGGCTTGGGCGTATGCGCTGGATCTCTATGCGGGGGACGAAGTTAAGACGCAGCAGTTCTTAAAAGACCTCTTTGCTAATGTAACCGTGCTGGATTCCGGCGCGCGCGGTTCGACGACGACGTTTGTCGAGAACAAACAGGGCGATGTGTTGCTGGCTTGGGAAAATGAAGCGTTTCTCGCGCAAAAAGAACATCCCGGCGAATATGAAATCGTGATACCGTCTATTTCCATCCTGGCCCAGCCGACCGTCGCGATCGTTGACGCGGTGGTTGAAAAACGCGGTACCAGCGAAGTAGCCGCAGCGTATTTAGAATACCTCTACTCCCCGGAAGCACAGCAACTCGAAGCGGAAAACTACTATCGCCCTTCGAACCAGGACATCCTTAAAAAATACGCGGATACGTTTGATTTGAATCTGAAACTGGTCAATATCAACGACGATTTCGGCGGCTGGACTGCGGCGAAGGCCAAGTACTTTGTCGACGGAGCGATCTTCGATCAAATTTATAAGAAATAACTGGCTGATGAACGCGCCCCTTGTGCGGGCGCGTTTCGTCTGATTAAAAGGAAAAAGCGATGGGAATAAGCCGGAATACGCGTCTGCGACGCCACAAATCGAATAACTCTGTTATCCCCGGATTCACGCTTTCCCTGGGGGTCACGCTGACGATGCTCAGTCTGATTGTCATGATACCGCTGGCCTCGGTCGCGGTCGTGATGACCGGGTACAGCTTGGCCGAGTTTTGGGCGACTTTAACGGATAAAATGGCGCTACACGCCTATTGGGTCAGCCTGTCGTGCGCTTTGACCGCGGCAATCATCAATGTGGTATTCGGCATCATGCTGGCTTGGGTGCTCGTGCGCTATGACTTTCCCGGACGCCGTTTACTGGATGGGCTGATCGAGTTACCGTTCGCGCTGCCCACCGCCGTCGCGGGGATTGCCTTGACCACGTTATATTCCGACCAGGGCTGGATCGGTTCACTCTTCGCGCCGTACGGTATCAAGATCTCCTATACGACGACCGGGATAACGCTGGCCCTGGTGTTTATCGGTATCCCTTTCGTTGTGCGCTCGGTACAGCCGGTATTGGAAAAGCTGGACAGACAAACGGAGGAAGCCGCGGCTATCCTCGGCGCATCTCCGTTCACGACATTCCGCCGCGTGATTTTGCCGGAATTACTGCCGGCTATCTTGACCGGCTTCGGACTGGTCTTGGCGCGCGGCATCGGCGAATATGGCAGTGTCGTATTCATCGCGGGTAATATTCCCTATGAAACCCAGATTGCCCCACTGCTGATCATGGTCAAGCTCGAACAATTCAACTATGCCGGCGCGACGTCGATTGCCTTAGTATTGATCGTGCTTTCCTTTGTCATTCTCTTCACGATTCACCGGCTCGCCGGGCAGATCGAGCGGCGGATTAAAGGGGGTGCAGACACATGAGGGAGTATTCTGGTAATATCGGCAAAAACGCCCTGATCATACTTTGTTTCCTGTTCATCGTGATTATGTTGCTGATACCGCTGATCAGCGTCCTGGCCTATGCCTTGCGCCAGGGATGGGCGGTCTTTTGGGAGGCTATCTCCGATCCTTACGCGCTGAAGGCCTTGAAGCTGACGCTGGTAACGACGGTTTGGGCGCTCGTGATCAATACCGTATTCGGGATATTTGCGGCCTGGGCGCTCACGCGCTATCGTTTTCGCGGCCAGCATATCATCGAAACGCTGATCGACATACCTTTTGCCATGTCCCCGGTCATCGCCGGGTTGGTTTTTATTCTGGTCTTCGGGCGCATCGGCTGGGCCTATCCGATCTTACAGCAATGGGATCTCAAGGTCGTCTTTGCTGTTCCAGGCATTATTCTAGCGACCGTATTTGTGACCTTTCCCTTCGTTTCACGGGAATTGATCCCTCTGATGAACGCGCAGGGAACAGACGAAGAAGAAGCTGCCGCCTTGATGGGCGCAGGGACATTTCATATTTTCAGCAAAATCACTCTGCCGCATATCCGCTGGGGCTTGCTGTATGGCATGATTCTCTGCACGGCGCGGGCGCTGGGGGAATTCGGCGCGGTCTCTGTCGTCTCAGGGCATCTGCGCGGGAAAACCAACACCTTACCGTTACACATTGAAATCCTGTTCAGTGAATTCAAGCTGACTTCAGCGTTCGCCGTGTCGTCGATATTGGTCGTCCTGGCCATTATCATTCTTATATTAAAGAATATTGTCCAGCGCAAAGGGAAGAGCGAGGTTCAGTAAAATGTTCGTAGAACTGGAAAAAGTCAATAAAACATTCGGTTCTTTTCAGGCACTGAAGGATGTATCGTTCGGGATCGAACAGGGGAAGATCGTCGGGCTACTCGGCCCGTCCGGCAGTGGGAAGACGACGATATTACGCTCACTGGCCGGTTTGGAATTTCCAGATTCCGGGATCATTCGCATTGCGGGACGCGCTGTCAACGATGTGCCGGCGCGGGAGCGCGGGGTCGGCTTTGTCTTCCAGAGCTATGCGTTATTTCGCTATATGACGGTATTTGATAATATCGCGTTCGGCTTGTCTGTCAAAAAGAAAAAGAACGGCGCAGAGCGGGGGCAAATCCCTGAACGTGTGCATGAGCTGATCAATCTGGTGGGGCTTAAGGGCATGGAAAAACGTTATCCCGCACAACTATCCGGCGGTCAGCGGCAAAGAGTGGCGTTCGCACGGGCGCTCGCCCCGCAGCCTCAAGTATTGCTGCTGGATGAACCGTTCGCCGCCATTGACGCGAAAGTGCGCAAAGAACTGCGTACTTGGCTGCGTGAGATGATCAACCGGGTCGGGATAACCAGTATATTTGTCACGCACGATCAGGATGAGGCCATCGAAGTGGCAGATGATATCGTGATTGTCAACGAAGGCGGCATTGAACAGAAGGGTTCTCCGGCAGAAATCTATCAACACCCGGCGACACCCTTCGCTGCGCGTTTCATCGGTCAGTCGTCAGAATTGACTGATTATTCGCGACTACACGGATTCCTGCCGATTGCCGGATTTCATCAAGCCGTCATCCGGCCGGAATTCGTGCACATCTTTCGCCCGGATGCGGATCCCTATCCCAATAGCACGGATGATGGTTTGGTTGAACAAGCGTATTTTCGTGGCAGCGTGCAGGAACTGCATCTGAATGTATGCGGTCAACGGATTATTGTCAATAACGCACTCGACGATGGGCTGTTGTCCTCCGGTGATCGCTTGAGAGTGCTTGTGAGCCGTATGTTCTTAGTCAACGAACGTGAAGTCCGGCTCGCGGAAAACGCGTCACTGCGCGATGTCAATCCAGTGTTCATCTAAGAATCGTTAGATGATGTAATCCTCGACATAGCCGTGGGGTGTGGCGACGCTTTCGCGGCGGATCAGCGTGTTGGGCAGATAGATTTTCATCGGGATCGTATGCCTTTTATTGATGCGGTCAATCAAGGTTTTCACGGCGATATTACCTAGTTCAATGATCGGCATGCCTACGGTAGTCAGCATCGGCGAGACATAGCCCGACAGTTCAATATTATCAATACTGATCAGTGAAAGCTGTTGCGGTATTTTAATTCTGGCTTCCCGGAAGCGGCGCAGAGCAGCGATGGCGATGACGTCAGCCGCGCAATATACAGCTGTGGGGATAGGATGCGCGGCGGCAAGCAGTTTACCGGCGCCGGTATAACCGCTTTCGCCGTTATGCTGGCAAGAGCAGATGAGAGACCGGTCAGTATCTAAACCATGCATAGCCACAAAGTTCTGATAGGCGGTAAAACGCGTTTCGTTTTCCGTTTCACCCAGATAGGCGACGCGTTTGTGGCCGTTATTCACTAAGTGCTTCATGGCGACTTGTGTAGCTTCGTAACCGTCACAGATAATCTGATCCCAGGGGACATCCAGAATATTGCGTCCGACATAGACGATGGTTTTATGCCGCCTTGCCAATAGATCGATCGCCGGTTTGGTCAGGCGTCCGAGGACGATCGCTCCGTCTGTTTGGATATCAGGCAGATTCGCGTTGATCGTGCTTTTAATCGCCGCGAAAATGGAGTAACTGAGAGAAACCGGGAAACTGAGGGAAAGGGCTTCTTGTTCAATCGCGCGTGCTACCTGAGCGAAAAAAGGATTGTCATCAAGATTTTCCCCGCGGCCTAAGACGACAGCCAATGAACCGGAAATCGTTTGCGTCCCACCGGATTGCCCCAGCTTGAGTTTGCGGGCGTTTTGATTGGGGATATAGCCGTGCTTCTGGATGATCGACCAGACGCGGTCGCGCACCTCCTTCCTGGCAAAACTGTCGTCAGGGGAGTTGATGATGCGTGATACGGTAGATGGCGAAACCCCAGCTTCGGCGGCGATTTCTTTCAGTGTCATAGTGAACACCCTCCCAACAATTGCCTGCTTTTTAGTGAATTGTAACCGAATAGGTTGGCTAATTCAAGGGGAAATCGGGCAACGATTGCGCAAATCAAGGCAATGATAAATAAAACGATTGCGTAATGAGCGATGGAAACCATGCCCCCTTCGCAGTATAATAAGGACAATAAATAGACCCGGCGAGGTGAGTGCGTGAATTTGCAGATGAAGATGCTAGATACGGATTTCTTAATTATCGGCGGTGGCACGGCGGGCTGCTATGCTGCGCTGACGTTTGCTGAGCAGGCGGCGGGCAGAGTTCTGATCGTCGAGAAAGCCCGCATCAAGCGCAGCGGTTGTCTGGCAGCCGGAGTCAACGCGATCAATGCCTATATCGGACAGGGGAAAACCCCACAAGATTATGTGGAGTATGTCCGGGCCGACGCGGCAGGCATTGTACGGGGCGATCTGTTGCTGAGTATGGCGGAAGGCTTGAATCGTGTGACACGGAAGATTGAATCATTGGGTCTAACCATATTGAAGGATGAGAACGGCGATTATGTGTCCCGCGGCTGGCGCAATATTAAGATCAATGGTGAGAATATCAAGCCGATTCTGGCGGAAGCGGTTAAGAAGCAACCACAAATAAGCCTGCTGGAGCGCGTACAGGTGTTTGAATACATCGTGCGGGATGGTAGAATGACCGGCATCTATGCTGTGTCCATTGAGGAACCGCTGCTCTATGTGATCACAGCGAAAGCCGTTTTGTGCGCGACCGGTGGCGCGGCAGGCGTATATAAGCCGAATCATCCCGGTTTTTCCCGGCACAAGATGTGGTATTCGCCGTTTAATACCGGCGCGGGCTACGCGATGGGCATCTTAGCCGGCGCCGAGATGACTTCGTTAGAAATGCGCTTCATCGCCCTGCGCTGCAAAGATACGATCGCCCCGACCGGGACCCTGGCTCAGGGAGTGGGCGCTAAGCAGATCAATGCGCTGGGCGCCGTGTACGAGCAGAAATATGGGATCACCACCGCGCAACGGGTGTATGGCACGATCAGAGAGAATAGCGAGGGGCGCGGTCCGTGTTATCTGCGTACGGTAGGCATTACAGCCGAGCAGGATACGGAGTTGCAGAAAGCCTACCTCAATATGGCTCCGAGTCAGACCTTGCGCTGGCTGGAGAGCGGATTGACTCCGAGCGTGCACAACGTGGAGATTGAGGGCACGGAGCCGTATATCGTCGGCGGTCATACCGCCAGCGGATACTGGGTGGATCTGCATCGTGAAACGACGATCCGCGGCTTGTTCGCGGCAGGTGATGTGGCGGGCGGTTGTCCGCAAAAGTATGTTACAGGCGCATTTGTCGAGGGAGAGATCGCGGCGAAGGCAGCTGTCCACTATATGTCAGATCCGCCTCCGTTCATGGATCAGCAACAGACGGCAGGCAAACATCGTTCCCTCAGCGCCTTGCTCAACCTCAACCGGATATCGCCCGGATCCGATACGACCGACGCTCTGGAGGAAGAGATGCAGTCGGTGATGGATCAGTATGCCGGCGGGATTTCCGTACATTACCAGAGCAGTGCGGAGTCGCTGCACATTGCCGCGGGCAAAATCCAGGCGTTGGAGCGCAGATCCGTTGCCTTGACAGCCAGAGACATGCAAGAAATAGGCTATATATTGGAGTTGCGCGAGCGGCTGACGCTGTGCCGCGCGTTGATCGCTCATATGAACGCCCGGTGTGAAACGCGCTGGCCTGTCTTTTGTGAACGCAGTGATTTCCCGGATCAACGACCGGAGTTGGCGAAGTATATCAATTCACAGCTGGAAAACGGCGGCATTAAGATCGTCATGCGGGAGTTGATCAACGAGTGAGTATTAAAATATCGGCCCAACAATGTATCGGCTGCGGTCAGTGCGCAGAGGTTTGTCCGGGCAGTCTGATCGTGTTACGTGACAGTAAAGCCGCTATACCCCGTCCTGAACGCTGCTGGGGCTGCGCATCCTGTGTGAAGGAATGCCCCGCAGGGGCGATCCTCTTCTATCTGGGGACGGATATGGGAGGACAAGGCGGTACGCTGAGTGTACGCCGTGAGCGGCATCTGCTGCACTGGACGGTCAGTAAACCGGATGGTGGCAGGGTTAGCATCACGCTGGACAGTCGCGACAGCAATAAGTATTGAGCGGAGGATTGCGCTATGACCCATTTGGCTAAACTGGAGGCTGAAGCAATTTATATCATGCGCGAAGTCGCCGCCGAATGCGAGCGTCCGGTGATGCTGTATTCGATCGGCAAGGATTCCAGCGTCATGCTGCATTTGGCGATGAAAGCCTTTTATCCGGAAAAACCGCCGTTTCCCTTTCTGCATATTGATACGAGCTGGAAATTTCGCGAGATGGTCGAGTTCCGCGACCGGCGCGCTCAGGAACTGGGCATTCAACTTCTGGTGTATCGCAATGAAGAGGCGATTGCTCAAGGGATCAATCCATTTGATCATGGGGCAGCCTACACCGATATCATGAAAACGCAAGCGCTCAAAGACGCGCTGACGCAATATCAGTTTAGCGCGGCATTCGGCGGCGCGCGGCGCGATGAAGAAAAATCCCGTGCCAAGGAGCGGATTTTCTCTTTCCGCAACGAGCATCACGCTTGGGATCCGAAAAATCAGCGTCCGGAAATGTGGAAACTCTACAATACCAAGATGAATAAAGGTGAGAGTATGCGGGTGTTCCCGATTTCTAACTGGACAGAAAAGGATATCTGGCAGTATATCCGCCGGGAGGACATCCCGATCGTTCCTCTCTATTTTGCCAAAGAGCGCCCGGTGGTCTACCACGACGGCAATATCATCATGGTGGATGACGAACGTATGCGCCTGCTGCCCGGCGAAGAACCGCAGCTGAAAAAAGTGCGGTTCCGTACCTTAGGGTGTTATCCATTGACCGGCGGGGTAGAATCTCAGGCGGATACTTTGGAGGCGGTGATTGCTGATACACTCGCCGCTGTTACCTCCGAGCGCACCAGCCGGGTGATTGACAACGAAGCGGCCGGAAGTATGGAACGCCGCAAACGGGAGGGATACTTCTAACATGGTCAATAGGCAGGAGACAGTGGGAAATTCCGGTTTGCTAAAGTTTATCACTTGCGGGAGTGTAGATGATGGGAAGTCTACATTGATTGGGCATATTCTGTATGATTCCAAGTTGCTTTATGCGGATCAGGAGCGAGCCTTGCTTCTCGATAGCCAAGTGGGCAGCCGCGGAGGGGCGATTGATTATTCCCTGCTGCTGGATGGTTTGATGGCGGAACGCGAGCAGGGCATCACGATTGATGTGGCCTACCGTTATTTCACTACCGCCAAGCGCAGCTTTATCGTGGCTGATACCCCAGGGCATGAAGAATACACGCGGAATATGGCGGTAGGCGCCTCCTTTGCTGATCTGGCGGTGATTCTCATCGACGCTTCACAGGGCGTGCTGGTGCAAACCCGCCGTCACGCGCGCATCTGCGCCTTAATGGGCATCGAGTATTTTGTCTTCGCGATCAATAAGATGGACTTGATGGAGTATCGCCAAGATGTCTATGAGCAGATTTCCCAGGATATCACGCATCTGCGCAACGAACTACATCTGGCGAATGTCGTGATCATCCCCATCTCGGCGACAGAAGGGGACAATGTAATCAAACCTGCGGATCGTATGCCGTGGTATACCGGGGCGACACTGCTTGAACATTTAGAAACGGTGGATATCGGGCTCAATGCGCTGGAAAACGGCTTTTATCTGCCGGTGCAGCGCGTATGCCGACCGAATCACACCTTTCGTGGATTTCAGGGACAAATTGAAGCGGGGAGCGTCAGCGTAGGTGATACATTGACCGCTCTGCCCAGCGGTGAGTTGGCAATGGTGAAGAGCATCCATATCGCCGATCGCCCAGCGGATTACGCGGTTTTAGGCCAACCGGTGACGATCCAGTTAGATCGCGAAGTGGATGTGTCGCGCGGCTGTGTGTTGGCGCGTCAGGCTGCGTTGAAAACAGCGCAAGAGTTTGAGGCGACTTTACTATGGATGGATGACGAACCGCTCAGCCCAGGCCAGGATTACTGGATGAAACTGGGTACGCGGCTGATTCCCGCGATTGTCACTGTAATTCGCCATAAGGTGGATGTGAATAGCGGCAAGCTGCTGGAGGTTCATTCAGTCGCCAAAAATGAGATCGTGAAAGGTGAAATCGTTCTCGCGGAGCCTGTCGTCTTGGATGAATTTCGCGCGCATAAAACCCTCGGCGAGTTAATCCTGATCGATCGTGTATCTCACGCTACATCCGCCTGCGGTGTAATCGAAAGCGTCGGCGATAAAACTGAAACGGGCGTGGTTCTGCGCGACGGAGAGCAGGCCTTGCGTATCTATCTGTTTGACGGATTCTATTATCACCCCGATATCCATACGGTATTGCGTCACAGCCCGCTACCGGCAGCGTATCGTAAGGGCGACGCGTTACCATTAAGTGGCGCGGGATATGATTATCCAAGCGATTTTGATATTTATTCCTCTGAGTATTACACGAACATACGCGGCGGGAAATTTACCGGCTTCGGTCAGCGTGATGATCAGTATCCGCTGCTGGATGTCAGTGGCGTTGCGTTCGGTGCGCCGCCGCGTGATTTTTGTCGCTATCGGAACATTACGGTTTGGGAGAAGGATGATCAAATTTAAATCAAAGATGGGGGGACTCGCTCAGTGGCGGTAGACTACAAAGCTCTAAAAAACGGCGGTTTTATGCGCCAAGTGCAAAAAGACACTTTTTCGCTGCGTCTGAAATCTGTCGGCGGCAATCTCAGCGCCGATCAGCTGATTACGATTGCCGAGACAGCGCGGCGCTATGGCGACGGGTATGTACATTTGACCTCGCGGCAGGGCGTGGAGATTCCGTTTATCAAACTCGCTGACATCGATGCGGTTAAGGAGACGCTCTCACAGGGCGAAGTGTTTACCGGGGTCTGCGGCCCGCGCGTACGTACTGTAACCGCTTGCCAGGGCAGTGCCATCTGCCCTAGCGGCTGTATCGATACCTATCCGTTGGCGATAGCCATCTCGGAACGCTATTTTGGCCAGGAACTACCGCATAAATTTAAATTCGGCCTAACCGGCTGTCAGAATAACTGTCTGAAAGCGGAAGAGAACGATTTGGGCATTAAAGGCGGTTACACGGTTCATTGGCGGGAGGAGCAGTGCACCTTATGCGGGGTCTGCGTTAAAACCTGCCGGCAGTCGGCGATCTCCATCGCTGACGAGAAGATCCAGTTTGCGGCTGAGCGCTGCAATCATTGCGGACGCTGCGTCAAGTCGTGCCCGTTTGACGCCTGGCAAGGGGAATCCGGATACCTGCTCTCTTTCGGCGGCACATTCGGCAATCTGATTGCCAAAGGGGAAGAATTTCTACCCATCATCCGCGATCAAGAGACGCTCTTGCGTATTGCGGACGCCGCACTGAGCTTTTTTGAACGCTATGGCAAGTCCAGTGAACGTTTTCGCGTCGCGATCGAACGTACCGGCTGGGCAACATTCAAACAAGCCATGGAGGATGCGTATCATGGATGACTATCAAATTGACGAGACCGTGGATATTACGGACGTGGTTTGCCCGGTGACTTTTGTTAAGGCAAAGGTGGCGCTGGAAGAACTCTCAGAGGGGCAGATCCTCGCGATCCGCTTGAACGACGGTGAACCGGTACAGAATGTTCCGCGCAGTATGAAAGAAGAAGGACACAAAGTTTTAAAGCTGATTGATAATACCGATAGTACCTATACCCTGATTGTGCGCAAAGCAGGCGAGTAGGGAGTATGCGTTGGAGGGAGCAATAGAATGAACATTACTGTGACCGGCAGCACAAAAGAATACCCGCAAGGTTTAACCGTGGCGCAACTCATCCAATTAGAAAAGGTAGCAACGCCTGAATATGTCACGGTCTCGATTAATGATGAATTTATCCTCAGCGCAACCTTCGCGGAGAAAACCCTGAACGAAGGGGACCATGTGGAATTTATGTATTTCATGGGCGGAGGACGTTAAGATGGCTTTTAGCAATGAACAATTGGAGCGCTATTCCCGTCATATGATCCTGAAAGAAGTTGGGGTCAAAGGTCAAAAACGCCTCTTGGAAAGTAAAGTGCTGATCATCGGCGCAGGCGGCTTGGGCGCTCCCGCCGCCTTGTATCTCGCGGCGGCGGGCGTTGGCGTTATCGGGATCGCTGACGCGGATGATGTGGATCTTTCCAATCTGCAGCGTCAGGTCATTCACACTACGCCGGATGTCGGCAAAGCCAAAGTGCGCTCCGCGGAAGAGAGTATGAAAGCTATTAATCCTGAGATCACGGTGCACACCTATCGCACCTATGTGCTGGCGAACAATATCGGGCAATTAATCGCCGAGTATGATTTTATCATCGACGGAACGGATAATTTTCCGGCTAAGTTTCTAATTAACGACGCTTGCGTGCTGGGAAAAAAACCTTTTTCCCATGCCGGCATTATCCGCTTTCAAGGGCAGTTAATGACCTATCTGCCGGGGCAGGGTCCTTGCTATCGCTGTGTTTTCTCCAGTCCGCCGCCGCCCGATGCCGTACCGACCTGTCGTCAGGCCGGGGTCATTGGCGCTATGGGCGGGGTGATCGGCTCGCTGCAAGCGATGGAAGCGGTCAAATACATCATCGGTCAGGGCGAACTACTCTGTGGGTCACTGTTGACTTACGACGCGCTGAACATGGAATTCCGCAAAATTAAGTTGCCGCGCCGCGACTCTTGTGCTGTCTGCGGGTCGCAACCAACGATTATAGCGCCGTTTGATTATGAGCAAGCGGCCTGCGAGGTAAAGGGGTAAAGCGCTATGACGATCAAAATATCGCTTGCTGATTATGAGCGAATCATCGCTCACGCCACCGCCGTTCTGCCTAATGAAGCCTGCGGCTTGATGGCCGGAACGGTAAGCGATGAAGTGAAGACGGTGAAAAAGGTCTATCTTCTGACGAATATCGATCACAGCCCGGAGCATTTTTCTATTGATCCGCGGGAGCAGTTGGCCGCGGTCAAAGATATGCGCGCGCAAGGCTTGGCACCGCTGGGCAATTTCCATTCTCATCCGAGTACGCCGGCGCGCCCCTCACAGGAGGATATACGTCTGGCGTATGATCCCTTTGCCAGCTATCTGATACTCTCCTTAGCTGGCAAGCAACCGGTGTTCAAGTCGTTTCGGGTGGAAAAAGGGGTTGTAGCGGTAGAAGAATTGGAAATAAATAGTAATGAGTAGTTTTTTGTATAAGTGTCATGACAGAATGATATCTTCTCCTAACGGTTTGGATTATTCGTAAATTCCCAAAGTAAATTCCACAGTATGGAGCCCTATGGCGTTTAATCTGAAAAACGACTAAATCTCCCGCTGAATTTAGTATGAGAAGTTGAATAGAGCTGGAAATGGATGGCGCGAAACAACGGTTTTGGGAGGCCGGAGTCTGTAAACAAGGACGCAGCAAAGCGTCTGAAAAAGGAGCTTTTCAGAGTAAATTCCACCTGTGAAGATTTTACTTTGAGAAATTTTCCTACGATAAAACTGGTTATTTAAGGGAATTAGCGGATGCTTTTCAACAGGGCTGGCGACTGGATCACATCGGCAGCCGGAATCGGGCTGATGCCCAGCAGCGACGCGGTTTTTGCGCCATACGTAAAGTCAAAGACGTCGTAGGGCGATTTGCCATTCAGACTCTTCCGCTTCACGCCGTTCACGTGGGAAAATAGCAAATCAACCGTTTCCTGCGTGAACGCATCGAAGCTTTCGCCTTGCGGGAGTATATCGCGGAACAGTGTGTGGTTCTTCTCTACCTTGGGTTTCTGAGATGGCTGGTACGGGTCACAAAAGAACAATGCGGTTTCAACTTCCCCATTCAGATTCGAGATAAAGGCCGCAACATTCGCGAATTCCCCACCGTTATCCGTGAGGAGGACGGGGATGAGATCCCCGAAGCGGATACCGCCGCCCGCGAGTCGTTCCTTCAGAAAGCGTATTTTCTGTGCGGCTTTGGCGGCGCTTTTATCGTCCAGAAGCAACCCGAACATGAAGTTACAGAAGGTGAAATCGAACGTCATGATGGTTTTGCCGCCGATCCTGCCGATGAGCGTGTCCATCTCAACCCATGAAGGAATACCGGCTTTTTCGATATAGGC
>JAITOV010000075.1 GCA_031289735.1 Peptococcaceae bacterium
CTATGATCTCATCACCCTCATTATGCATGTTTGCCAACTTCCTTCCGTATTTTTTCTTATAAAGCAATAACAGCGCGATTGACTCGGCGCTGTTAAGGCATATCCCTATGTAATTAGAATATGTACGACTTAAATATCTGTCAAGCCTAAACTGATCTCCATTGCCTGATTCACACGCTGCATCATTTCTTCATCCAGAAACGCCACTTTTTCTTTCAAACGGCTCTTATCAATCGTGCGAATCTGCTCTGTCAAAATCACGGAATCCCGTTCCAAGCCGCTGCGCTTGGCTTTGACTTCGACATGGGTCGGCAGTTTCGCTTTGGCGATCTGCGACGTGATCGCAATCACCACCGTCGTAGGGCTGAACTGATTGCCGATATCATTCTGGATCACCAGAACCGGTCTCGTCCCACCCTGTTCGGAACCGATCACAGGATTCAGTTCCGCATAATAGATTTCCCCTCGTTTAATGATCATCATCGATATTCCACCATTGTCTTCTCAAAATGTTTTCTTGTCTCCTCTTCTACCGTAAATAATTCCCGGCAAATCTCTAAGTTCAGCTGAGCCATCTCTAAATATCCTTTGCGCATCTGTTCGCGAATGCCGCGCTTTCGTCGCTCATGAATAATCTCATCAATCGCTTCTCTAATGAAATCACTTCTATTACGATTTTCGAGGGTTACGATTCCATCTACCTCTTCCAGCAGACTTTGCGGCAAACTGATCATAATCCGCTTATTCTCTGCCATTTTCTGCATCCCCCCAAAGCTCTTCCTCTATATCTCGTTATCCCATTATATCCATTGAACCAAAAACGTGTCAATACAATCATTCGGATATCTGCGCGTATTGCCCAGAAACAAGGAGCGGCGCCGTATGATTAGCCCTTCGGCTTGCAACATTTGCCAGTTGCTCATTTCGATTAAGGTGGTCATGGCTTCAAGCAGCCGATTGGCACAATATACACGCCGTCCACTCGCGAAATGTCCATATTGATAACTGCGTCCACATAGTCGTTTACGCGTCGCAACGCGACAGATTCTTTTTCACCGATTAACGCAGGCCAGCCACCTCTGGTCAGCGCAACCGCCAACTTTTCAATAGTGAGAACAGATAGCCCGTCGCCGTCACAGTCGTTGTCAAACAGTGCTTTCAACGAAACGTCACCGCATGATTCCAAAGACTCAAACAGGGTCATTGTCCGCATAAGCAACCGCGATATGCGGCCTGTTCCCGTATGCTGAACCGCATGGTCTTTCGGAACGGCGGAACCGGTCAGAATGAACTGCCCGCTTTCGCCTCGCTGGTCTACCGCGAAGCGAACCGCGTCCCACAGCACCGGAGCCATTTGCCATTCGTCAATCAGACGGGGCGTTGCACCTTTCAGCAGTAGCGAAGGTTTTGTATCAGCGGCTTTAAGATAAGATTCGGTATAGTCCGGGTCTTGCATCAGCAGCTTGCTTACCGCTCGTTCCGTAGCGGTTCTGGTCTTGCCGCACCATTTCGGCCCTTCTATCAGCACTGCGCCAGAGGCTTCCAAGCTTTTTTCAATGTATTATCTAAAATGTACCCTATAGAACGGACATGACGGTTTTCCAGACCCTTGTCTATAGGCAATTAAGATTTTGACTCCAATTCAGGTAGGTATTAGAATTCATCTGAATAGCGGAAGAGTGCATGGCTAACAAAAAATTCACCGAAAAGGAGATGAATCGGCTAAAAGCAAGTTCTTATGTGCTGGATGTAAGCCCCAGTATTGTACATTTCTCGGCAGGGTTCAAGGAAAGATTCTGGAACTTGCTACCGGAAGGAAAAGCGCCACATGAGATAGTGATTGAACTAGGCATCGATCCGGACATACTTGGCGAGAACCGTGTAAATGGGTTAAAAACAATGATCCGCAATGAGGTGCGTGCCGGAAAAGACTTTCGGGATCTGGAGACATACGGAACATATACGAACTTCACAACCCTGAAATGAAGGTAAAATACCTTGACCCACAAGGGCGCTCGGGTCGCTCCTCAGCGTTGCCCTGTCCTCCCTTGCGGTAAAGCAAGATCAGTAGAACAAATACCTGTAAAAATTGGAATGCCAAAAACCCAAAATGTCCTTGACAAGGAGTACCCTTTAAAGAGTCCGGACTTCAATCCGGCAAAAACTGGATCAGCAAAAACGGCTGCATCATCCATGCTCTGGTTGCCGTTAAATAATAATAAATCCAGACCGATTCCCGCGCCAACAACATTATTTGTTGTACTGAGAGAGCAAATGCGCCATCGAGCGGAAATACAAATACATGCGGGTAGCGCCTGGTCGAATCCCGATAACCTGGTATTGAGACAGTCTCGGCATGAGGCAGAACTCAGCAGAAAAGCTTGATTCATACCTGAAAAAAATCTAATAGCGGTATTAGTGCATATATGGAGATAAAATAAAAAACCCGGAAAGCCTCTGGCCATCCGGGTTTCATCGTTTATACAGTTGGTGCCGGTGAAGGGACTTGAACCCCCACACCATTGCTGATAGCAGATTTTGAATCTGCCGCGTCTGCCATTCCGCCACACCGGCATGTGTTTAACATCGTTATGATACCATCGATCGGGCCTTTTCGTCAAGTTGGACTGACTGTTTCGGTTGCATTGACTGTTCCCTCGCTGAAAACTCCGATCGCGCGAATTTTTTGGTAGCGTTGATCGCGCAGACTCTGCGGATCTTGAGCCTGCAAACGCTGTAATTCCTCAGCCAGCGCTTGCCCGATGGACTCCGCGCTCTGGCGATGGTTGCGATGCGCTCCGCCGATGGGTTCTTTGATAATCCGGTCGACGATCTTCAGCTGATAGAGGTCTTTGGACATATATTTCAACGCCGTGGAGGCTTCTCTGGCCCTGGACACGTCTTTCCATAAGATATTCGCACAACTCTCCGGCGCAATCACGGAGAAATAGGAATGCTCCAGCATCAGCAAGAGATCTCCCGCCGCTAGCGCCAAGGCGCCGCCGCTACCTCCTTCTCCGATAATCGTACTGATCACCGGAACGGTAAATCTCGCCATGGCGATGAGACAGCGGGCAATCGCCTCGCCTTGTCCCCGTTCTTCAGCGCTTAAATCGCAGGCCGCGCCCGGAGTGTCGATAAACGTCAGGATGGGACGGCGAAATTTCTCGGCTTGCTCCATTAAACGTAAGGCTTTGCGGTATCCTTCCGGATGCGGCATACCAAAATTGCGTTGCAAGTTCTCCTTCGTGTCTTTGCCCTTCACCTGCGCGACGACCGTTACGGGCGTACCCTGGAATACGGCAATCCCAGCGGCAATCGAGCGGTCGTCGGCATAATGACGGTCGCCGCGCAGTTCGATGAAATCCTCGAATAAATACGGCACATAGTCGAAAAAATTCGGCCGTTCCGGATGCCGCGCCACTTGAGCGCATTGCCAGGGCTCCAGGTGATCATAGATCTTGCCCTTTAACTCATCCGCACGCAACTCTAAGGTCCTAACCTCGTTGCCCAGATCAATCCCCTTCTCGGCTGAGAACTTTTTTAACTCGGCGATCTTTTTTTCTAATTCAAATAAAGGCTTCTCAAAATCGAAAAGCAGCATCGTTATGCTTCCCTCCGATGATATCTTAATAATTTTTCCAGCATGTGCCGCAGCTGAGTCCGATCCACGATCAGATCCACGAAACCATGGGCTTGATTGAATTCCGCGGTTTGCGCCCCCAGCGGCAATTCTTTGCCAATCGTCTGCTTAATAATATTCGGCCCGGTAAAGCCGATCAGCGCTCCCGGTTCCGCTATGATCACATCCCCAAGCATCGCGTAACTGGCGGTTACCCCGCCGTACGTCGGATTCGTTAAGACTGATAGGTACAATAACCCCGCCTCACTGAGCCGTTCCAGCGCCGCACTCGTTTTGGCCATCTGGTATAATGACAGGATCCCCTCCTGCATCCGCGCACCCCCCGAAGAGGTAATGCTCAGCACGGGGATGCCCATTGCGATCGCCCGTTCGATCGCCCGGGCAATCTTTTCGCCAATCGCCGAACCCATACTACCCATGAAAAAGGCATTTTCACTCACCAGACAGGCTACCGGCATTTGTTCAATGCTGCCCAAGCCGGTGAGCACACCCTCGGTCATCTTGGTTTTTTGCCGTTCCTGAGCGATTTTCTCCTTATATCCGGGAAATTCCAAAGGATCCACACTCACCAAATCGGCGTTCCACTCTTGAAAACTGCCCGCGTCCAGTAAGAGATCCACGCGCTGACGAGCATTCATACGAAAATGATAGGAACACTTCACACATACCTGGGCGTACTCCTCCAGATTCTTCGTGAAATGAACCTCGCCGCAACCCGGGCACTTCACCCACAAATTATCCGGAAGCTCTTTGCGTTCCGCTGATTTCTGCTCGGACGGATCCGCCTCAAGCGGCAGGCGCGGTTGAATCGCCGGCACAGATTTTATCGTTACATATTTAGTTGGCTTGCGAAAAACATCCTTCAACATACCTATTGCCCCATATAATTCGTGAGAATCTGATGCGCTTCTTCGACTTCCAATTCCGGGACTAAAATTTCCACGGAACAATGCCCACTGCATTGAGCAACACTAACCGATCGCAACTGAACCAATACACCCTCACAAGTCAATACCTCTTTACATTTTTCAGCCATATCATCATTTGGCGCTATATAAATAACGGTCCACACGATCATATCCCCCTATTTTGTCCGGTTATCCTGATGTTACCACAGGCATATGCAATCTGCAAGGCAAGCGCTTCGCCCTCAACAGCCAAGAACTTACAAATTCTTACCCGAGACGGAACTTATTCTCCAGTGCTTGAGTCACATGGATGGGCACAAATTCGGAAATATCTCCTTGCACGCTGGCGGCCCATTTAATCGAAGAGGAACTGATAAAGACCAGGTCGTTCTTCGTCATGAGAAACACCGTCTCGATATCCGGCGCCAGCTTCTTGTTCATCAGCGCCATTTGGAATTCATATTCAAAATCCGACATCGCCCGCAAGCCCCGGATGATGGCGCCGGCCTGACATTTACGCGCAAATTCCACAGTTAACCCTGAGAAACTCTCGATCTCGACACGATCATTTTTTTTGACAGATTCCGTTAATAGCGTCATGCGTTCTTCCAGTGTAAAGAGAGTGGATTTATTGTTATCGACTCCCACTGCCATAACCACTCGGTCAAAGATGTTCAAAGCCCGCTGGAGAATATCGAGATGTCCATTGGTTACCGGATCGAAAGTTCCTGGGTAAATTGCAATACGCACACTGTTCTCTCCATTTCTATCACTTATTTATGGCTGGTCAGTAACCTAATCTCTAACCGCTGCTTTCAGACTGCTCTTCCAGACGATATTGTCCTGTCCGAGAATGGCGGCTAAAGCAGCTGTTAACTCAGTTGACTGCGCTACCCATAAGGCTTTCTCTCCTTCCAAGAGCTTTTTCGTAGCAGAAATATAGAAAAACACAGGGATCTCTCCCGGATAATCTCTCAGAGTATAGACGACATCCTCGAATAATCCGTCGTCTTCCTGGCCAAATTGCAAATACAGTTTCAGTGGATGCTTCACACGGCGCGCATAATACTGCGTGGCGTTTTCCAAAAGCCGCATACGCTCGACAAATAGTTTCTTCTCGTCATCTCGCACGGAATAACGTCCTTCAATCACTACGGTCTGATCATTGGCAAAATCGGGATGTTGGGTCAAGATCCGCGGAAAGACCAACGTCTCGATCGTGCCGGATAAATCCTCTAAGACGAAGCTGGCCATCAGCTCGCCCTTCTTCGTGACATTCTGGCGATAACGCGTAATCACCCCGCCTAAAGTGACCGGCCGGTCATCGTCCAACTCCAGCGCGTCCTGAATATCCAGCACGGTGATCTTGCGCAGTTCAGGCAGCAGCGGCTCTAGCGGATGCCCGCTCAGATAGATCCCCAGAAACTCCTTTTCCAGCGCCAGGATCTCTCTCTGATTAAACTCCGGCGTCTCCGGCAAGATGACCGGTGCGAAGAGCTCCGTTGCTTCGCCGAACAGAGACAGTTGCCCGCTCGCCCGGTCTTTCTGACGCTGGGCGCTGTCCGCGAGCAAATCTTCCATCCCGGCTAAAGCCTGCGCCCTGGTACAGAACGTCTGAAACGCGCCCGCTTTGGCTAGGCTTTCAAAGACGCGCCGGTTGAGCAGCCTGTTATCAATGCGCTGGCAAAAATCACTGAGCGACAGAAACAACCCTTCTTGCCGCGCTGCCAGAATGTGTTCGATGACATTCAGTCCGACATTGCGCACCGCTCCTAAGCCGAAACGAATCGCCTGGTCTGCCAAGGAGAACCCCGCCTCACTGTATTGCACATCGGGCGGCAGGACCTGAATGCCCTGACTGCGCGCTTCCTGAATATAGGAAGAAACTTTGCCCGCTGAGTCCATGATCGTGCTCAGCAAAGCCGTCATAAATTCCAATGGATAATTCGCTTTCAGATAGGCAGTCTGATACGTAATGACCGCATACGCTGTGGCATGCCCCTTATTAAAGCCGTATTCGGCAAACTTGGCCATCAGTTCAAAAATCTCACCGGCTTTGTCCTCATCCAGTCCCAAGTTTTTTGCGCCCGGAATGATCTGTACCCCGGCATCGTCGGACATGCCAAAGATGAAGTTCTTGCGTTCTTCCTCCATGATCTCTTTGTTCTTTTTCCCCATAGCCCGGCGCAGCAGATCCGCCCGGCCCAACGGATAACCGCCCAGATCCCGAGCGATCTGCATGACTTGTTCCTGATAGACGATGACGCCATAGGTTGACTGGAGAATCGGCTCCAGCTGGGGATGCAGATATTGCATACTCCCGCCGTGCTTACGCCGTACAAATTCCGGGATCTGTTCCATCGGGCCGGGGCGAAACAAGGCGACGACCGCGATGATATCTTCGAAACAGGTCGGTTTTAATTCACGCAATACGGAACGCATACCCCCGCTTTCCAATTGAAAAACACCGATGCTATCTCCTTTGGCCAGCATGTCATAGGTTTTCTGATCGTCCAAAGGCAAGGTGTCCAGATCCAACTGGCGGCCGGAATGGCTGGCGATCAAACGCACGGTTTCTTTGAGAATCGTCAGGTTGCGCAACCCCAGGAAATCCATCTTGAGCAAGCCGATTTCCTCGACGATCTTCATCGGGAATTGGGTCATCAGGAGACCGTCCGGTGATTTTTGAATCGGCAGATATTTCGTCAATGGTTCTTTAGCAATCACGATGCCGGCCGCATGCGTCGAGACATGCCGCGGCATGCCCTCTAAAGACTGGGACAGCTTCATTAACTGCTGCAGATCCGGTTCATCCCGCAGCATATCGCGCAGCTGCGATGATAGTTCCAGCGCTCGATCCAGAGTGATGCCCAAATCACGCGGTATGGCTTTGGCGAGTTTGTCCACTTTGGCTAACGGAATGCCCAGCGCCCTGCCGACATCGCGCACGACGGCTTTTGCGCCCAGCGTACCGAATGTGATAATCTGACATACTTTATCCGCGCCATATTTATCCACGACGTATTGAATCACTTTTTCACGGCCGGCCGGGTCGAAATCTATATCAATATCCGGCATGCTGATCCGCTCCGGATTGAGAAAACGTTCAAACAATAAATCATGGCGCAACGGCTCCACCGTGGTAATCCCCAACAGATAGGCGACCATACTGGCGGCAGCCGAACCGCGTCCCGGTCCGACTACAACATCCTGTTCCCGCGCATAGCGGCAAAAATCAGCCACAATCAGGAAGTAACCGGCAAATCCGGTCTCGGCGATCACCCGTAATTCATAGGCTAAGCGTTCCCGCTCGACCTGCGTTGCGTCCGGATAGGCAAGAGCAAACGCCTGCAGGCACTGCTGACGCAGATAATCCTCGAGAGAACGATCATCCGGAACCTCGAATACCGGCAAATGGTGTTCGCCGAAGCGCAGTTTCACGCGGCAGCGTTGGGCGATCTCCTGTGTGTTGCTGAGCGCCTCAGGGTGCTGCGCAAAAAGACGCGCCATCTCCTGACCGGATTTGAGATAGAGTTCCTGCGTGGCAAAAC
This sequence comes from Peptococcaceae bacterium, assembly GCA_031289735.1. Lineage (GTDB taxonomy): Bacteria > Bacillota > Desulfitobacteriia > Desulfitobacteriales > Desulfitobacteriaceae > JAITOS01. The sequence goes on from JAITOV010000075.1 coordinate 8,103, forward strand.
TCATGCGCCCGGCATCCGACATCGTCTTGCCGGTCTGGAGACAGAGCAGGACATCCTGGACCACAGAGTCTTCACGTCGCACGTAGTGGACATCGTTCGTGGCGATCAAGGGTATGCCCAAACGTTCGTGTATAGCCAGCAATCCGGCGTTCGCCTTTTTCTGTTCGGCAAAACCGTTATCCTGCAGCTCTAAAAAAAAATTGTTCTGACCGAAAATCTCTTGATACTCCCCGGCCACACGACAAGCAGCGTCAAAATCATCCCGCAGCAGATGCGCCGGAATTTCCCCGGCGATACAAGCGCTGGAAGCAATTAAACCAGGCGCATATTGAGCCAGCAGTTCTTTGTCCACCCGCGGCCGATAATAGAAACCCTCGATATAAGCGCGCGAGACCAGTTCGATCAGATTGGCATAGCCGTCATCGTTCTCCGCCAAGAGAACCAGGTGATGATTCGTCGGCTCTTGCCGTCCGCTGCCCCGGTCCGTGCGGCTTTTCGGCGCGACATAGACCTCGCAGCCTAAGATCGGTTTGATCCCCTTTTTGTTACAGGTTTTATAAAAATCAACGACACCATACAAGACGCCGTGATCGGTAATCGCCAGAGCGTTCATTTCCATTTCCGCCGCTCTATCCACGACATCGCGAATTCGGGCGGCGCCGTCTAATAGGCTATACTCCGTATGTACATGCAGGTGGACAAAATCCCGTTCCATGATCATTCCTCTGATATCACACGTTAATGACCGCATAGCGGCATTGCTGGGGATATTATACCATGAAACTTGGGGATGAATAAAGAAATAACCGCTTCCGAGCAAGGTGAAGCGGTCATTTCGTCATAAGATGAAGCGAACTATCGCTGTGGCTGAGGTTGCTCTGGCTGTTTCACTATCTCCCGTCTGCGCCGCTGTGCCATCAACCCCCCGATCCGGCCCGCGTCTCTGGCGCTCAGGGAATTCCAGCCTTTCTCTTCGATTTGCGCGATGAGGCCTAATTCCGCGGAGATCTCCAGCTTCAACGGTTCCAGCGGACCGGCTTTTTTCATCCGGGCTTTTTTCTTGCTATCCTGGCCAGAATCCGCTTTTTTATCTTTATGCGTCTTCATAGCGCCGTTCCCCCGGATGAAATGGCCAAAGCATGTTCAAAATGCTGGCAACCTTCCCTGCGCGGATTCACACTCTGCTCTAAACGACAACAACCGTCGATAGAGAAAAAACACTGCTGACACTGTTTATTCGTCATACGTATCACCCGTCCTTTCTGCAGTTTGGCACACGATCATTCCATTTAACCTCAGTATCTCCGGAAATGGCTGAAATTATCCTGTTGCTGTGCATTGATATTTTTAGCTAATTCATGTACGATATCCGGGAAAGAACGGAGTGAACGTCAGATGGAAAAAATCAAACTGGAAAATCTCCCGGTAGGCCCGTTTCCGGGCATGATTGTCGGTGCGCTGAGAAATAAAAAACCGACCTATACAACGGTCGGCGCGGGTGGGTGCGCTTGTCTGGAACCGGTGTTATGCGTATCGCTGAAGAACACCCATTATATCACGGAAGGGATCAGGCAGACCGGGTATTTCAGCGTCAATATCCCGGCAACGGAATGGGTGCGTGAGATGGATTACTGCGGTATGGTTTCGGGACATCAAGTGGATAAATCAACGGTGTTTACTTCTTTTTTCGATCCGGCAGGCGCGGCGCCGCTGATCAGCGAGTGCTCGCTGAACTTCCTGTGCCGGGTCTGCGATACGAAGGAAATACGGGGATTTACGATGTTCTTCGGCGATGTGACCGCCGTCTATGCCAACGCAGACGCGCTGACGGCAGGTCGCCCCGATCCGCTGAAAATCGATCCGATCATCCTGCTGGGGGGCAGCTATTGCTGCTTAGGCCAGGTCATCGGACAGCCATTCTCTGAAGGGAAGAAGTTGAATCGCTAGCCATCCTGCCTGCGCATCTTCTTATGAAAAATCGCCACCAACGACTTGCGGCGCAACAGAGTATTCAGCAACAGGGCAAAATCCAGCGCCAGCAGGATCACAGCCAATATCCAGTAGCCCTTGGCCAGCAGAACCGCCGCCAATCCGAACGCCCCGCTGATCATGTACAGCAGCAGCACGGCTTGCCGCTGGGTCAGACCCGCGTCTAACAGGCGATGATGCAGATGACCCCGGTCCGCTTTGGTGATCGATTTACCGCGTACTTTACGGCGAATGATCGCAAAGACCACATCGAATAACGGTAACGCCAGGATCAGCAATGGAAAGATCAAGCCCAGAATCGTCGCCGTCTTCAATAATCCATACAATGAGATTGCTCCGATCGTGAATCCCAAAAACATACTGCCCGAATCCCCCATGATCAAACGGGACGGGTTAAAATTAAAGATCAGAAATCCCAAAGCCGCGCCGGCCAGCGCCATCGTCCAATGCGCGGCTTCAATCGCTTGCGGGTAATTGCTGATCTGCTGTGCCGACCAGAACAAGAGCAAGGCGACAATCAGGCAAATGCCGGACGCCAGACCGTCCAGACCGTCCAGGATATTCACGGTATTGATCATCCCGACCAACCAAATAATCGTCAATAGCGCTCCGAGCAATCCGAAAGCGATCCCGCTCAAAAAAATCTGTCCGACAAACGGCAGAGAAAAGCTGCCCATATTAAAGCCAAAGATCAGCAAGATCACCGCAGCGACGATCTGCCAGCAAAATTTATACAACGGACGCAAGCCGCGGATATCATCCCATAACCCGGCCGAGAAGATCACCAAACTACCGAGCAGTAAGCCCAGCAAATCCTGGTCAATCTCCTGCGTCCACAGGATGGCCAGCCAAAACCCCAAGTAAATCGCGATCCCGCCTAAGCGAGTCACCGGCTTCTTATTGACCCGCCTGCCGCCCGGGTAATCAATTGCGCCAGTCCTTTTCGCCAGCAGGATCGCTACCGGAATCAGCACGACCGTAACGGCTAACGCGATCACAAACGTTGTAGCATAGTGATGCATCCATTGCCTCCTATCATCCACTTTTAGAGCAAGCCCGGAAAACCCCACTGGCGCAGGGCTTCATAGGCGACGACAGCCACGGCGTTCGACAGATTCAATGACCGCGCCCCTTCACGCATCGGCAAACGCATCATGGTGGCTGCATATTGCGTCAGGATCTCCGGGGCTAGTCCCTGCGTCTCCTTGCCAAACAGTACGTAAGCGCCTGGCTGATAGGTCAAATCCGTATACCAGCGGCCGGCTTTGGTCGTAGCGCAATAACGGATTCCCTGCGGTCGCAATGTTTCAAACTCGACAAAATTTTCATATATATGTACATCCAACATATGCCAATAATCCAGTCCCGCCCGCTTCAAATGCTTATCATCTAATTGAAAACCCAAGGGTTTCACCAGATGGAGCGACGCTCCTGTCGCGGCGCATAATCGCGCGATATTTCCCGTATTCGGCGGTATTTCCGGTTCTATCAGTACAATGTTGAGCGACCCCATACATCCGGACCTTTCATCACCAACAGCTTGTTAGCTATCGTGCTCTTTACTTTATGATTATACCCCATTACGCGATTCTCGTAAAACCGGCCCTTTTCCTACTGTTATTTTAACAAAAATCCTCTGATTTGCAGCAAAAAAGCTGGATGTATCTTGGCGTTTCTGATAAAGTTAAAGCAGATTTTTAGGAGGGATAAATATAATGGGACAAAATTTAGCCAAAAAAATAATTTCCAGCCATCTCGTCGCTGGCAGCCTCACAACCGGACAAGAAATCGGCATCCGGATCGATCAGAGCCTGACCCAGGACGCCACAGGGACAATGGCGTACCTGCAATTTGAAGCGCTCAACCTACCGCAAGTGAAAACTGAGCTTTCCGTCAGCTATGTCGATCACAATACGCTGCAAGCCGGTTTCGAAAACGCCGACGACCACGCTTTTCTGCAGAGCGTCGCCGCAAAATTCGGCATATATTTTTCGCGGCCGGGCAACGGCATCTGTCATCAAGTACATTTGGAACGTTTCGGCAAACCCGGCAAAACCCTGATCGGCTCTGATAGCCATACCCCCACGGGCGGTGGCATCGGCATGCTGGCCATCGGCGCCGGCGGACTAGACGTCGCTGTAGCCATGGGCGGCGGCGCGTTCTATCTGCCGCAACCGCAAGTCCTGCAAGTGAATTTGACCGGGCAATTACCTGATTGGGTCACAGCGAAAGACATCATCCTGGAAGTCCTGCGCATCCTGAGCGTCAAAGGCGGCGTTGGTAAAATCGTGGAATATACCGGCCCCGGCGTCAAAACCTTGACCGTACCGGAACGGGCGACGATTACCAATATGGGCGCGGAACTCGGCGCAACTTCCTCGATTTTCCCCAGTGACGAACAAACCCTGGCCTTCCTCACAGCACAGGGCCGGGAAGCGGACTGGATTCCGCTAACCGCCGATGAGAACGCCGAATATGATGAAAGCATCACGATTGATTTATCCACCCTGGTCCCGCTAGCTGCTCAACCGCATAGCCCGGACCTGGTCGTTCCGGTTCAGGACCTTACGACCATCAAGGTTCAGCAAGTCGCTATCGGCAGCTGCACCAACTCTTCCTATATGGATCTGATGCGCGTCGCGGCAGTCCTCAAAGGACGGAGCGTTGACCCCAGCGTCAGTCTGGTCATTTCGCCCGGCTCGCGCCAAGTCCTGACGATGCTTGCCGAGAACGGCGCGCTGACCGATTTGCTGGATGCTGGCGCACGGTTACTCGAGTCGGCCTGCGGCCCGTGTATCGGGATGGGACAGTCCCCTTCTTCCAGCGCTGTCACGGTACGTACCTTTAACCGCAACTTCAAAGGACGCAGCGGCACCGCAGATGCGCAGGCTTATCTGACCAGTCCGGAAACAGCCGCCGCCTGTGCCTTGACCGGATACTTAACCGACCCCCGCACGCTGGGCGCTTATCCGAGTGTCAGCATGCCGGCACAATTCCGCTACGATGATTCCATGATCCTGCCGCCCGGTGATCCGCAGACAGAGATCGTGCGCGGCCCGAATATCAAGCCCCTGCCGATTGCCCCATCCTTGCCGGCCAGTTTGGCTCTGCCGGTCATTCTTAAAGTGGAAGACAATGTAACGACTGATGATATCATGCCGGCAGGCGCTAAGATTCTGCCGTTACGTTCCAATATCCCCGCTATGTCGCAATATGTATTTGAAAAGATCGAACCGGAATTTGCCGCTAAAGCCCGCTCTGCCGGTCAAAGCGTCATCGTCGGCGGTCAGAATTACGGACAAGGTTCCAGCCGGGAACACGCGGCGCTGGCGCCCATGTATTTAGGCGTGCGAGTCGTTCTAACCCAGAGCTTCGCCAGAATCCACCGCGCCAACCTGATTAATTTTGGCATCCTGCCGCTCACCTTCGTTCATCCGGAAGATTACTCCCGCATCAAGACCGGCGACCCGATCCAACTGTCCGGACTCCAGGCTGCTATCGGCTCCGACGAACCATTTGCTATAACCATTGCCGGCTCTGACCAGCCCATATGGGTCCAGCACACACTCACCAAACGGCAGGCATCCATCATCTTGGCCGGTGGTTTGCTCAATCAGACAAAAACACTCAATTGAGCAAGGAGGTACATTTCCGTTGTTAGAACAAGATCGCGAATTACTGTGCCTGATAGAACAAGATTGCCGGATCCCTCCGGAAAAGCTCGCCGTCTTAACCGGTCTCAGCGTGGACTACATCCTGGAGAAGATTCAGCAATGGGAAGATGACAAAGTCATCGTGCAATACCGGCCTCTGATCAACTGGGAAAAGGCTGGTCAAGAAAGCGTTTCCGCCTTGATCGAGGTACGTGTGCAACCTCAGCGTGGCGCCGGATTCGATAAAATCGCCAAGCGTATTCAGAAATTCCCAGAAGTACGCACTGTCTATCTCATGTCCGGAGGTTTTGATTTAACCCTGATCATCGAGGGTAAAAGCATGCAGGAAGTCGCGCTGTTCGTCGCCGAAAAACTCGCTCCGTTGGATCATGTGCAAAGCACAGCCACGCACTTTGTCCTGCGCCGCTATAAACAGAATGGCGTTGAGTTCATCACCGAGGATGAAACCCCGCAGCGACAGGCGGTTTGGCCATGAATCACTATCTCAACGCGACGACCGCCGCTTTACAACCATCCGGTATCCGCAAATTCTTTGATCTCGTCGCCACCAAGAAGAATATCATTTCTCTAGGAGTCGGCGAGCCGGATTTTGTCACACCCTGGACGATTCGGGAAAGCGGAATCTTCGCTTTAGAACAGGGACAGACGATGTACACCAGTAACGCCGGACTCATCGAACTTAGGCAAGAACTGTCCAAGTATTTGTCTGTCCATATGGAGCTTGATTACCAGCCTGAAGGGGAAATCTTGATTACGGTCGGCGCCAGCGAAGCGGTGGATCTGGTTATGCGCGCGCTGCTCGCACCCGGTGACGCCGTATTGGTTCCTGAACCTTCGTATGTATCCTACGCGCCTTGCGCGCTGTTAGCCGGAGCGGATGTCCGCTATATCCCAACGACAGCCCAACATGAATTCCGTTTGAAAGCCGCCGATCTCGAAAAACACTATACGCCAAACGCTAAACTGCTGGTTTTGAACTATCCCAACAATCCGACCGGCGCTATCATGACCCGAGAGGATCTGCTGGAGATCGCCGAATTTGTCGCAGCGCACGATCTGCTCGTCTTGTCCGACGAAGCCTATGCCGACCTGACCTATAGCAGGCAACACACCTCGTTTGCCTCCTTACCGGGTATGAAGGATCGCACGTTATATGTCGGCAGCTTTTCCAAATCCTACGCCATGACCGGCTGGCGGATCGGCTACCTGGCCGGACACCCCGAACTCCTGCAAGGCATGCTAAAAATCCACCAGTACGTCATCATGTGCGCCTCGCGCATGGCGCAAACCGCCGCGCTAGAAGCGCTACGCTCCGCCGAAGCCGCCAAAACGGAGATGCTGATTTCATATAATCAGCGACGCAGATTCATGATCGAAGGATTCCGCAAAATGGGTCTGGATTGTTTCGAACCGCTCGGAGCATTCTATATCTTCCCCAGTATTCAAAAGACCGGGCTGACTTCCGACGCGTTTGTCAATACACTATTAGAGGAAGAAAACGTCGCCGCCGTAGCCGGAACCGCCTTCGGCCCCTCCGGTGAAGGGCATATTCGCTGTTCTTACGCCTGTTCGCTGGAACAGTTGGAAGAAGCGATGAACCGGATCGAGCGATTTGTCCAGAAGCGGTTTAAGTAGGTTCTGCTACGCGCAAATTCTCCCGGCAAATCTTCGCATTGCGCTGCAAAATCGCTTTGCCGCGCCATCCGGCGGCGGTATACGCCCATTGGTCGAGAAATCCACGCTTGCCGATTTTCAGCAACGCTTCTAGATCGACCCCGCGTTTCAGTTCTAACGCCGGAGTCTCTTTATTGATGCGCCAAAGATTGTGCGGACAGACCTCCTGGCAGGTATCACAGCCGAAGATTCTACCGCCTAAGAGCCGCTGTTCCTGCTTGCTCAGAACGTCTTTAGACTGAGTCAAATACGAGAGGCATCTTCGCGGATCGAATAGCTCTTCCCCCAGCAGATGGGCTGGACAGGCTTGCACACACGCCTGACATTCCCGGCAATCCAACGGCAAAGGTTCATCCGCCGCAAACATCTGGTCAAATAACAGTAACGCCAGATGGACCATTGATCCATAGCCGGATACCAGCAACTGCTGATTCCGGCCAATCCAGCCAAGTCCTGCACGAAAGGCCAGAGAGCGCTCATTCAGCGGCCCCGTATCCACCTGCATGCCAGGCAGGCGAAATTGCCACCCTTCCAGCCGCAGGCGCTGGAGCAGGGCTTGCAGTTTTTCTTTCATCATACTATGATAGTCCTGTCCAACAGCTGAACGGGACAGAACCCCTTCGCCGGGCTGAGGCGGAGCGCTGAGCGGCATCGGGTAGGCCAGTGCCATAACACTGCGGCAATCCGGCCAGAGAAGGCGCGGATCAACCCGCAGATCTATTTGACTTTCTTCGAACAGCGTCATATAACCGTAGTACATCCGCCGGGACAGGTAATCCGCCAAGTCCGCATCCCATACCGCCGCTGTAAATCCTACAGCGACAAAGCCTAATTCCAGCGCCCATTGCCGGATATTCGTTTTCCAGACATCTAAATCCGTGGAATGATCCTCTGCCGTGTTCTTCACTACCATTTTCTTTTCTACACCCTAACCTAATCGCTATCCCCATCTACGCTCTTACGTGGTTGTCTGCGCTCCTATGAGATTCTCCGGATTCAACGCCTGCAACTCCGGTAAGACAAACCGGCCATCCCGGCAAACGAGCTTCCCATCAAAATAGATCTCCCCGCCGCCATATTCGGGCCGCTGAATGCAGACCAAATCCCAATGAATCGCTGAATGATTGCCATTCGGGCAATCATCATAGCATGATCCCGGCGTGAAATGAAAACTCCCTTGAATCTTCTCATCGAATAAGGTATCCTTCATCGGCTGCAATATATACGGATTCACACCCAAAGCAAATTCGCCAATATAACGCGCTCCGGGATCCGTATCGAGGATCGCCGCCAGCCGTTGCGTGTCATTGGCTTCGGCTTGGATGACACGCCCATCCCTGAACTTCAGAGCAATCGCTTCATACGTGAACCCTTGATACAGCGCCGGTACATTATAACGAATCGTCCCCTGCACGGACTCACGCAGCGGCGCGCTAAAGATCTCGCCATCCGGGATATTCAAGCGTCCGTCGCATTTGACCGCGGGCATACCGCTCAGGGAAAAACGCAAATCCGTACCCGGCCCGACGATATGCACCTGATCCGTTTCTGCCATTAATTGTTGCAACGGATCCATAGCCCAAGACAACTTCTGATAATCCAACGTACATACAGCAAAATAGAAATCTTCAAACCCTTCAAGGCTCATACCCGCTTGCTGCGCCATCGCCGCATTCGGATAACGCAGCACACACCAACGTGTATGCGCCACGCGCTGCTCCAGATGTACCGGTTTGGTATAATGCGTCCGATAGACAGCCAGCTGCCCATCCGGCAGATCCGCCCATTCACTCAAATTATCCCCGGCGCGAATCCCGATAAACGCCTGCATCGCTTCCATGCGCCGTTTATCCCACCCGGCCATAGCTTGCACTTGTTCCAGCGTTATCCCTTTGAATAATTCCCGCATCAACGTATGATGCCGCAAGGTCACAAACGGCCTGCCGCCGACGGCATAAGCGTGGCGAATCAACGCCTGCGCCAACGGAATCTCTACTCCCTCCACCTCAATCAAGAGCTTCTCACCCGGTTGCAGCGCAATAGAATAATGAATCAATCGCTCGGCTAGTTGGTCAATCCGCGGATCTTTCATACCGGCCTCCCTTTTTAGTACCTTCCTGTTGTTCTTTAACACACCATACATTTATTCGGCATGCGTTGCCTATTTCCTGTGTCAAAGATACACGCCCATAACCATTGAATAAAGGAGTGGAACCGATGCCTTCACCCATCTGGCGCTATACCTTACAAGCCGCCGACCACGGCCAAAAAATCGCCGACCTCCTCTATCAGAAATTCCACTTCTCGCGCAAACTCATTCAGAACCTCAAGCAAGGCGAAAACGCCTGGCTGGACGGCCAATTCACCTTTCTAAATGTGCGGGGACAAGCCGGTCAGATCCTAACGCTGCAATTAGAACGTGCGGAAGAAGCGAATCTCACGCCCGAATATGCCCCGATCCAAATCATTTATGAAGACGACGACCTCTTAGCCGTGAACAAACCCGCCGGAGTGGTCGTCCATCCCACGCCACTGCATCCTGAAGGCACACTAGGCAACGCTGTGCTCGGCTATTGGCTCGCTCAAGGGCTCTCCCGGCGTTTCCGCCCGGTCCACCGCATCGACCGCAATACCTCCGGGGTGATCCTCATCGCCAAGAATCAATTTGCCCATCAGCAAGTGGATTGGCAGCAAAAACATGGCTATATCGGGAAAACCTATTGCGGCTTCATATCCGGCCGCCTCGATCCACGCCAAGGCGAAATCAATCAACCTATTCGCCTGGTTCCGGACAGCTTCATTCAACGGCAAATACATCCGGACGGGAAACCCGCGGTTACTGACTACCGCACACTGCGTCTTTACCCCAACGCGTCTTTATTGCTGTTCACCTTGAAAACCGGGCGCACACATCAGATACGTACACATTGTCAGGGCATCGGGCACCCTTTATTAGGGGACGATTTATACGGCGGCGATACTAAGCTCATCGGGCGGCAGGCGCTACATTCCCTCAGCTATACCCTGCAACATCCGCGTAGTGGTCAATCCTTAACCTTGCGCGCTCCGTTCCCCGATGATCTGCGCCGCTTAGCCCGTCGTTTGAAACAGCTTTAAAGACCTCTCCCAATCGTTAGCCAGTACACTGATTTGGAACTGCTCCGGACGTTTCAGCCAGCATTGCCAGCGCAGCAGATCTTCTTTCACGCTCACTGTCGTCAGCCAAATAATCCGGCCATCCCAGGCCAACGGCTGGCCATCCGCCGTCTTCGCGTCTTTTAACAAGTAACTGCGCTCCAATACACTCGCCAGCAACAGATCCAAACAAGACTTCTGCATCGCGTGCTCCAAGATCGGATGAATCACCCGGAGGGTTTTCCCGTCTTGAAAAAAATACAGCCGGGACAACTCAGCTAACCAGACATCATGGCGGTCTTTAGGCAGCCACGGCCAAGGCCAGGGCTCTCCCCATAAGGATTTTACCTGCTCTTCATTCTTGGCAAAAAGCAGCTTGAGCTTATCATAAGCATGCAAGCGCGTATTAAAATACTCATCTTGCAAAAACGCCAGCATTTCCTGGATCACTTGTTGAAATTCCTGATTCACTTGCCCGCTTAAATCTACCCAGCCGATCTTTTTCCAGCGCGCGCAACGCAGCGGATCCTTTTCCCAGCGACACTTACTCGTTAACTCGATCTTCTTCCCCTTACGCCGGATTTCAGCGATTTCGTTATTGCCCCAGTCTATCAAGATACTCTGCTGTTTAAACTGTATCTCCAGGCCACAATGTTGGTGATGCTGAAAGAATTCCAGCATCACCAACAATTGCTGTACGGCCAGAGAATTCAATCCGCGACTCCATTGCTGCATCCGCGGACATTTCTCTCCCATCATCACCGGCTGATAGGTCATCCGTTCCGGAACCAGATACAAACTTGGTTGCAACTTTTCACGCCAGTATACGCCCTTGGTAACCAGATTCCCTCCGATCTTATTCAGGGTCAGCAGAAAAAACGGTGAAAAGTCCGGCGCCACGAAATAGAGCACCGTCTTCGCTCCGTTACTTAAACGATTAGCCCACAGAATCCCGGCCATCAAGAACTCCTGCTCTCGAGGAATCTCAGCGGAAGCAATGATGCCCGTGCGTAAAAAGACATCTCCGCCCACAAAATAAGAATATTTCAGCGGCAAACGCAATTTACGCAGACTCTCCCGCGGATAGGGTTGCCAATGATCCCCGACAAAGATACTCTCTTGATTTTCCAACATTTCTTGCCACGCGACGCTCACCTTGATCCCCCTCAATACATCTCGTCATTAGGACTCGTCACGAGCCCTTTTCATATTTACGCGCAGAGAGTTAGCAACATGACAATAAAAATACCAGCATGCTGGTACTTGTTATTCGTCTCCAGATGGTTCAGCGAAGATTATTGCTATGTTTCGTCAATTTTTTTGCCAAAATACTGTCCAGCCGCCACAAACAGGAGCATACTGCCAAAATCCAGCGCTGTTTTCCAGCCTAGATTCAAGGGGATCTCCTCACTATAGGCTAACAAATAGGTTAAGGCGTTGAACACAAGCGCCGCAAAGAACACTGTCCATCTTTGTTTTTGCTTAAATTTCTTCCCGATATAAATACTGGCAAAACCAAGCGGATAGAAAATAGCAAAATTAAAAATGATCTGGCTGATCCAGCCCATATCAATATAGAAACTACTCCAAAATAAATAAAGACATACCAAGATTAATTGATAAATCCAAAATGCCAATCAAGCCATTCCTCTCCTCCTCGATCATCTTGCTTATTAGTATATCAAATTATTACGATTTTTGAAATCAGCAAGGCGTTATTTGATCAGCAGAAGAAGCCTAGCAAAAAAAATGCGCCTTGCCTGACGCAAATGCCTTATTTGCGGTACAATGTACGTATGTTATTTTATCGCTTGCGCCAACTACTCAAAGCACACAACGCAAAAATCCTGCCCTCGGAACATACTTGGGCAGGCCACATCCTCTCCCCGTCCGCGCAAGCTTTGTTCTTGCGGCAGGATACCAGGGATCAGCGCCATGCGCTTGACGTAGCACTGGCGCTTGAACGAAACCACGCCGCTCTGCCGGCGGAGAATCTTGACCTATTGCTCACTGCGGCACTGTTACACGATTGCGGCAAATCTTTGCAGCCGGTAGAGCTCTGGCACAGGATCTTCATCGTGCTGGCTAAGTTTCTGCCTGAAGGTTGGCGGCAGGCTCTGCTACGCTCCGCGACGCCGTTGGCTTTTCCGTTGCGCTTAGCGCAGGATCATCCGGCGCAAGGGGCTCGCCTAGCCCGCAACGCCGGGTTACCGGATAGCGTATGCCTGTTAATCGCCGAACATCACGCGCCGTCTACGGCCTTGGGACAGTACTTACAAGCCGAAGACGACCGCTGCTAGGAACTCTGTTCCTGTTCCATGCCCCGCTTTTCACACTGTTCCTGCAGTGCAATGATCTGCCGGTTCTTACTTAACAGCCAATGGGCAAAACGGCGATTGTCTCTTTGCAGTTTGCCGTTTTCTTTCTCCAATTGACTGATCAGGATTAATTTCTCCCGCTCCACCTTTTCCAATAGATTCATCAAGACTCTGCGACTCACCCGCAGGTGCTCCATACGTTGCTCCAACGCCAAGATCTTTGTTTGAGCTTCGTGCAGTTCCTTCTTTAATCTGCTGACCTCTTCCGTCAATTCACATCACAATCCTTTTGACCTTCCTATTTTAAAATAGTCTATGCCAAAAAGAACCATTTTAACCCTCTTTTTGATTACGCAGCGCCTGATCTTTGAGCGCTGACACCACAGCTAAGGATACCCCTTTGCTACCCAAATCGGCTCCGTGGATATTATCCGGCCCATGAAAATCCGAACCTCCACTGATCAATAAGCGATAGCGCTGCGCCGTGCTCAACCAAAATCCTTCGTCGCGCGCATCGTGATCCGGATGAACCACTTCGATCCCTTGCAAACCGTTCGCGATCCATTCAGGCAACACCTGGGAATAGTCTTCTTTACCTGGATGCGCCAAGACCGGAACACCTCCGATTTGCCGAATTAAGCGGATCCCTTCAGACGAAGTGATTTTATAACCGGGGATATAAGCCGGCGCTCCTTTACGCAAATAGCAGCGAAACGCTTCCGCTTCGTCGCTGACATAGCCATACTGCACCAAGGTCCGCGCAATATGCGGTCGGCCAAACGTCTCGCCCGGAACATTCGCGCTCAATTGTTGGAAGCTCAAAAAGATACCTGACACGCGCAACTTTTCTAAGATCTTTGCCGCGCGCTCCTTACGGTACGCTTGCAGTTGCGCCAACTGCTGCCGCAACATCTGCGCAGTAGCGTCAATCCCATACCCCAAGATATGAACCTCTGTCCCTTGCCAATCCGTATTGAATTCGATTCCCGGGATCACCTCGATCCCTCGGCCTGCCCCTTCCCGCTCGGCGGCGGCCACGCCGCTGGCACTATCATGATCTGTGATCGCCATAACAGATAAACCCTTCCGGGCGGCTAAGACCACAACCTCCTGTGGCGTCAGCCTGCCGTCCGAGATCTGGGTATGACAATGCAGATCCGCCATGACCGGCTCTTGCAGTGAATAATTCATTTTATGAGCACTTCCATTAAGACCCGCTGAAAATTTTCATGGGTGATTTGTTGTATTTCCTGGCGGGAGAACCCAGCCAAGCGTAAGTCCTCCATGACGTGCGGATAGCATCCGGCATCTTCCAAACCGCGCGGACCTGCGGCAATACCATCAAAATCCGAACCCAGGCCAAGCACACTCACTCCGGCAACATCCGCAATATGCTGCATATGCCTGATCACGTCCTGCCGGACGGCATTCCCATCCCCGCATAAAAAACTTGGGTAGAAATTAATACCTAGGACCCCACCCTGATCGCGCAGCGCCAGCACCTGTTCATCGTTAAGATTACGCCGATGAGAGCATAGCGCTTGCGCACAGGAATGAGAGGCTACGATCGGTTTTGTCGAAATCGCCAACACTTCCCAAAATCCTACGCTATTCATATGAGACACATCTATCAGCATACCTAATGCGTTCATACGCGCAACCACTTGCCGACCCAACGGCGTCAATCCACGCTGCGCGTCCGGGTCATCGACACCGGATGCCAGAGGATTGCGCTGATTCCAGGTCAAGCCCAACGATCGTACACCCAGTTGATAGATGTGCTCTAAGATATCCAATCCGTCATTTAAAACCTCGCCGCCTTCGACAGAGAGCAATAAACCGATTTTATCTGGCTGCGGCAACCTCCGGACATCCTCCCGGCTCTGTACCAGAAACGTCTCTTCGACATGTTCCCGGGCGAAACGCCGAGCAGCTTGGATCAAATATAAACCCCGTTCCGTAGCCCGATCGGGTTTATACTCGCTCTCAATATAGCAGGCTAAAAACTGCAGTCCGATCCGTGCTGAGCGGGCTAGAGACAAATTCCACTGTCCGGCGTCCGGATCCGCATCGGTTAACGTCCGTTGGCCATCCGCATAAAAACTGATGCTATCGCAATGTCCGTCGATAATCCAGTCGATAGAATAATCCTCACGCATCCAGTCTATCTAGGTTCAACGATGAGTTTGATCGCTGTCCTCTCTTCTCCTTCGATTTGAATATCCGTGAAAGCAGGAATACATATCAGATCCACGCCACTGGGCGCCACAAAACCGCGCGCGATCGCCACGGCCTTAACTGCTTGGTTTAACGCGCCGGCGCCAATCGCTTGCAACTCAGCTCCGCCATTTTCTCGTAGAACTCCGGCCAGTGCGCCGGCAACAGAATTAGGGCTTGATTTTGCAGAGACTTTTAACACATCCATTTTAAAGACCTCCCTAGCGAATAACTTACATCATTTTCCATTGTCTATGGTGTAAGTTATTCTAGAGAGAGAAGAAAAATCCTCTTTATCCCATAAGACTTATTGACAAAATTTAGATTTTTTTCCTCTATATTAAAAATGCTTCAGCTAAAATGATAAGGCCCAAATACAATTAAGAATCGAAGCATTGGATCGCTTGAATGTCCCGCGCCCGTCCGGTCTGTTCGTCTATATCCATGACCACGGCATTTAACTGCACCGGTCCTTCAGCTACTTCCAAGCGGGTCGGCATCTGCGTCAGAAACTTTTTGATCGCTAGTTCTTTTTTAGTTCCCAGAACGGAATCGCGCGAACCCGTCATCCCGACATCCGTGATATAGGCCGTCCCTTGGTCTAAAATTCGCGCGTCGGCAGTTTGGATATGCGTATGCGTTCCGAGAACCGCGCTTACTTTACCATCTAAAAACCAGCCTAAAGCCATTTTTTCCGAAGTCGCTTCCGCATGCATATCGATGATGACAATCTCACACTGACGCTTCAACTCACTTACCCAGCGCGTAGCAACCGCAAAAGGATCATCCAGGTGTTCCGTCGCGTACACCCGCCCTGATAGATTCAACACGCCAACCTTGCTCCCCTGAACGCGAATGATCTGATAGCCGCGTCCGGGCGTACCCGCCGGATAATTCGCCGGACGGATCAAGCGTTCTTCCGTATCGATAAAGGTGAGTATTTCGCGTTGATCCCATACATGATTTCCCATGGTCAAAAAATCAACATTCTGCTGAAAGATCTCCTGAGCGGTCGCTTTGGTCAAGCCTTTCCCGCCCGCCGCATTTTCCGCGTTGGCGATGGTCAAATCCACACGACGCTCGGCTTGCAAGCCAGGCAACAGGGTTTTAAGCGCCTGGCGGCCCGGTTGCCCTACCACATCTCCGATAAACAGAATCCGCATATGTCCACCTTTTCTATCATTATGAATGAAAGAGCATCACTTTACCCTCTTCGCGCAAAGCAATAAAATTCTTGTCAATTTCGGCGTTACGCATAGACTCTAATACATAACCGATCATTTCTTCTTGATAAAGCCGTTCATCTTCCGGTAATTCAGCTTCTTCATAGATCATGCTGAAGCCAAACGCTCCCTTGACCATTTCGACAATCAGCCCGACCTCATTTTTCGTTATACTTTCTACATCTCGCCTGACTACAAACTTCCCGATGCCCTCTTCGCTCTGTATCTCCACCTGACACAGGCGCATTTCTCTCTGCTCCAAATGATGGTATACGGCGAGAGCCTGCGGAAGTATGTCCAGGATATCCTGTGAGGTATTGTCCTGAATATCAAATAAGAAGACAAAATCCAACGCATTGTCTTGCGGTATATAACGGACAGATACGGCTTCCGGGTAACGCAGCAATATAGAAATCAGCAGATTCATATCTTGATAAGCGATATCTCCAGCTTTATATTTCATAATGTCTTCCCCTTATCATCCTATCTGATCCTGATCATGGTATCCGTTACACTCTTGGGCTATATCTCATAGTATGTCTTCTGACAAATAACCGCCGAATCGATAAAATCTATTCAGGCGGTTCTTCATTCTAATGGGTAATATCCTATTTAGCATAATCCACGGCCCGGGTCTCACGCACGACGACAACCTTAATCTGACCGGGATACTCCAATTCTTCTTCGATACGCTTACTGATATCACGCGCTACACGCGGCGCCAGAACGTCATCAATCTTATCCGGTTTGACAATGATCCGGATTTCTCTGCCGGCTTGAATGGCGTAGGACTTTTCCACGCCTTCGAATGTATCGGCAATCTCTTCGAGTTTTTGCAGGCGCTTGATATACGACTCTAACGTCTCCCGTCTGGCGCCCGGACGCGCCGCTGAGACCGCATCCGCCGCCGCTACCAAAACCGCGACGATACTCTTGGCCTCGACGTCTCCATGGTGCGCTTCAATGACGTTAATCACGTCTTGGGATTCTTTATACTTTTTGGCGATTTCCGCACCGATCTGGACATGTGTACCATCAGAATCATGATCGACCGCCTTGCCGATATCATGCAGCAAGCCGGCGCGCTTCGCCATCTGAACATCCACACCCAACTCGGCCGCCATTAAGCCTGCTAAATGAGCGACTTCCAAAGAATGTTTTAAGACATTTTGGCCATAGCTAGTCCGATACTTCAAGCGTCCCAAAATCTTGATCATCTCCGGATGAATCCCGTGAACTCCAGCATCAAATGTCGCCTGCTCTCCTTCTTCCTTGATCTTCTGATCCACTTCTTTTTGGGCTTTTTCCACCATCTCTTCGATTCTGGCCGGATGAATTCTGCCATCCAAGATCAGTTTTTCCAAGGCCACCCGGGCTACTTCACGCCGGATCGGATCAAACCCGGAAAGGATCACCGCTTCAGGCGTATCATCAATAATCAAATCAATCCCGGTCAAAGTCTCCAATGTGCGGATATTCCGGCCTTCACGGCCAATAATCCGGCCTTTCATTTCATCGCTGGGCAAAGCCACAACGGAGACCGTTGTTTCCGCTACATGGTCGGCGGCACAACGCTGAATTGCTAAGGAAATGATGTTTTTTGCATTTTTATCCGCTTCTTCTTTGGCCCGAGTTTCGAGATCTTTGATTAAGATTGCTGATTCATAGCGAACTTCTTCTTCGATACTGTGTAACAACAGTTGCTTGGCTTCTTCTGAAGTCAAACCGGAAAGCCGTTCCAACTCAGCCATCTCTTTAACTTTTAATTGTTCCAGTTCTGATTTCTGCTGATCAACTTCAGCTTCAGCTTTCTGTAACGTCTCTTCTTTGCGTTCGATAGTCTCTACCTTTTTGTCTAGAGATTCTTCTTTCTGTAGCAGGCGTCTCTCCATGCGCTGCAGTTCATTGCGGCGTTCTCGCGTTTCTTTCTCCACATCATTACGGATTTGCATGACTTCTTCTTTGGCCGCGACGATGGCTTCTCTTTTCTTGGCTTCAGCTTGTTCATTAGCATGGTCTATCAGTCTCCGGGCTTCCGTCTCCGCCGAACCCATCTTCTTTTCCGATATATTTTTACGGATGGCCCATCCTAATAATCCGCCAATTACCAGCGCCACGATCACGCTGATACCTGTTATGAGATAATTCAATACACATTTCACCCCCTTAATTTTCTTTGCATCCAAAAAAAACCGGTAGAAATCACCAGTCCCGTTTCAACCCCAAAGGTCCTACAAATGTTCGGCTCGCTAGTTCCGTTTTTATTCAATCTAACAAAGACGATATCTATAAGAAAAACCCTTCTCAAGGTTTAATCAACAGGGACGTACTTCACATAATTTTAATGCAGTTTGGACACAATGTCAAGTTAGGCTTCACCGTCTTCACATGCTTGACCGATGCGTTCTTGACCTATGACCCTCTGCAACGTCTGACGCGCCATGGAAATCGTAAAACCACGCTGCAAGAGTTTCTGCATAATTTTAGCATACGTCTGCCGATCGCTGAGTCGTTCCGGCGTTTCCGCCACTTCATGCCTCATGAAATAGCGTTGCTGCCGCTGTGTCTCTACCGCCCAGAGCCTTCGCGTCTCAGTTAAACAGATCAACCATTCGTTTTCCTCCGGGCAACCTTCAACCAGGCTTGTCTGAATATCCGTTTCAGACAAGCCCTTCAAGCGCAATTTTTGCCGGATACGCTCACGCGGCCAGCGCGTACGATAGGCTTCAACGAAGTCTCTGGCAAATTTTCTATCATCCAGATAGCCATATTCAGCTAAACGCTGTATTGTTGCCGCGATATCTGCCGCGCTGTGTCCTTTTCCGGACAAACGTTCTCTCATTTCCTGGCAGCTTCGGCTCCGCAAGCTCAATGAGCGGATGGCCTCCTGCCAGATGCGATCCGTCGTATACTCACTCAAGCGCTGAACCGTCCTGATCAGGCCCACTGGTCTCCGCAGCCGTATCAGGCGCTTTCACACCACTCGATCGTTTGCGGATCTCCATCTCAATCTCTTGGGCGACCAGCGGATTCTGCTTCAAGTATTCCTTGATATTCTCCTTGCCCTGTCCCAGACGTTCTCCTTTATAGGCATACCAAGAGCCGGATTTATCGAGGATTTCCAGGTCTGTCCCCACATCGACAATGCCGCCTTCGCGGGAAATGCCTTCCCCGTACATGATATCAAATTCCGCCTGACGAAATGGCGGCGCAACCTTGTTTTTGACAATTTTCACCCGTGTGCGGTTGCCAATCTGCTCATCACCTTTTTTAATCGGATCCTGTTTACGAACATCCATTCGTATTGAAGCATAGAATTTTAGCGCCCGGCCTCCAGTGGTCGTCTCCGGATTGCCGAACATAATCCCGATCTTTTCTCGGATTTGATTGATGAAAACAACACACGTTCGGCTCTTGCTGATCACCCCGGTCAGCTTACGCAAGGCTTGTGACATCAGCCGGGCATGCAAACCGACATGCGCGTCGCCCATCTCTCCTTCAATCTCCGCCCGGGGGACCAAAGCGGCTACGGAGTCAATCACGACCACATCCACCGCCCCGCTGCGTACCAGCGCCTCACAAATCTCGAGCGCCTGCTCCCCCGTATCCGGCTGGGATACCAGCAAATCATCGAGCTTCACACCGATAGCCTTGGCATAGACAGGATCCAAGGCATGTTCGGCATCGATAAACGCGGCCACGCCGTTGAGTTTTTGCGCCTCGGCAATAATATGCAGCGCCACCGTGGTCTTCCCAGACGACTCAGGACCATAAATCTCCACCACGCGGCCGCGCGGTACACCGCCGACACCTAACGCCACATCTAAGGGCAGCGATCCTGTCGGAATAGCATCCACCGCCATCACGGCACTGGCTTCGCCAAGTTTCATAATCGACCCCTTGCCAAACTGCTTCTCAATCTGGCTTAAGGCAATATCTAACGCGCGCAGTTTATCTGCTCCGGACATAATACCACCCACTCCTCTTTCATCTATGCTCTCTGATCGCTCATCTACGAAACATTTGTTCGCTGATATTATATCGGTCCGGCTTAGAGCTTGTCAATCGGGGCCGCCTGATTTAGACAAATGTTTATAAATTACCTCTAATCTCCATAATTTCCACGACTTTTCTACCGCATTCGTTTTATCTTGCGCTCTCTCCAGCCATGCCAATAGCAAGGATGAAAAAAAGCCAGAGGCTTGACAAAAACCTTATGCAGCAACACACAGCCGCGCACCGCCTTGATCCCCGCTTCCTCGCATTGCGCTTGCAGCTCCGGACTCCAGCTGTCTTCCTGAAACCAAATATGCGTACACCCCGCCGCTTGCGCTGCCGGAACCAGATCCGCCAACTCCGCCGCCGGCAGACAGGGCGCCGCTACATCGATCTTGCCCTGCAGTTCCGTCAAATCCGCGTAGACTTTATCCGGTCCCAGGCGTTGTTTCATCTTGGCAGCCACCGGATAGACGGTGCAGCCAAATTCCTTGAATACCTTCCAAGCCTTCCAGGCATGCTGATGCCCGCGAAACGCTTTTTCCGAACCGATCACCGCATAACGATGTTGGATCGTCAGATCTTCCCGCAGGATGTTATCCTGTTCTATCCGCACCAAAACGCTCCCCCCTTTTTTACCAGTGTACGCCCGGGAGAAGTGATCTAGACGTTCAGTGCGTAAGGAAGATCTGGAAGCTATTTACGATAACAAGCGACAATCTCACCATAATAGAATACGTGATAATCTCCGTTCGCATAATTGCTCTGACGAATATCCGCATGGACTAACGCGGGTTCCATCGTCTGCCGATAGACGACCCGGCATTCATAGAATAAATCGCACGCTTCAATCACCGGTGTTTGGATTTTCTGCGCCGGTAACGCCGTCAAATGCGCTTCCTTAAACTTATCATAGTCGCGTCCAGACTTCGAACCGCAGAAAGCAACCGCTTCCTTGAGATCCGCTTGCACAGGAATACTCACGGTGAATTCCTGCGCCTTCTCCAACAGTTGATAT
>JAITOV010000121.1 GCA_031289735.1 Peptococcaceae bacterium
CTTTCCGCCTCCGTGTTTGTCTTTTGTCCCTTTTCCTGACAAATATTATACTTCGGAGGTCTTTCGCTGGGTGATTCTTTTTTGCCAAAACCGGGTGACTTTACTTTACCAGTAACACATTGACCTGGTCGGGAATGTAAATAATCCTAAAACGGCTTAAAAAAGCCATTTTTAGGATTGTTTATTTTTATCTCAAAAGCATAAAGCTGGCGGGCGGGAAATAACGGCAGCGCTGCCGAAGGTAAATTTTAAGAAAAATAAAATTATGACCAGATGATAATTTTTAGATACCTAGTCATAACTTTCCAAGGCGGCGTCCTTTATAAAAAACGTAGCAATAACGCCGATCACAACGCATACAGCCAGCGCCAGAAAAGTCAGCGCATAATTTATGCCATGGTTAAGCAGGTTTGTAGTTAAGAGGGGACCGATGCTGGCGCCAGAGAATAGCACAAACGTGTGGATAGAGATCGCCGGGCCTCTTGCGTTTCCAGCCAGTTCTCCAATCAGGGAAATGAGTGAAGGCGCGGCAAGAGCGATACCTGAGACAAACACAACACTTGAAGCAAGCATGACGGGGATATTGCTGGCAAGGGCCAATAGGATTAAGCCGATGACAGCCAGCCCCAGAGCGCTCCGCAGCACGGGTACCGTCTTAAAAATTTTCACTAAGCGGCCAGCTGTGGGGGACAGTAGCATTCCGAATATTCCGACTGCGCGCACATCTAATATCTGGTGGTTGGTGAGACCAAATTGGTCGCTCAAGTAATTGCCCAGGGCCGTGTACATTCCGACAAGCGATAGCATGACGATGGCCGCCACGACATAGGCGTATCGAAGCTGTTTTCGCCGCAACATACCTGGCATTTGTCTGAAAGCGGCAATGACGCTGGCGCCATTAGCCGGACGATGGGGGAGGAAGAACAGGATGAGCGCCGCTGTGATGAAGTAAGCGCCGGGCATGACAAAAAACAGGGAATGCCACCACCAATGCGCCTGGATCAGACCGCTGAATACCTGCCCGATGACGCCAGCCAACAGGAGGCCGGTACTGATACAGCCAATGACGCCGACGCGCTTGGACGGAGGGAATAGCTCCGGGACGTAGGCAAGGGCTACCGGGGAAAAAGTTGCCGCTGCCGCGCCTTGGATCGCCCTGAGAACGATCATTGTCTCTAAGGAGTTCGTAAAGCCAAGGCATAGTGAATTCGCCATGCCGTCTAATGACGCCGTTCAGGGGAATTAGATTCCCCTTGCGGGTGATGGTGGACCCTATAAGGGCTGATATTGACAGAAAAATATTTTCGGCTATAATGATGAAGTCGAAGTCAGATTTCGGCTGAGAAAGAAGGGGGTACGGATGGTACGTTTCGGAAAAAAAACGGCGCTATGGCTTCTCATACTGGGGTTTATGGCCTTGGCGGCGGGGGGCTGCGCGGATCCTTCTTCTTCCACAGCGGGCGGTCAGGGCGAAGCAGACGCTCTCGCTTCCGAGGAGCTCAGCGGCGCTGCCGAGGGGCTTCTGGGCGGCTACTGGGTTCTCGTTACGGAGAAAAATGTTGTGTGTTCCTATCAATTCGACAAGGACGGGTCGGTTTCTTACCGGGAAGGGTTGATGCAAACCGATGCAATCAATCACTACCGCGGAACCTATACGACGGAGAATGGTCGCGTGTTGCTCGTATTCAATGAATTTCCAACTCAGGAGATCGCTCCGGTCAGCCAAATGCTGGAGATAGAAAAAATAGACGAGCATTCCCGGCAATTCACCTTAAACGCCGTGGCAGCCCTGCCTGATTCGCGGCAAAAAATCGGCGAGCCGCTGGTGTATTCCATGCCTGCCGAATCGTGGGATGAATTGTGGAATCGCTTCGCTTTGGTTCAAAGCGAATGGGGACTGCATCAGCGGCTGGGACCGGACAGCGGCCAGGAATCGCTTCAGATCATTGCGAATCAGAGCTGGGTCATTATTTTAGACGATACGGCGACGGACTGGGCCTATGTGAATTACGACGGGAAGCTGGGCTGGGTCAGCGGCAAGTATCTCACGGATGGTTATGCCGGATCAATAAACCAAATATAATAGAGTAAGCGAAACAGGAAAGGCGTGGACGGCGCATGCGCAAAGGCTTATTGATCTATAATCCCAATTCAGGGGCACGGAGCATTCCCAAAATGCTGGATGAGCTCATAGCGTACGGATATGATCAGGGGCTGCACCTGACGCCATTCCGTCTCGACCATGCGGCAGCGAACGAACGTTTTCTACAGGACCTGCTGCAAGCGCCGTGGCTGGATTTTGCCGTGGCGGCCGGTGGGGATGGAACGCTGGCCTCTGTGGCTGAACAGATTCTCAAAGTACGCTCTGATTTGCCGTTGGGCCTGTTGCCAACCGGAACGGCGAATGATTTTGCTAAGAGCTTAAAGATCTCCGAGGATGTCAAAGAAGGCCTGCGCGTCATTGCCCAGAATAAAACCGTCGCTTGTGATATCGGCAGAGTGGGGGAGGACCGGATTTTTCTCAATACCTGCGCCGCCGGGCTTTTCGTGAATACTTCCATTGCCACCAGCCATCAGTTAAAGAAAGCGCTTGGCCCATTAGCGTATTATCTTTCCGCGCTGGGGGAATTATCGCATGTGCGTTCTTTTCCTATCCGCATTGAAACTGAAGCGGAGGTCGTTGAGGAAAACATCCTGATCTTCTTGCTCTTAAACGGGAGCCAGGGCGCCGGTTTTGCCAATCTAATGCCTACAGCGGAGATGGACGATGGGATGATGGATTTACTGTTGGTGCGCGAGGGACCTTTGTTCGAGCTGCCGCAATTACTGATCAAATTACTCAATCGGGAAGGCCCGGTGGATGGACGCTGGATGCGCCATATACGCGCGCGCCGCTTCCGCTTTTCCGGCAATCCGGATGTGCAAACGACCGTTGACGGTGAAGAAGGCGCGCCATTGCCCTTCACGATGGAAGTACTGGAACGCGCGTTGCGTGTTTATGTGCCCTGACTGGACAAACACATAAAAATATAAGATAATTATGTCCAAAGCCATCTCGGCTGATCGCGCTGGATGGCTTTGTCCTATCCAGTTCATGAACTAAAGGAGAGTTGCCATCATGTCCATCACGGCTGCTACGAAAACCCTGCCGTTTAACAAAGAACAGTTAGAATTGATCATCGCGGAATATGGCGCCCCATTTCATATTTACGATGAACAGGCCATCAAAGAAAACGCGCGCAACTTATTGGCCGCTTTTCGCTGGGCTCCGTCGTTTAAAGAATTCTTCGCGGTCAAGGCAACCCCTAATCCGCATATCCTCAGACTCTTGAAGGATGAAGGGTTCGGCGCGGATTGCAGTTCTCTACCTGAATTGCTACTGGCTGATAAAGTGGGGCTGTCCCGGCAGGATATCATATTTACTTCCAATGATACGCCGGCACAGGAGTTTGTCCAGGCCAAGGAGTTCGGCGCGATTATTAATCTGGATGATATAACGCATATAGATTTTCTCGCACAGACGGCAGGAATACCGGATACGATCTGTTTCCGCTATAACCCGGGCAAGATGCGCAACGATGGGAACGCGATCATTGGCAACCCGCAGGAAGCGAAGTATGGACTGACCAAAGAGCAGTTATTCCAAGCGTATGATCTGGTACGGCGTAAAGGCGCACGGCATTTCGGCCTGCATACGATGATTATCTCGAATGAACTCGATCTGGATTGTTTTGTCGAAACGGCGAATATGCTCTTTGATTTAGCGCTGGAGGTTCATCAGAAATTAGGCATACGGATTGAATTTGTTAACTTTGGCGGGGGAATTGGCATTCCCTATCGGCCGGAGCAAGAGCCTGTGGATCTGGCCCGTTTGGGCGAAAAAATACACCGGACGTATGACCAGAAGATCAAGTCCTCCGCTTTGCACCCGTTGAAGCTCATGATGGAACTGGGCCGGAGTATCACCGGACCGTATGGCTATCTGGTGACGCGCGTACTGCATAAGAAGGAGATTTATAAGAACTATGTTGGTTTGGACGCCAGTATGGCTGATCTCATGCGTCCGGCCCTCTATGGCGCATATCACCATCTGACGGTTCTCGGCAAAGAGAACGCGCCGCTGGATCATCTCTATGATGTCACCGGCAGCTTATGCGAGAACAATGACAAATTCGCCATTGATCGGCCTTTGCCGCGCATCGATATCGGTGATATCGTCGTGATTCACGACAGTGGGGCACACGGACACGCGATGGGCTTTAATTATAACGGCAAACTGCGTTCGGCGGAATTATTACTCAAGGAAGACGGTTCTGTCAAACTCATCCGCCGGGCTGAGACCATAGAGGATTATTTTTCCACCTTGGATTTTAAGGATTTATAAGAGGAGGAGGCTTATTCATGATTGCGGACAAAATCCAGACCAACCTGCAACAATCTTCCCTGATTCGGGCTATGTTTGAAGAAGGGGAGACGCTGCGCAAAAAAGTAGGCGCAGAAAATGTTTTTGACTTTTCCCTGGGGAACCCTGACCCGGAACCGCCACAAGCCTTTAAAGACGCGCTGAAGACTCTGGTGCTGGAAGATGCGCCTGGACTGCACGCTTATATGAATAATGCCGGTTATCCGCAAGTACGCGAGAAAATCGCCGCGCAGATCCATGCCGAGAGTGGCCGCAACCTGACTGCGCAGCATATCGTGATGACGGTCGGCGCGGGCGGCGCTCTGAATGTCATCTTAAAAACCATCTTGAACCCGGATGATGAGGTCATCGTCTTCAAGCCGTATTTCACCGAATATAAATTCTATGTCGATAACCACGGCGGCCAGATCGTCGAGCTGGCCACGAATCCCAAGGACTTCGCGCCGGATCTCCAGTTGCTGGAACAAAGTATTAACGCCAAGACCCGGGCAGTGCTGATCAATTCGCCGAATAACCCGACGGGTGTGGTCTACAGCGAGCAACTCTTGCAAGATATGGCTGCCGTCATTGAGCGGAAAGAACGGGAATTCAGCCGGGAGATCTTTCTTATTGCGGATGAACCTTATAAAGAATTAGTCTATGACGGCATACGCCTGCCTCAGGTATTCAATATCTTCAAAAACGCCATGATCGCGACTTCCTTCAGCAAATCCCAGTCCATCCCAGGCGCACGGATTGGTTATCTCGCGGTTAACGACCGGATCGCTGACGTACCGACGCTGATCAATGGTCTGATCTTTGCTAACCGGACGTTGGGCTATGTGAATGCCCCTGGGCTATTCCAAAAAGCCGCCGCGCTGGCACTGGGTCATTACGTGGATAAAAACATTTATGCCGAACGCCGCAATATCCTCTATCATCATCTCATTCAGTTAGGTTTTACTTGTGTGAAGCCGCAAGGGGCTTTCTACTTGTTCCCAAAGGCTTTGATCGATGATGATATGGCTTTCAAGGATCAAGCGCTGACGCATAATCTGATCATCGTGCCTGGCCGCACATTTGGCTGCCCAGGGTATTTCCGCTTGTCGTATTGCGTCAGTATGCAGACGATTGAACGCTCCCTGGCGGCGTTTACAGCTTTAGCCCATGACTTTGGCCAGAGAGTGTGAAATTGTTCATACCCGCTAAAGCAGAGGTCTGCAAATGCGTAGTAGAAGGCGGCGAGACGGTGGCCGAGATAGGACGGAAACTTGGGATCAGCGAGAATATGCTGTATACCTGAGTCAACCGATACCGACAATAGGGCTATGGCAATAAGAAACAACGAGGTTTATACAGGCTTTGAGAATAGGCGTTATTCTTACAAAAAAAACAAGCCCCCGCCAGCGAAGCGGCTAGGGCTTGTTTCAATGATATCACCTGTGCTATACTACTTTTGGAGGTGCTTGGAGCATGAACAACGAAGAAAAGATTTTATCCGTACTTGAAAATTTAACCACAACGGTCCATACATTAGTAACCAAGGTTGATAATCTTGAACAGGGTCAAATCAAGCTTGAACAGGAAGTTCAAGGGCTTAAAGCCGATATAAAAGAAATTAAATTTGATGTCAAAGACCTCAAAAAATTATCTGATGAAGCCTTTAAAGATATTCTTAGAATCGACAATCGTATCAGTGCCGGATGATCACTTTTGCTCTACATATTTAAAGCAACCAAATTCGCGCTCCTCCAACTTGACATAATATTTATTATGGGACATTTGCCAGATTCCCATAATAAAGCCTAATTAATAGATTCCCGGATAATCCAACCAAGCCGCCGGGTTTTTACTCAGGTTTGTCAACGTATCCTGCGTCAGTACCTCTGTTTGTACTGCCTGATCTAATAGCGGCAACGTCGTTTGATAACGTTGTTTGGCGCCTAATACCACCACCAATAAAGCTGCGTCTTGATGCTTAAAATATGTGACCAAACACTGTCCGGCCTCCGTCGTGGTTCCGGTTTTTAATCCGGCTACACCTGGATACACCCCTAATAATTGATTCGTATTGCTGATCTGCGCGCTACGGGTTTGACCATTCTGGTTTTGCCAACGGATGGTCGCTGTTTTGGTTTGCGCTAAAGCCAGCAAACGCTCGTCTTTGATGAATTGCCCAGCGATTTTAGCCATATCCTGCGCCGTCGTATAATGATCCGGATCCGGCAAACCATGCGGATTACTAAAATGCGAGCCTGTGCAGCCAATTTTTGTTGCGTATTCGTTCATATATTCAGAAAATTCATCTATAGACCCCGCCGCTTTGACCGCCAGCGCGGTCGCGGCATCGTTGGCGCTAACCAAATACATGGCGGTCAGTAATTGGTTGAGCGAAATTTTATCACCAGGTGCTAAACCAAGGCCCGATCCATCGACGCGCACTTCATCGTGTACCGTTATGATCTCGTCAAGATCCCACGCGTCGATCACCACTAAGCCGGTAAGCAATTTCGTCGTGCTGGCAGGCGCTCGCTGCAAGTCTTGATTTTGATAAGCAATGACTTTATTTGTCTGAATATTATAAACATAGTAGCTTAAAGGTGTCTCCCCCGTCGATCCGGCGTCGGCGGAGTCTGGGTGATTGACAGGATTCGCGGGATCAGCGCTACTTGCACTACCCGGCGTGCTGCCCCTATCCGGCACGTTAGGTTCCTCAGACAACCATAATATGTAGGTCAGAATAGCAAATATCACTACCAGAAAAATAGCCAGCCGCTTGAATCGCATAAAGCGCAGTCCTTCTCCTCTCTTCCCGCTTGGCTCGTCACGAAGCAAGAATCATCTTGTATACTATGCTTATTATAACATGGCATTGAATTGCAATCAATGTGAAAAATATTACAATGTGAGCGTGGCGCGGAGTTGTAAAGATTTTATTGTCGAAACGGCAAAAATCGTTTATAATATTTTTGGTCTGAAAGGGGCATTTCTGCAATGGACGAAAACAATAAAATTCAGCTGTTCGAGGACAAACGCATACGCACCGCTTGGGACGCGGAAAAACAGGAATGGTATTTTTCCATTGTTGATGTTATCGCGGTTTTAACGGACAGCGTTGACCCCGCTGCTTATTGGCGCAAGCTGAAACAAAGACTTTTGGCAGAGGGAAATGATGGCGGCATACGGCAAACAGCGGCTTACCGACGTTGCCGATACAGAACAGCTTTTACGCCTTATCCAATCTATTCCCTCACCCAAAGCCGAACCGTTTAAGACATGGCTGGCAATGGTCGGGCGGGAGCGTATCGAGGAAACGATTGACCCGGAACAGGCGATTGATCGCGCTTTTGAAACGTATATCAAAAAGGGCTATAGCGAGGAATGGGTATTATTCGAGTTCTTGAATAATACCCATTATTCAAGTAATATAATTATCCGAGAAGAATGGGGAATAGCCATATAAATAGCGGCTTTCCCTCATTCATTCTGGAATAAACATACTGCATTTATCTAAGGAACTCAATTTCTCTACCAACCAATCTGTCTGTTTCTGATTTGAGGTTATTAACAAACCACTTATCATTCCAATCCTTAGCGGCTTTTGACCATCCGTATTCGCAACGACCTCACCACCGAGTGGCAGAAGCGCGGCGTACAAAAAGGCAAGGAATACACCATACTGACCGACGAGATAACCCAAGGTGGGCGGGCCTGAGTACGCGGCGCTATAAAGAGCTGAAAGGCTTGAAAATTGAAGCGACTACGGGCGAACCTGTGATTACAGCAAAAAACGCCGCACAGCTGAATACATTGCTTACGGATATGATAGAAGGCGTAGCCGGAAATTCCGGCGAAGATGAAAAATAACGCGGCTTGACGCTGTCTCAATAACTGTGTAAATAGCACGATAAACAAAAAAGAAGCCCCCGCCTGGGCTTCTTTGAATCTCCCTAATCCCGGATGTTGTCGATCTCCCGGTATGACGAAGCTGATTCCGCAGATCTTGT
>JAITOV010000016.1 GCA_031289735.1 Peptococcaceae bacterium
ATGAGAAAATGAAAGTCCTTGGTTATCGTCCCATTCTGGCGACGGAGAAGAAGGTTATTGTTATTTAAGGTATATCGGAGCTATACACCGTTAAGCCTCGCCTTCGCCTATGTTTGATCGGTTTTCTTTTCAAAAAGATATAACGCCCAATTGCCAGGTCGCCTTCCTTCAAATAAAAACCCCGCGAGCCTTCATGATTGCGGGGTTTTTTTATTTTTTAAATATGTTTGATTTACCCATTTTAGATGGTGTCAACGCCAATGCGGAGA
The DNA here is from genome assembly GCA_031289735.1 of Peptococcaceae bacterium. Taxonomy (GTDB): domain Bacteria; phylum Bacillota; class Desulfitobacteriia; order Desulfitobacteriales; family Desulfitobacteriaceae; genus JAITOS01. The sequence continues at coordinate 270 of JAITOV010000016.1, forward strand.
CCGGCACGTTGCCAAGCAGTAACAGGACGCTCAGCAGGATACCCAATATGCGTTTCCCCTTGCGTTTCATGAATACAATTCCTCCTCCATATTTTCTGTATGTTATGGGGGCCGCCTCCGAATGACAAAAGTCACGAAGAAGCAGACGCCCAGATTCGTCGTGTGGCGCTCATTACACCTCTCGGTCGCTACGACTCTGTTTATGCGGCCTCATGTGTCCAATATAAAAGATTTGGCGCAATATTGCAAGGAAATTCGCTCAATTGCCACGCTCAGCCCTGCCGCCGCCAGCGAGCGAACAGAAGCTCCAGCACATCTACCGCCCAGAATAATACGACGCCCAACAGCCCCATCATGATAATCCCGGCAAACATCCGGTCCGCCGCCGCCCGGCTCCAGGAATCCATAATGAAATACCCCAGTCCCCGCGTCGTGGCAAAAGATTCGGCAAAAAACAGCACGGCAATCGCCGTGCCCAAGCTCAGACGCAGGGCGGTCAGCACATCCGGCAGACACGAGGGAAATAAGAGGTAGCGATAAATCTGGGTGTGACTCGCGCCCAGGGAACGCAAGGAATGAATCGCCTCCGGCGTCACCTTGCGCACCGCGTCCCGCGTCGTAACCAGAATCTGATAGGTCGCGATCAAACTGATCAAAAAGACTTTGGATCCTTCCCCTAAGCCAAAAAAGAGCAAGATCAAGGGCAGAAAAACGATTTTCGGAATCGGGTAGGTCAAATAAACCAGCGGCGCGAGAACGCGATCCACAGGCCGCTCAAAACCCATGACCATGCCCAACGGGACGCCAATCAGCAAAGAAATGAGCAAAGAGCCCAACACGCGCCGCGTACTGATCCATAGATGCATCCCTAACGGATCATGCAATAACCGGATGGTCGTTTTCCAGGCGCTTAAAGGCGGCGGCAGCATGGCATTATGCACAGCCAGGGACGCCAACTGCCACAGAGCGACGATGACGGCCGCCGCCAGCAGATAGCTGAACACGTTTTTTGCCCAACGCTTACCCCGCGTCTGTTTAAGCATCTCCGTCTCCCCCTTCCAGGAGCGCGCGGATGACGTTGCAGCGCTCATAAAAGCGTGCGGAACTGCGATAATGCCGCGAACCAACCTCCGGATTCTCTACTTCCCCCAGAATACACGCCGGTTTGCCGCCTAACACCAAGATTCTCGTACCCAGATACACCGCCTCTTCGATACTGTGCGTCACCAGGATCGAGGTCAGATCGGCCTTGCGCCAAATACGCAGGAGTAATTTTTGCATCCGTTCCCGCGTCAGCGCGTCCAGGGCCGACAGCGGTTCATCCATCAGCAACAGATCCGGCTGCAAACTCAAAGCCCTGGCCAAGGCGACCCGCTGACGCTGCCCCCCGCTCAATTGGAACGGATAGCGCCGTTTGACCTCAGCGATGTCCATATTACGGATCTGTTCCTCAATCCGCCGTAAGCGTTCCGCGCGCGGAATCCCTCGGACGCGCAATCCGAGGCCCACGTTCTCCTCCACGGTCAGCCAAGGAAACAGCCCGTATTCCTGTAGGATAAACGCCGTCTGCGGACGCGGTTTCGTGATCGGGCGGCCTTCGATCAGGATCTCTCCAGCGACCGGCACCAGCAATCCCGCCAGCAGAAAAAGCAGCGTGCTCTTGCCGCAGCCGGAAGACCCAATCACGACGACGCTCTCCCCACGCTCGATGGTGAGACTAAAGCCGTCATAAATCGGCGTATCTTCTGATTCCGTATAATACATCACACAGTCACGCACCTGGATCACGGTACTACTTCCTTTACTTTAGCAATGACGCGTCGATTAAATCCTGATAGGCGTATGCCTGATCCAACAGCTTCTTGTCCACCATCCACTGCATGACTTCTGTAACCTCATCCTCCTCCGGCAGACGCAGCAAAGAGTACACCGGCATCGGATAGGTTGCGGCAATCTCCTCCGGTACCTGGGTCTTGCTGATCAGCAACGGGCGGTATTGATCCGGCGAGGCATTGATATCCTGTCCGGCCCGCTCATAGACACGCACAAGCGCTTGGAGTTCCGGCGCGCGATCTTGAAGCACCGCGTTACGGAAAAACAGCACGGTCTGTGAGATATGGCGATAGGTATCTTCCAGGACTGTATGAGCGCCCTGCCGCTCCGCCAAATAGGCCAAAGGATCCGGCAGGCACGCCGCCTGAATCTCATCCGCCATGAGCATCTGTAAACGCACCGGCATCTTAGGAATCGCGATTTTTTGCACCTGCGCGGCCGGAATATGCGCATCCGCGAGCATGACATCGGTCACATAATCAATAATCGAATTCTCCGACACGCCGATCGGCACGTCCCGCAAATCCTCCGGCTGGCGAATCTGGCTATGCGGAGCAGACAGAATAGCGAAACGCCCTTCCGCGGGCAGCGCTCCCATCCCGACACAAACAACCCGGATATCCGTTCCGCCCTTGCTCAATAAGCTCACCGCGACCAGGTCGGCGATCGCTCCGTCGATTTGCCCGGCTTGCAATGCCGCATCCCGTTCGACCGCGCTGGGGAAAGGGATCAACTCCACTTCCAGCCCCGCGTCCTGAAACAGGCCGTTCTGTTCCGCCACAAAGAACGGCAGATTATCCTCAATCGGTAAAACCCCAATTTTCACGACAGCAGACTTCGAGAGAACTGTACCGCACCCGGCGAACAGCCATACCCATCCCACCAGCAATAACAGACAGCAACCCAGACTCCCAATCTTGCGTCTTGGACCCAGACCCTTTTTTTCCAACAACTCTCTATCCTGCTTTCTTTATTATTATCGGCAATCCTATGCATCTTATCGCTCAAAAATAGATCGAATTCACGGTCCGGGGGAAGGGAATCACATCGCGAATATTCGCCATCCCGGTCAAATACATCAGCGCGCGCTCAAAGCCTAAGCCAAACCCGGCGTGCTTCACCCCGCCATAGCGGCGCAGATCCAGATACCAGGCGTATTCTTCTTCCCTGACGCCTAATTCCTTCATCCGCGCTGCGAGGTGATCCAGCCGTTCCTCGCGCTGACTCCCGCCGATAATCTCACCGACCCCCGGCGCCAGCAGATCCATCGCCGCCACAGTTCGCCGGTCATCATTCAAGCGCATATAGAACGCTTTGATCTCTTGCGGATAATCCGTCACAAAGACCGGCTTCTTAAAGACCTGCTCCGTTAGATACCGTTCATGCTCGGTCTGCAAATCGCGGCCCCAAGCCACCGGATACTCGAACGCCTCCTTGCGCTCCAGCAAAATATCGATCGCTTCGCTATACGTGATCTGCCCAAACTCAGCGGCGGCGATATTCTCTAAACGCGCCAACAAGCCCTGATCGATAAACGCGTTAAAGAATTCCATCTCTTCAGGATAATGCTCCAGGAGGTAGCGCACCAGCGACTTCAGCAAATCTTCCGCCAACGCCATATCATCCCGCAGGTCAGCGAAGGCCATCTCCGGCTCAACCATCCAAAACTCCGCCGCATGCCGCGGCGTGTTCGAATTCTCCGCCCGAAAAGCCGGCCCGAACGTATAGACATTTTGAAAAGCCAAGGCATACGCTTCGGCATTCAACTGCCCGCTCACCGTCAAATGCGCCTTGCGGCCAAAGAAATCCTGCGCGTAATCGATCTGTCCGTCAGCGTCCCGCCGCGCCTGTGAGCCATCCAGCGTCGTCACCTGAAACATCTCTCCCGCGCCTTCCGCGTCGCTCGCCGTGATGATCGGGGTCTGTACATAGACAAAGCCGCGTTCCTGAAAGAACTGATGAATCGCCAGCGCCAGCGCCGAGCGCACGCGGAAGACCGCGGCAAACGTATTCGTGCGCGGCCGTAAATGCGCCAGCGTGCGCAGGTATTCAAATGTATGCCGCTTCTTCTGCAGCGGATAATCCGCCGCGCAAACACTCTCGATCTCAATCCTCTCCGCCTGCAGTTCAAAGCCTTGTTGCGCCTGAGCCGACTGAATCAGTAAACCCTCCACGCGCAGCGCGCTGTAGATCGGCAGCTTGGCGATCGTCTGG
>JAITOV010000070.1 GCA_031289735.1 Peptococcaceae bacterium
GGAATCGCTGAGATTGAAGCTCTGCTGCAAGGGTTGCAGCGCGATTATCTGGTGAATACATATCCGGGTGTAGACCTAGCGGCAAATCATCAGGAAGAGGAGCGCTTGATGATTGAACCGGGCGTCACCGAACTGATGCTGGCAGCGGGTTTAGATCTGGAAGATCAGATCTTGACGTCCGCCCGGCGTTTGGGGATCACGGTATATTCGGTACGAGAGTTTTTAAGCGCTTTATTAGACGGGGAACGTATCTTGCGCGTTTCGACCCAGGATCAGCCGCTGGATGGATTGCCCTGGCTGGGGCAAATCCTGAAGCAAGCGGGGTTTGAACCTTCCTGTTTGTATTCCCAAGCCGGTGTCATGCGCTTTGAACCGGGTCGTGGGATCCACTGGGTTTTGCCTGATCGGTGGTTATCGGATATGCTGGAAGAAAACGCGGCAGGTCGGGAGCCGCGGCAGATCTTCGCCCGGGTCTATTGGGTTGAAAACGCGCAATCGTTGGATTTTTACGGTCTAGAAGATCAGCGGCGGCAGTATATTGGCTCGCTTAACCAGCCGGATCAAGGCGCCTGGGCGAGTGGCTGTCTTAGCGCGATCCAAACGGCTTTAACGATCGGGGTTTCTTGGCAGGATATTCAGGATTATGTTCAGCAAATCACCCGAACGGAAACAATTCCCCGCAGCGATAGGTTAACAGGAATTGAAACCGGAGAAGACAGACAGAATATATGTGAAGAAGCAATAGACGAGTTAGGCGGATTGAATAATGTGGTTGAGGTGGCGTGATGTTGTTAGCAGGGTTGTCAGGCCGGGTAGAACGTGAATATCCTTTAGCGCGTGTAACGACGTGGCAGATCGGCGGCCCGGCGGAAATTTGTTTTTGGCCGGAATCACAAGCTGATTTGCTGGAAGCGGCGGAACGCGCCCAACGCTCTGGAATCCCTGTACATATTTTGGGTAACGGATCGAACGTTCTGGCAGCGGATCAAGGGATCCGAGGCCTGGTCATCGTGACAACAAAAATGCGGCGGCTACACTGGGGCCAGCATACCGTGCAGGCGGAATGCGGCTGTATGTTGAATGGGTTGGCTTGGGAAGCCGGCCGTCGCGGCTGGAGCGGTTTGGAGTTTGCCTGTGGTATTCCAGGAACGGCTGGCGGGGCGATACGGATGAATGCCGGCGCGTATGGCCGGGAAATCGCGGATACGTTGCTGAACGTCACGCTGTGGCGTCCGGGCAGCGCGCCGGAGGTCATTGTGCGTACGAAAATGGATTTTGCCTATCGCAGTTGTGTGCTGCGCGCAGGGCAGTGGATTTTGGGCGCGGAATTTCAGTTTAGCGCCGGAGATACGCAGAAGATCATCGCCACGATGGAAACTAATTTGGCTAAGCGCAAGGAGGCGCAGCCTTTGGAATCGCCGAATGCGGGCAGTATCTTTCGTAATCCGCCCGGAGATTCAGCCGGACGTTTGATTGAGGCGGCGGGCTGGAAAGGGCATAACATAGGCGGCGCGCTGGTTTCTCCGCAACACGCGAATTTTATTATCAATATGGGCGCCGCCCGGGCAGATGAGGTCAAAACCCTGATTGAGGAGATTCGCGCGGATGTGGCGCGCAAATATCAAGTGGAATTATTGACCGAGATCCATTTTTTAACGGATTGACGGAGATGGACGGAGCGATGGTGGGAGGGGAAGATATGACGGCGGAATGTTATGTGATTACCGGCAAACAGCGATTAGCAGGGGCGATTCGCGTTAGCGGAGCGAAAAATTCTTCTTTACCGTTGATGGCGGCGGCCTTGTTAGCGGAAGGAAATTCTGTGCTCTGGGATATTCCGGATTTGGCGGATATCACACAGATGCGTCAGGTGTTAGAGAATCTGGGTTGCCGTGTGTATCTGCACAAAGACGGGAGTTGGCAGATCAATGCTGGGACGGTGAGCGGGTTTGAGGTCGATGAACGCTTGATGCGCTCGATGCGCGCCTCTAATCTGATCCTGGGGCCATTGGTAGCCCGGTGCGGGCAAGCGCGTATCGCTTTACCGGGGGGATGCGCGATCGGTTCCCGTCCGATGGATCAGCATTTGAAGGGTTTGCGGGACATGGGTGTGGAGATCAAGGAGTCCCACGGTTTCATTGAAGCGTACGCCGCACGGCTGCAAGGAGCGGATATTTATCTGGATGTCCCCAGCGTAGGGGCGACCGAGAATTTGATGATGGCGGCGGTGCTGGCTCGCGGCACGACGTTCATTCACAATGCGGCGCGCGAGCCGGAAATCGTCGATTTGCAGAATTTCCTCAATAAAATGGGTGCGCGGGTGCGCGGCGCCGGTTTGGATGTGATTCGCATTGATGGGGTAGAATGTGTGCATCCGGCGGAACACACGGTGATACCGGATCGGATCGAAGCGGGTACACATATGGTGGCGGCGGTGATGACCCAGGGGGATATAGAATTGGAGAATGTGATACCGGAGCATCTCGAACCGGTGATTGCCAAACTGCGCCAGATCGGGGCAATGGTTCAGGTGGAGGACGATCGGGTTCGCGTCTGGCATCGTGGGACGATTCATCCGGTGGATATTAAGACGATGCCGTATCCCGGTTTTCCGACGGATATGCAGCCGCAATTCATGTCGCTGTTATCCTGTGCCGAAGGAACGAGTGTGATTACCGAAACGATTTTTGAGAACCGCTTCCAGCATGTTGATGAATTAAGACGCATGGGGGCGAATATCAAGGCGGAAGGCCGGGTGGCCGTGATCCGCGGGACGGAAAAACTGGAAGGTTCGTTTGTGGAAACGACGGATTTGCGCGCCGGCGCGGCATTGTTCCTCGCGGCATTATCGGCGGAGGACGTTACGGTGTTAGAGAAGGTAACGCATATTGATCGCGGTTATGAAAATCTGCTGGAGAAGTATCAAGCCTTGGGAGCCAAGGTCAAACGGGTCGCGCACGGGCAGGCATAGGATATATGCCCCGTAGGGCACAAGGCGGCGATAAAAATTTGTGTTTTGGCATGGATATCCTGGCGCGGATTCGTTATACTGTGCTAAGGAAGTACGAAGATGATACAATGAGGTGTGCGGCCATCGAAGGAGGTTCTCATGCAGGAGCCGAAGAAATCGCATTCCGGCTATATTTACCTGGCGGCTTTGCTGATTTTGATGGTGCTGGGGACAAGCGTGTTTATCTCGCGTTCTGGCATTTTCGCTGTTCAGAACATCATCGTTCAGGGAAACCGGCAGGTCAGCGAAAATGAGATTTTGCGTTTAGCGGAGTACTTTAAGGGGAAGAACCTGATACTGGCCGATCAAGAGGAGTTGCGCCGCAAGGTCATGCTTCAACCCTTACTTAGCCAGGTGGACTTGCAAAAGAGGCTGCCGGATACGCTGGTGATTCAGGTAACGGAGCGCGCGGCCATCGCTTTGGTCCTGGCGCCTAAAGGGGTGATTGAAGTGGACAAGCAGGGCGTGTTTCTGCGCCGTTTAGAAGGCTGGCCTAAGACGGATTTTCCGGTGATCAACGGTATTAGCGTAGCGGATACGGCAGGGCCAGGCCAGATCATGGATGATCAGGGCTTGCAGTTGGCTTTGCGTGTCTTGTCTGAGGGGCCGTCCGATCTGACGCCGCTGCTGGCTGAACTCTACGTCGATCCGGTTCAGCAATTGCGCGTATTTTTGACCAGTGGGGTAGAAGTACGTTTAGGTGATGCGCAAACAGCTCCGGCTAAACTGAATGCGTTGCTGGAGTTGTTGCAGGACGACAGTTATCTGACGATTGAACAGAATGTTCGCTATATCGATTTTACTGCGTCTAAGCCGGTCATTGGTTAGGGGAGGCGTTAGGTTGTGTGGTTGGCTGTTCTGGGCTTGATTTTAGGTTTAGCGATGGGCTATGTTAGCCCGTTTGATATCCCGCTGGGGTATGCCAAATATTTGTCCGTAGGTGTTCTGGCGGCCTTGGACTCCGTTTTAGGAGGTATTCGCGCATCTCAGGAAGAAAACTTCGATATGCAGGTGTTTTTGACGGGGTTCTTCACGAATATGTTATTAGCAGCGATTCTGGCGTATATCGGCGACCGGATCGGCATGGATCTGTATTTAGCCGCCGTCGTGGTCTTTGGCACCCGGTTGTTTCAGAATCTGGCGGTTATTCGCAGGCATCTGATGAAGAAGTGATGGCGAAGCTTAGCAGATTTCCGCACCGGGTGAGCGCTGAGCCATGACGGGACCAATGTACTAACAAAATATCAGCGGTGTGCTAAAAAAACCACCCGGAAAAGAGGATTCCAGGCTATAGATATAGAATTCAACGCTAATTATAACGTGATTATTTACGATAATAAGAGCAAGGGGGGGTTGATACCTACATGCTGGAATTTGATACGGAGTTTAACCAGTTTGCCGAAATCAAAGTCATTGGGGTTGGTGGCGGCGGCAATAATGCTGTTAACCGTATGATTACGGCCGGACTCAAGGGCGTAGATTTTGTATCTGTGAATACGGATTCTCAGGCGCTACAGCTGTCGTTGGCCGGAAAAAAGGTTCAAATAGGGATTAAACTAACCAAAGGTTTAGGCGCCGGCGCGAATCCAGAAATCGGGGGCAAAGCGGCGGAAGAGAGCCGCGAAGATTTGATTGAAGTATTAAGAGGCGCGGATATGGTCTTTGTGACTGCCGGTATGGGCGGCGGTACGGGCACAGGCGCGGCGCCGGTCGTGGCGCAGATCGCTAAAGAGTTAGGCGCATTGACAGTGGGCGTGGTGACTCGGCCTTTCAGTTTTGAAGGACGCAAGCGGGCGCTCCAGGCTGAGAAAGGGATCGCCGATCTGAAGAGTAAAGTCGATACGCTGATCACGATTCCCAATGATCGTTTACTTCAGGTCGTGGATAAACATACGACCATGTCCGATGCTTTTCGGATTGCCGACGATGTTTTGCGGCAAGGAGTTCAGGGGATTTCAGATTTGATCGCTGTTCCCGGACTGATCAATTTAGACTTTGCCGATGTGAAAACGATTATGCTCAGCACTGGATCAGCCCTGATGGGTATCGGCCAGGCGGCTGGGGAAAATAGAGCGGTAGACGCGGCGCGTAAAGCGATTTCCAGCCCATTGCTGGAGACCTCGATCGAAGGGGCGCAAGGGGTATTGCTCAATATCACCGGTGGTACGAACCTGACCTTGTTCGAAGTGAACGAAGCTTCCGAGATCATCGCGGAGTCGGCGGATCCGGAAGCGAATATCATTTTCGGCGCTGTGATCGACGAGAATATGCAAGAAGACGTCCGGGTGACGGTGATCGCCACCGGCTTTGACCAGCGTAGCAGTAGCGGCGCCCGTGCTGAGAGCGGCGAGACGATCGCGAAGCCAAACACGTTTATCACCCCGCCGGGCGAGTCGGAGATTGATATCCCGCCGTTTTTACGGCGGCGCGGCAAATAACCTGAGTAGAATGGGTGTAGCATGGATCGCAATGTAAATCAGGCCAGTGGAATGAGCTCGTTCCGCTGGCCTTTGTCCGTCAGCAGACATGGATCGATGAAGGAGAGGGATCAGAGCATGTTCACCAGAATGTTTTTGCACCGGAAGAATCTATACGGCTCGGCCAGTCCTATCGGGCTGAACACCGCCGCTAGAGTAAATCTGGAGAATCGTGTGCAGGCCACGTATGACGCGCTGCTCACAGTACGTCAAGGCGATGCGCGGGAGCCGCTGGTCGATGTACGCGCGTACGATCCGAGCATCATTGCCCAGTATGAGAGCCCAGACATGATTCCCTACACTGGCTCGACGATTCTGGTTCGGGACACAGTCGCCTGCAAGCTGGCGGCGCTTAACCAGGCGTTGCAGGCGGAGCAGGAGCTCAGGATCAAGGTCGTCTACGGATACCGGAGCCCGAATGTGCAGACGAAGTATTTCCTGGCTGAAAAGGAGAAGCTTCATCAGGCTGATCCGACGCTTTCCGACGCTGAGCTCAACCGGCGCGCGCACGTTTTCGTGGCTTATCCCCCGGTCGCCGGGCATACGACCGGAGGCGCTGTGGATCTAACGCTGACCAAGGATGGTCAGCCGCTGGATATGGGGACGCAGATTCAACATGATGATTTCTCAGAATCAGCGAAGTTGCCTACGTTTGGCGATGGACTGAGCGGAGAGCAGTTTTCCAATCGCCTGCGCCTGCTCGTTGTGATGACCCGCTTCGGATTTATTCCCTTCCTGGGAGAGTGGTGGCACTTCTCTTACGGGGATCGGGAATGGGCATTTTACACTGGGAGCGCTTCGTCGCTCTATTCCGCTGTCTATCTGGATTCGTCCATATCGCTGGCGGCGCAGCCCTCACAGTCGCCGGAACAGCTAAAACCCTGACCTGCCCGGATGTCAAAATAGGGATAAAAATTATAGGCGTCAAGCGCATAACGCTTTTCTGCGCCATCGTCCAGATAGACGTCGCCTGCCGCAAAACGGATCCTCAGTGAATCGCTGACCGAGCACTCGGATAGATCCATCCCTTGGGGTGAGCGGAGCCGCTCTGGCGTGCCGGTTTGCCGGTTTCTGATCTCGACGCCGCCTACCGTGGCCAGCGAGAGTAAGTTTCCTTGGGGATCAAATTGCAGAGAACCCTGACCGGCGTCCAAGCCTAAAGCTAAAGGATGATAGGCGGTCACTTCGCCGATCGGTGTCCGGACGGCGACGGGGGAAGCCGGTTCAACCGCAGCTAAACGGCCATCCTCATGCAGACGAAAACCGATACGCACCGGGATCCTGCCCACCGGCGTCGTCAGTTCAATTCGCTCGTCGGGCCATAACGTCACGACACGCAAACTGCCGCTGGGGAAAAAGCGCATACTGATGATTTTGGCGCGAAACGAGCCAAAAGGAAAGGAAAAATCATAGACCGGTACGATATTCCCTTCGTCTTCTTCAGACCAAGCAAAGTTCAACTGACCGTTGCGGGGAAACAGCGCACTCAAACTACCGTCTTCGTGGAAAGCGAGATACTCAGCTTCCCATGTCCCGGCCAAGGTCGAGACTGCGCTGGCTGCTTCCAATTCCAAACCACGCACGCTGCCATTAGCATAAAAAGTCAAAGCAGCCCGATCCCGCCGCCGGAAATCCGGACCAGAATAGCGGGGCACGAAATCCCCATAAACTGTAGGCAGCACATTGTGTTTGCCTACCTTGCAGGCCAGGAGTCGGCCTTGTTCATCTTTTTCCCAAGTTGTCATGCCCCGAATCTCTTTCATTAAGATCAAGCCCATAGTCACTCACCTCTCTATAGCATCGATTCTGCGCGTATGCGCTAAATCCTGCTAATACATTCAACACGATTTCGTATAGCGTACAGGTAAAAATGGTGTCGCGCAAAAAATCCGCGCTTTCAAGTATAAATTCTTACAAAGTCAGTTCGGCTGGAAAAGGTTGCTGGCGCATGATGTTCCACATGCGGTCAATATAGGAAAGCGTATAGAATCCTTCCAAGTAATGGTAGTAGTATACCCCTCTGGAAGTGAGCCGGTACGCGCTGCCCTCCATTTTCAACAGACCAAACAAGCGCCCCAACCAAAGCTCAACTCCAAACAGATTACCAAGAGAAACACCGAAGGCGTTCTCAAAGTCTTGGGGTTGAACCAGCGTGGTGTAAAATCTCCAGAACAGCCAGTAAAGCATTCTTTGCCGACGGGTAAAATGGATCGTGAGCGCGGTGGGCAGCCTGCCGGAGTTGATTCTATCGGCATATGCTTTTAATGAAAAAGTGTTGATCTTAAATTGTCCGGTCAACAGAGTCGTGGCTGAACAGCCAAACCCAAGGAAATGATCTCGGGTCATGGAAGAATATTTCGCAACGCCCGGTTTACCGAACGTCCAAATAGAGTCGCGTATATATCCCCTGCTGGCACAATATGCTGTGATTTCAGACAATAGCGCTTTCATCTGCAACTTTGCCATTTGCTTAATACCGCTTGGCGCGAAAGCAAAATCGATTAATGGATAAAGCGCAATGTGATTGGCTCCGTTCGCAAACGCGGTATCAATATCCAGTTTAACCGATGCAAAACTCTGTCCCTCCAGCGCGAAGATAAAATCCATCGCAACCGTGTCGAAGGACACCGACTGTATGGCCTGAAAAACATCGGCGCAATGAAAGTGACGCCGTCCCAGTTTTTGCAGCGTTTGCTCATTAAAAGACTGTACTCCGATACTGATGCGAGTTACACCTACCGTCTTTAGCTTTTGCAAGGTTTGAACCGTAACGTTTTCCGGGTTAAGCTCTACCCCGATTCCGTCAGTGATATTAAAATATGCTTGCAGCGTAGAGATGATACGTCCCAAATCGTCCGCCAGCAAAGCCGGCGACCCGCCGCCAAAATATAAGCTCGTCACATCCTTAGGGCCCGATTGTTTCGCGCAAACCAGATGAACCTCACGCAGCAGGGCGTCCACGTAATAACCGGCTGTTTCACAGTTATAAAGCTGCTTGCAATAAGGGCAAAAACTGCAAATCTGTTTGCAAAACGGAATATGTACATACAAGCCCAGAGAATGTATGCTCTGATAATCTAACGCCTGATCAAAATTACAGGTGAAGGTAAACGGCTGGGTCGAACGGGTAAGCCATGATCGCGTGGCAGTGGTAAAAAACCCCATCATATCCCCCTAAATGTATTTTAGATAAGTACGCAGCATATCAAAGATTACCCGGAGTTTACCGCTAAAAACAAGCGAATATTCGGCGGCAAAAAAGTATCCGCATTTCTCGCACAAACCCGGGATATTTACACAGCGCCCACAAACAGAAAGTTCCCCTTTTTCCATTACAACACATTGACGGCAGGGTGTTGGGAATTTGCCGGACACGACATACGGAAACGCGGATTGCAAATTGAATATAGGAAAATCATTGCCGATCAATCCGGCAATGTCGTCACAGCATTGTTGTTTTTCCGAGGCAGTTAGCGCTAGCGCTTCCGTGCCGGGGTACGGCGTATGAAAATTGAAAGACACCGCCCGGATATTACGCTGATCTCTGGCAATCTCGCACACCGGCAGTATACTTCCTTGATTGATTTGATTGATGGCCATATATAGACAGATATTGTCAGACGCGGCCCTAGCAATATTCTGCATAATACGATCAAAGGTGTCCCCACGGATATGGTTATGACGCTGGCGGTCGCCGTCAAGACTGAGCAAAATCAAATCCGCTTCTGGAAGGTCCAGCGGAAAAGTTCCGTTGGTGACTACGTTAACAATCAAAAAACCCATTACTTTGGCTTCTCGTACCAAATCGCGGAGATTCTTACCGCTATCTTCCCATAAAAAGGTTTCGCCGCCGCAGAAAAACAAAATGCGGATTCCCATATGATACAAAGACCGCATTTCCCGCTGAATTTGCTCGTATGGGTAGATGACGGCGGTAATATTGTTGACCGCGCAATGCTTACAGGAAAGATTGCATTTGTCCGTGAGGATTATCGTCCCCAAAATCGCCTTTTTACGTCTGAATAAAATGGTACTGATCCCAAAAACAAAAAAATTTATCAGAGATAACGGCTTCATGAGCATCCCTCTTTTTTAGCGGCAATGGTTTTTTGGACAGTCAATTCTGCGAAGCGGTTTTTGATATATTTTGCGTCAAACGAGCTGCAAACACGGCGATCTTCAATCGTCAGAATCCGGTAATGCTGGGAAACGATATTCTGTTGAATTTTATACCCACCAGAGATTTCAATATCTCGCCACCAAACTTTTCCGTTCATGGTCTGCGGCAAATGTTCATAAGCGTTCAGCGCCAATGATTTAATGCTGTCTTGCACATCTCCGCCTAAAATCATACCGACAATGTCGCTGTCTTCAAAAATGACTGCTACCGCAACCGCATTGCCAAAGCTTACGTAGGCGCGTCCTTTTTCAATTGCTACCAAGGTCTTTTTAGAAATGGAAAGCACGGCCGCCATCTGTTCTTGCGAAAGTCCTTGTTCTGTGCGGATTAATTTCATCTTTTGCGACATAGATGCGATGAAAGTTGGTTTATCCAAATAAAATCACCCCTATGATGTAATATTACACTATAAGAGCAAAAAGTCAAACAAAATCGCAGGAGAGAAAGAAGTATTGCAAGATAAAAGAAAGCGCCATTTCCGCACATTTTCACAAGCCTACGCCGGGCGGCACAAAGTCGGGAGAGAGTACGCTGGAGCAAGCCCGTGAGATAGGCAAACGCCTTGTCGGCGAGATATTAAGAGGGAAATATGAGTATGTGCTTACCACGCACATATGCCTTGATTTGGTCAAATCTCGCCTGTTGATCTTTCAAGAAAATTGCGTATAATGAATAATGTGCCGAGAGGTATGAAAATGTTCGCCGCAGATGAAAAGACAGGTCTGCCTTGGGGTTTTAGTCGCAGTGCCGAGCCCATAAAACAGGAGATTGCCATGAAAAAATTCCTTAAAATTGTAAGCGCCTTTCTCGCCGCCGCCATTTTTATTGCCGCGGCGTTGTTCTGGGCGCTTTTAGGAGTATCACCGCCGGAGCTTTTGGCCCAGCGTCTGCCGCTGAAAGACCGGATCGCCGCCCAATACCGCGAATCCGTTTTGCTGAGCGATAAAAGCTATTTTGAAAAGCAAGAAAAAAACCAATGCGCGGGCTTTTCCTCCGCCTATCTTTTGCGTTTTCTGGGCGAAGATATAGACGGAACTCAAGGCTATCAGGAGATGAAGTATACCTTTAGAAACGGCTATGTTTTGCCGCAGTCTATACAGCAAATGGTGAAAAAATACGGTTATGACGGGCGCTTCTATCGAGGAACGGTCGAAACCCTGAAGATGCGCCTGTCGGCCAATACGCCGGTCATAGCGCTGATTGGTCAGGGGTATCATTGGCAGCATTACGTCACGGTAGTCGGTTATGATGAAAACGCTGTTTTTATCTACGACAGCAATTACGACGCCGATAACAGCAGCGGCTATAATCGAAAAATGACGATTCAGGAATTCAGCGCTGTTTGGCATAACGGCATACCGTTTTTTAACACCGTCTATTTTGCCATTGAGTGAGCGCGGCTGACCGTTACGTTTCAGCCGTCATTTCAGTTAGGGTACAAAACATCAGGGTGTATCTGGAGGAGCGCAATGATGATTTTCAATTTCTTAGCGGTCGGCGCGGGAGCGGCGGTTGGCGGGTGCATGCGCTACGCATTGACCTGGGCGTTGTCGTCAGGGTTTCCGCTCGGGACGCTTGCGTCTAACCTAATCGCCTCGCTCGCAATCGGATTTATCATCGGCACGGAGCGTAGCGTGGGAGTGTTGCCGGAGCGCATCAAACTCCTGCTTACGACAGGGTTGCTCGGCGGACTCAGCACGTTTTCCACGTTCAGCCTGGAAACGGTGACGATGCTCGAACAGAGTCAGTTTGTCCGCGCAGGTGGGAACGTACTGCTCAACGTGGCGCTTTGCTTGATGTTTGTTGTCATCGGACTTGCTTTGGCAAAACTAATATTTGCCCATAGCGGCGCCGCGTGACGGACGGAAGAGCTGCCCTTGGATATTCAGTCCGGTAAGCTGCTGAGCCGCAGTATTTCCGGTCTTTTTTTGTTGTCTTCAATCGCCCTGTTTCTCCATTATTTGTCATCCCCCTTTCCATTAATGCGACAGGCTTTAAATGCTTGGTAAGGTATAATTTGTGTGGTGGAAAGCAAGGTGTTCCGTGATGCCGGGAGCGGAGAGCTATTTAGATTTAAGTATGGGAATCAACGGATTAATGGACGCTTTTTTGCTGATTCTTACGGGCCGCCTGCTGCATAGAAGCATCAAAGCCCGGCGCATTCTGGCTGGTGTGCTATGGGGAGAAATCCCGGTGCTCTGGAGTTTCTTTGGCCCAACCGGTTGGCTCTTCATGCTGATTAAAATCCTCACTCCGGTCGCTATGATTTGGGCAGCTTACGGAAATGAGAATTGGCGTACTTGGGGCAAAGTATTCTTGGGGTTTTGGGTAGTATCAGCCGGTTTGGGCGGCTGGGTCTACGCCGGGTGGAACTGGCTGAGTTGGCAAAACTCCCGGCCGGAAAGCGTACTGCGTTTGAGCCTGGGTAATCTGTGGATTCTGCCGCTGGCCGCCTGTCTCTGGTGGGCCGCGCAAAAGGCCTGGCTCCATTGGCGGCAGGGCTCGCAGGATTTGCAGGCCAGGATCTTTGAGGTGGAAATCGATTTTGCTCAGGACGGTCAGACACTCAAGATACGGGCCTTGCTCGATACGGGCAATCAGCTGCGCGACCCGTTGAACGGCGCGCCGGTGATGTTAGTGGAAGAAGCGGCGGCGATCCCGGCCCTGCCGGCGGCCTGGCTCTCATTCCTGCGGCAGAGTTGGCCGCTGGGAGAGGATCCGTGGCCCCGGCTCTGGCAGCAAGATCCGCAACTGATCAGAGATATCGTGTTCGTCCCTTTTCAAGCTATTCAGCAGCGCGGCTGGCTCGTGGCGGTCCGGCCGAAGCAAATTCTGATCCATACGGGTGAAACCTCAGTCTGCATCCATGCGTCGGTCGCTTTGGTTAAGCAGGAATTGAGTAGCGAGGGAGCGTATCAGGCGCTTTTACATCCGGAAATGCTGGCCAGGCCAGATGGGAAAATAACGGGGAAAAGAGGGGATGCAGCCGTATGAAGAACGACGGTGCGATGCAAGCTTGGATTCAATCTTTGTGGCAGCGAATCGTAGTGCGTTTCCGCAGGATGAAGGAAATCTATTATGTGGGCGGAAGCGAGTCCCTGCCGCCGCCGTTGAGCTCTCATGAAGAGGTGGAATTACTGTATCGCTTGGAACAGGGCGACTTCAGCGTGCGTGATTCCCTGATCGAGCGCAATCTGCGTCTGGTGGTCTATATCGGACGTAAATTTGAGAATACGGGGATCGGGATCGAGGATCTGGTCTCAATCGGGACGATCGGTCTGATCAAAGCGGTCAATACCTTCGATCCGGGAAAGAAAATTAAGCTGGCCACTTACGCGTCGCGCTGTATCGAAAATGAGATTCTTATGTACCTGCGCCGTAATAACAAGACACGCAGCGAGGTCTCCTTTGACGAACCGCTGAATATTGACTGGGATGGCAACGAACTCCTCTTATCGGATGTGTTGGGAACGGAGAACGATATTATTTCCCGTCCTTTGGAAGAGGCAGTGGACCG
>JAITOV010000013.1 GCA_031289735.1 Peptococcaceae bacterium
AATATTTTCGCGAACAACAGACGGATTTTACCGTACTGGAAGTAGGATTGGGCGGCGCGTTGGATTCAACGAATGTGGTCCAGCCGCTGGTGTCCGTGATCACGAATGTCGCCAGGGATCATGTGGAACAATTGGGTCAGAGGATCGCGGAGATCGCCGGGGTCAAGGCAGGGATCATCAAGAGCGGAGCGCCGGCCGTTACGGCGGCGCAGGATCCGCAGGCATTGCGTGTGTTGGAGAAGCAGGCCGGTTGTGCGGGCGTGAGACTCTGGCGGGTTGGTGAGGACGTACGTTGGCAGGTTCGCGAACAGACGGAAGAGGGACAAAGTTTTGATCTCTATGGTATTCAAGAGGTATTTCCCGCCTTAAAAATGCGTTTAGTAGGCGCGCATCAGTTCCGTAACGCCGCTGTAGCGGTGACGATTGGGGAATTGTTGCGTATGGAATACGGCGTACGCATTCCCACGGCAGCGGTGTATGAGGCATTGCGCGATGTACAATGGCCTGGGAGGCTGGAACTGATTTCGTTAAGACCGAAGATATTGCTGGATGGGGCGCATAATCCGGATGGGGCGCAAGCCTTGGCTGAAGCTCTGCGCTTATACAAAAGACGGCGTTTACGCATGTGTTTGGGCATCCTAGCCGATAAAGAAAGAGAGAAGGTATTAGACATCCTGGTCCCGCTGGCGGATGAGCTGATTATCACGCGCCCGAATTCTGAACGGGCTGGAGATTGGGAGACCGTAGCGACTTATGCCGGAAAGTTCGGCAAACCAGTGCGCGCGGTTGCTGATCCACAGGATGCGGCACAGGCCGGAATTGCGGGACTCTCTCCGGATGATATGTTGTGTGTTAGCGGATCCTTATATATGCTGGCGGATCTGAGAAAGGCTTTATTACACTTGACAAGACAAGAATGAAGCTCGAAGAGGTAGGTGATATCGAGGATGAGGTTGGGTTCTAAGAGAGAAGATCCTTTTTATCAGTTGTTTGAGCAGAGCGCTGAATTGACCTGCGTGGCCGCTCAAAGGCTGGAGCAAATGATGCAGCAAGATTTTATCACGACCGCCGATGCGGAGGAAATGAATCGACTGGAGAATCAGGCAGATGCGATCAATACGCAGATCGTAGACCGTTTGAATACGACGTTTATTACGCCGCTGGATCGGGAAGATATTTATACACTGTCTCAGGTGATGGATGATGTTATGGATTTCACTGAAGGCACAGTGGAGAGGATGTTGCTCTACCGGACGGGTAAGCCCTCAAACGGAGCGCTGGAAATGGCTGGAGCAATCATTGTGGCGACGCAGCATTTGCGGACCGCGTTCAGTTACCTGAATAATATGAAGTTCAAAAAGAACGACATCCTGGCCGCGATAGAAACGGTTTATCAAGTGGAAAATAACGGGGACAAACTCTATCAGCGAGAAGTAGCCCGTTTATTCGAAGAGGTGAAGGATCCGATTGAGATCATTAAGTGGAAAGAAATACTGGAATTGATGGAGTCCATTCTGGATCATTGTGAAATCGTGGGGGATCATCTTAAAGGAGTCGTATTGAAATATGACTGACAGTGGCGTATTGCTCATCATCGTCGTTGTCTGCGCGTTGCTTTTTGATTATATCAACGGTTTTCACGATACTGCGAACGCTATCGCTACAAGTGTTTCCACGCGCGCGCTGAGTCCAAGGCGGGCAGTCGTGATCGCCGCGGTTCTGAATTTTGTCGGCGCGCTTTACAGTACCGGCGTGGCGCAGACCATTGCCAAAGACATCGTGCCGCCGGCTCTGGTGAGCCAGGAGATGATTATTGCCGCGTTAATCGGGGCGATTTTCTGGAATCTGATCACCTGGTATTTCGGGATTCCCAGTAGTTCGTCGCATGCGATTATTGGTGGCTTAGTGGGCGCAACGATATCGCGCGTCGGTTTTCAGGCGGTGGAATGGGCTGGGTTTTCCAAGATTTTGGCGGCTTTGCTCTTGTCGCCGATGTTGGGGCTTTTACTGGGATATTGTATGATGAAGCTGTTGGTGGCGCTTTTCGGGCGCTTCTCACCTTCACAGATCAATAATTCATTTCGTCGTTTGCAAGTCTTATCAGCCGCGTTACTGGCTTTTAATCATGGATCAAACGATGCGCAGAAATCGATGGGTATCATCACGATGGCTTTGGTCGCCGCGGGATTGCAGAACCCGCTCTCTTTAGAACCGCACTTATGGGTCAAGTTCATCTGCGCGCTTGCTATGGCCTGTGGAACAGCCTTTGGCGGGTGGAAAATCATCCGGACGATGGGCGGCAAGATCTTTAAACTTGAGCCGATTAACGGGTTTGCCGCAGATCTGTCTTCATCACTGATTATTTGGGTCGCGACGGCCTTTCCGGGGTTGCATGCGCCGGTTTCCACGACGCATGTTGTTTCGGGTTCAATCATCGGGGTAGGAATGGCGAAGCGGATTTCCGCCGTTCGTTGGGGCATAGCTCAACAGATGGTGTTTACCTGGGTCGTGACGATACCCAGTACAGCTATCGTCTCCGGGTTGATCTATCGATTGATTTCTTATGTGTTATAATACCAGTACAGGGGCAACAGAGGTTTAAACATTGTTAATTTTGGCTAAAATGGAGATAAAAGAAAAAAGGTGAATCGGTAAGTGATTAAGTTGACAAAAGAGATAGGCAGGGGATTGAATTGAGAGTCCAGAAAATTCCTGAGGCAACCATCGTACGTCTGTCCGTGTATTCTCGTTATTTAACGAGAATCGATAAGCGCGGCATTATCACGATCTCTTCCGGCGACATTGCGGAAGGCGTGGGGGTAAGTCCGGCTCAAGTCCGAAAAGATTTTGCCTATTTCGGTGAATTCGGCACCCGCGGGGTGGGATACAATGTCAAGGATCTGCATCAACATATTTTAAAAATACTCGGACTGGAAACGGATTGGAGCGTTACCCTTGTCGGTGTGGGAAATTTAGGCTTAGCCTTGTGCAGTTTCAAGGGATTCAGAGATCGTGGTTTTATCATCACGAGTATCTTTGATCGTGACCCTAAGAAGATCGGGACGATTGTCCACGGATTGGAAGTCATGTCTGTGGATAATATGACAGAAGTCAT
>JAITOV010000018.1 GCA_031289735.1 Peptococcaceae bacterium
GGGCGGGCAGCCCGGAATATAGACATCTACCGGAATCAGCGTGTCAATACCGTTGCCTGTCGCGTAGGAGTCGCGAAAGATTCCGCCACTGATCGCACAAGCGCCCATGGCTACCACCAGTTTCGGATCGGGTGTCGCCTGATACGTCTTGAGCAGAGCCGTTTGCATGTTGCGGGAGGGCGCTCCGGTCACCAGAAGCATATCGGCATGCCGTGGCGACGCTACGAAGCTGATCCCCAATCGTTCAATATCATTGAACGGATTATTCAGGGCGTTGACTTCATAATCGCAAGCGTTACAGGAACCGGCGTCCACTTCCCGGATGTGCAAACTGCGGCCGTAAAGTTTGTGGATACGGGTCTTCAGTTTCGCCTGAAGAACTTCCAGAGAAGGATCCCGCAGACCACGGTCATCCGGGATCTGTGAGGATGATCCAGGAAGCGCCGGGCGCAGTTCTTGGCGAGTGCGCGCCGCCAGTTCAAAATCACCGCTTGTCTGCGCCGCCTGCCGGGGGCAGACCTCTTCACAGAGCAGACAAAAGATGCAGCGGGCATAATCAATCCCCGCGATTTTCGCTTCCTGATCTAGGACGATGGCGTCCGCCGGACAGCGCGTCGCGCATGCGCCGCAATAATCACAGCGCTGTGGATCGAGCAGCGGCGTAGCCGCGCGGGGCGCTTCGGCCGGCTGGCGCGGATAATCATTGGTGAGAACGCGATGTTCCAGCATTTTTTTTAACATCTTCAGCATGTTGATACCTCATAAATCATTACCGGCATAAGAAAGATTAAAACTCTTGTTGATCAGCGGAAAATCCGGCACGATATTGCCGCGCACTGCGTGACAGAGCGCCGCCCAATTGCCAAAAGACGGCGTGCGAATTTTATAGCGGTAGATCGTATTGCCTTCTCCGGTCATCAACCAGTGCAGGTTCTCACCCTTGGGTGATTCAGTCAGGCCGAATGCTTGCCGGTAAGGATCGAGCGGCCCGATCGGTACGTTGATCTCGCCCAACGGCATATTCTTCAGTGTCTGGAGCATCAGCTCAATGGCCTGGAAGCTTTCTTCGATCTTCACATTCATCCGGCAGTTGACATCCCCGTTATGGTGCTCGGGAATCTTAAATTTCAGCCGGTCGTAGACTTCATAAGGAAAAGATTTGCGCACATCATAGGTCATTCCGGAAGCGCGTCCCGCCGGACCTGTGGCGTTCAAATCCACGGCGATCTGATAAGCGAGGATACCGGTGTGTTCTACCCGGTCGATCAGCATGCTGTTGGATTGGATTATATCCACCGTAGCGCTCAATTCGTCGCGCAGCTTGTACAATCCTTCGCTGAGCGGAATTTCCCGTCCGGCTGTGCAATCCCGCCGTAATCCGCCGGGTTTCACAGTACTGCGTAAGAACCGTCTCCCGCAGAGTTCGTCGGCGAGATTATAGGCCCATCCTCGAAGCATGGTAAACTGAGAATTGCCAAACCCATAGCCGACATCCAGACAGATGCCGCCCAAATCGCCCAGATGACTAATGAGTCTCTCCAGTTCAGCCAGTAGAACCCGGGTATATTGCGCCCGGAGCGGGACGTTGACGCCAGCGATTTTTTCTACCGCTTGGCAATAGGCCAAGGCGTTGGCTACGGATTCATCTCCGGAGACTCTCTCCGCCAGGAAGAGCCCTTTCTCTAGCGTCATACCCTCCGCCAGTTTCTCAATCCCTTTATGGACGTAATACAGCTGGGCTTCCAGCAGGACGATCGGTTCTCCCGCTACGCTAAAGCGGAAATGCCCCGGTTCGATAATACCGGCATGTACCGGGCCAACGGGGATTTCATACACTCCGTCACCCTGTACTTCGGTAAAAGTGATCTCGTGCCGCGCGAATTCCGGCCGGTGGTGAACAGCGTAATCTTTGCGCAAAGGATGGAGTCCTTCCGGCCAGTTGCCGTGCAGAACCAGCCGCTTGGGGTCGGGGTGTCCTTGCGGTATGATGCCAAACAGATCCTGGATTTCGCGTTCATAAGCGGCGGCGCTGGGAAAGGTTAAGCAGATCGAAGGTATCGTCATATTCTCCGGCTGAACCGGCGTTTTCAACGTCACCAGCCGTCCGTCCCGGCGGGAAGCAAACGTATAATAAACGGCATAATTACCTGACAGAACCCGCTCATCGGCGGCAAACATCAAGACGAGCGGGCCGTCGAGCTCCCGCTGCAACACAGCGCAGGCCGGGATGATTTCGTCCCGGTTCACAGAAATGTACACTTCTTGCCGGTCATTTGAGCGGTACTCCGATATTTCGTGGCCTAATTTCTCGGCCAGGATAACGCTGAA
Organism: Peptococcaceae bacterium; assembly: GCA_031289735.1. Classification (GTDB taxonomy): domain Bacteria; phylum Bacillota; class Desulfitobacteriia; order Desulfitobacteriales; family Desulfitobacteriaceae; genus JAITOS01. Next base: position 2,329 of record JAITOV010000018.1, read on the forward strand.
TGTACTCATCTGAAGATCCTTCCTCGTTACATAATCGGGCTTCCTGTAATGATCTCGGCGGCGCCGTTCAGCAGAACGACGACGACGTCCGGGACGTATAAACCGCTGATCGTAATGGCGATCAGCAGGATGATCAAACAAACGGCGCCTGGCAGATTGGGTTCACCGCGCGGGGGAGACGGCTCGAATGGGAGTCCATAAAACATCTTGAATAAAGAGGCGGCGATACCGGCAAAAATGAAAGTCAGAAGCAAGATGACGATCGCGCCCAGCAGCGGTCTGCCGGTGGAAAATAACGCGGTGACGACGGAGACTTCACTGGTGAAGATACTGAATGGCGGGGCGCCGGCAATCGCCAACAACCCTAAGAGAAACACCGTGCCGGACAGGGGAAGAACGTGCAGCGCTCCGTGGATACGGGAAATTTGCTTCGTACCGAAAACTTGCAGGATATTGCCGGAGGCCAGGAAGAGCATGGATTTGCTCAGAGAATGATTCAGCATATGCAGAAGTCCGGCGAACACAGCCGCCGGGGTGAAGAATCCCAGCGCTAGGGCGATGACCCCCATATGCTCAATACTGGAAGACGCCAGCAGCCGTTTGTAATCAGCCTGGGTCAGCACGAACACCGCTGCGGTCACGATGGATAAAACGCCCAAACCAATCAGTAAACCGCCGGTATACGTACTGTCGCCCAGATTGCGATTCACAATGGCCAAAGCGCGGATAATTCCGTACATCGCGCTGTTTAACAACACGCCGGACAAGAGGGCGCTGATCGGGGAAGGCGCTTCACTGTGCGCGTCCGGCAGCCAGGTATGCATGGGCGCTAGACCGGCTTTTGTGCCGAAGCCAATCAGGATAAAGATGAAAGCTAGACGCAGTGACGGACTATGGAGTTGTTTAGCTCGTTCGTATAGAGCGGTCCAATCCAAAAAACGTCCATTCATGATCACATCGAGTGAGGAAAGATGGAGGAAGATGATGCCCAAAAGCGCGATCGCGATACCGACCGAACAGATCATCACATACTTCCAAGCGGCTTCCAGAGCGTTGCGCTTAACATGAAAGCCCACCAGAAAGACCGAAGCTAACGTGGTTCCTTCGATCGCAATCCACATCAACCCTATATTGCGCACAGTCAGCGTGAGCGCCATCGTAAACATAAAGGCGTTGAGCAGCCGGTAGTAGACGCGGATCCTGCCTGCGGTGATCTCGCTGGCCGCCAGTTCGTGTTCCAGATAACCAATCGAATAAACAGCGACCAGAAAACCGATGACCACGATGATATCCAGAATCAGGATACTTAAATAATCCACATAAAAGAAACTCCGGATGTACGGATAACTCACCGAACCGGTGGTGATCACCTCGCCGGTCAGGAAAAGGGCGGCGAGCAGTAATCCGCTGGCGACGGCGACATTGATGGCGTGCTGCAGACGCCGGTCTTGCAGCACGAAGGTCAGAATCACGGCGATTAATGGCAGGACCAGCAGAAGCATCCCCATAGTCGTTCTTATCCTTTCAGGTTATTGAGCCGGTCGGTGTCCACCGATTCAAATTCTTCGTCAATCCGGTTGACCATGAAGCCCATAATCATGGCTGCCGTGAGCAGGTCGACCAGAATGCCCATATCGACGATAAAGGGCATCCCTTCGGTAATCAGGAGCGCGGAGATAAAGAGACCGTTTTCAATCACCAGGAAGCCGATAATCTGGCCGATGGCTTTGCGCCGGCTGATCATGAAGAACAGCCCGATCCAGATCACCGAGACGGAATTCGCCAGTTGCACGTGTGATTCGCCCAGGGAAGATAGAATAAAATAGGAAAATACCACCAGAGCGAAGCAGATGATGACCAACAGCGGAATATTGAGAATAAAATCCTTTTCCACTTTGTAATGGGTATGGGCATGGGTCTTATTCAAGAGCTTAGGAATATAGATCACTTTCAGGGCGATAATCAAAACACAGACGACCAGAACATCCACCCGGGAATCCTTGAGCAAGCTTTCTACGCCCATGATCCCAGTAGCGCAGGCAATCAAGAGAGACTGGGCGCGAAAGGTTTTTACATAAGATTTTATATGCTTATTGGCCATCAGGACAAAGGAGGAGAGCAGAATCAGCACAGATAAACTACCCAGGATCATACGTCTATGCACCTCCAACGATCAAGTATTGTAGAATGCCCAGGAACGATAGAATAAAGGCCAGGGCCGCCAGATTGGGAATGGAGAACAATTTTAACTTCACAGTATTGACTTCAATCCAGCCGATGAGCAGGGCAAACAGGATGACCTTGAACACATAGATCGTGATGGATAAGCCGATTCCGGCGATCCCTGCCATGGGGATCCATTGATCGTGCGGAAAAAAGAGATTAACGATCAGCGTGATCAAAACCAGTTGCTTTAGCGCGGCGCCATATTCCATCAGGGCCAGATGCCGCCCGGAATACTCCAGCAGCATGGCTTCGTGTACCATCGTTAGTTCCAGGTGCGTAGCGGGGTCGTCAATCGGCAGTCTGGCCGTCTCGGCGAGCAGGATGATCATCCAAGCCAGGAAAACAGCCAGGAAGGCCGGATGAATCAACGGCAGACGAAGAAGCTGCATACTGCCCATCATCGCGCTGAGCGAAGTGGTGTGACTGAGCAAGGCTAGGGTGATCAGGGAAACCATGATCGACGGTTCGATTAAAGAAGAAATCAACGCTTCTCTGCTGCTGCCCATCCCGCCAAAAGTGCTGGCGGTGTCGAGCGCCGCCGTCATCAGGAAAAAGCGTCCCAGCGCCAGGATGGAGACGAGCATGATAAAATCCCCGGGAAGCAACGCGGGTTGAATCCGGATGGAGATCGGAACCAGGAGCGCGGCGCTGAGCGCTGTGGCAAAAACCAGATAGGGCGTGGCTTTGAACACCCAAGACGATACGTCGGATACGACGGTTCCTTTGCGGATCAGCTTGTACAGATCAGCATACATCTGCCACACAGGCGCCCCACGGCGTTTCTGACTCCAAGCCTTCACCTTACGAATCAGCCCGTTAACCAATGGGGCTGTCAGGAGGATCACGCCGCATTGGATCAGGATGTAACTCAAAGTGTTCATGCTCAGGGATACCTCCTTTTTCAGCGGTTAACTGGGCATTAAACGGTAATAGAGCATCAGGACGATAATCGCCAGGAAAATATACAGCAGATAGGTGTGGATGTTGCCTGTTTGGACATGGAATTTGGCGCTTTTAGACAGACGTTTACTCAGACGGATCAGCGGATGATACATATACTCCTCAAACAGCGAAATCACAGAGACGGAGTAATGGATCGCATCCGGATGGTAGGTGTTCCCTTCAACCGTAGTCAGACGTGATGGGCGGAAGAGCATGCGGAAGACAATCCGGAGCGGCTTGCTAAATCCGGTGGCGGAATACTGCATCCTGGCGTTCAAAGCTTCAAAGCCGCAGTCCCAAGTACCGTAGCGGCGTTCGATATAGCGTCCGCCGAAGATCCGGATCATCATCAGGCTGATGATGATCATGGCTGTCAAGATCCCCAGGAAGATGAGCGGGGAAAGAAGAGAAACGGACTGTGCGGATGCGCCAGCCAGCGCGGACCGGTCAACCAGCAGAACGAGATTGCCACTCAGCGTTCCCAGCGTCGAACTGCCGAGCATCCCCGTGATCACCGGATCAAGCAAACGGACAGCGCCCCAAGGGTATAGCCCAATCCCCAAGCATAATACCGCGAGAATACCCATGCCGAGCCCCATGGTCCAGGGTACTTCACGCGCTTGCTCCGCTGCGGAACTGCGCGGCAGACCCAAAAAAGATATTCCGAAGAGTTTGACGAAGCAAGCCGCAGCCAGCGCACCGGTCATGCCGAGCGCCGCTACAGCCAGAATGGATAACAAGGACATGCCGGCCGGTTCGGACAAGATATGCGTCAGCAGGGCTTGATAGGTGAGCCACTCGCTGATAAAGCCGTTAAAGGGAACGAGCGCGGATATAGCCAGAGAAAAACACAAGACCAGGCAAGCCGTAACCGGCATCCTGCGGATCAGGCCGCCGAGTTTTTCTATATCCTTGGTCCCGGTGGCATATTGCATAGAGCCGGCTCCCAAGAAGAGCCCGCCTTTAAACAAAGCGTGATTAAAGGTATGGAGAAGAGCGGCGGTTAGCGCCAGGCCGCCGAGTACCTGATGGCCGCCGGCCAGCGCCATGAAACTCACGCCCAGGCCAATCAGGATGATGCCGATATTTTCCACACTGTGGAAAGCCAACAGGCGTTTGATATTGTGCTCCATCAGAGCGTACGCCACGCCTAGGAGGGCAGACAGGATGCCGATAAACAGGACGACCGAACCCCACCAGGCACTTTCTACGCCCAGGTCGCCGAGAA